>JAGVAO010000035.1 GCA_020060235.1 Anaerolineales bacterium | reverse complement strand
GGCTTTGGCTGCTGGACGATTGGCGGCGAAGGCACGGCCCGGCCGGACGAAGACGGACGTTCGCTGGCGGCGCTGCACTCGGCCATCGAACTGGGCTATCGTCACTTCGACACCGCCGAGTATTACGCCGCCGGGCATTCGGAAGAACTGCTCGGGCAAGCCGTGCGCGAATCCGGGCTGCCGCGCGAGGACTTTTTCATCACATCCAAGGTCAGCCAGGAGCATCTGCACTATGAGGGTGTGCTGCGCTCGTGCGCGGCCAGCCTGAAACGCCTGGGCATGGAAACGCTCGATTTGTATCTCATCCACTGGCCGACGCGGGAGATGAACCTGCCGGAAACTTTCCGCGCCCTCAACCAACTCGTGCGCGAGGGCCGCGTGCGGCATTTGGGCGTCAGCAACTTTAAACTGAAACTGCTCAAAGAAGCCCAGTCTCTGTGTGAAACCCCACTGCTGACCAACCAGGTTCCGTACAGCATTCCCGACCGTTCGTATGTCGAGAACGGCGTGCTGGGCTATTGCCAGCAGAACGACATCCTGTTGACGGCTTATTCGCCGGTCAAGAGCCGCTTTTTCAAGGGCCAGAAACTGGCCGACTTTGCCCGCGAGAAAGGCAGCACGCCCTTCCAAATTGGGCTGGCCTGGCTGGCGCGCCAGCCGAGGGTGATTGCCATCCCGACCTCGTTCAATCCGCAGCACCAGGCTGAGAACCTGTCCGCGCTCGACCTGGAACTGACGGCAGAAGATATGGCCTTCCTTGACGGGCTGGCGGCCTGAACGTAATGCCTCGAATCAAAAAGCGCGGATGAAAACTTCCGCGCTTTTTTGATTCGCCGGGAATATTACTCCCCAAAACGCACATCCACGCTCATGCCGGCGCGCAGGGATTCGGGGTAAGGCTTGTCGAGGCGGATGGTGGTCTGGTAGACCACGTCGCCGCCCAGGGTGGTGGCTACCGGCGAAATGCGGACGACCTCGCCGTTGACGGTCTCGCCCAGGGCCTTGACGAAGACGCTGACCGATTGGCCGACCGCCACCCTGACCACGTCGCGCTCACTCAGGTCACTGGTTTGCACCTGCAACTCGCGCACATTGCTGATGAAGACGACCGGCAGACCGGGCTGGGCGTATTCCCCGGCCACCAGTTCGACGGCGACGATTTCACCGTCGATGGGGGCCAGCAGGCGGGTGGCTTCGAGCCGCTGGCGGATGAGCGCCAGAGCGCTGCGGGCCGATTCGAGCGCGGCCAGTTGCGGGCCGCTGGCTTCGGACGGCAGGGTTTCGTCCTTGAGCGCCAGCAGGTACCACTCGGATTCCTGCAAGGCGGCCTGGGCGGCCTCGTAGTTGGCGCGGGTAATGGCGGCGTCGGTTTCGTTGGGCGTGCCGGTCAGCCAGTTGTATTCGGCGTTGAGGGCGTTGACGCGCAACTGGGCCTGGGTCATGTTGTAGAGCGCGGTCGCCTTGCGGGTGTCGCCGTCGGGCAGGCTGGAGACGCGTTTGTAGGCGTCTTGCGCCAGGGAGAGGGCGCGGTTGGCCAGGTCGATTTCGGCTTGCAGGTTGTCGAGGCGCGTTTCGGAAGCGCGGCGATATTGCAGGGCATCGACCTCGTTTTTGGCGTCTTCGAGGGCCTTTTGGGCGTTGGCGCGCGCCTGTTCGGCGGCGGCTACGGCTGCCGGGGAGGTCAACTCCCGGAGGGCGCGTTCGGCCTGGGATAGTTCGATTTGCAGGGCGGTGTTTTCCAGCTCGAGCAGGACATCTCCCGCTTTGACGGCCTGGCCAACCGCAACGTGAACCAGGCTGATGCGCCCGGCCATGCCGAAGGCCAGCGCGGCGTCTTCGGCGGGGACGACGAAGCCCGAAGCGACGACTCCGCTGTGTGACGGCGAGGCAGGCGCGGGGGAGTCTGCGCCGGAACCAAGCACCAGGGTCGGAATCGGCGTGGGCGCGGGAGTCAGCCCCGAGCAGGCCGAGAGGCCCAGGGCTATCAATAAAAAGATGGGTAGGATTTTGGTTTTCATTGGTTTTTGTTTTAGTAGGGGCGATTCGCGAATCGCCCCTACGCATTACGCCACAATCAACCCATCGCGCAGGGTGACGACGCGGCGGGCGTATTTGATGACGCGCGGGTCGTGGGTGGCGAAGACGAAGGTGACGCCGGTTTCTTTGTTGAGGCGGGTCATGATTTCCATGACCTGTTCGCCATTGGCGCTGTCGAGGTTGGCGGTCGGTTCGTCCGCCAGGATGAGGGCCGGGTTGGGGGCCAGGGCGCGGGCGATGGCGACGCGCTGCTGCTGGCCGCCGCTCATCTGGTCGGGGCGGTTTTTGGCGCGGTCGAGCAGGTCTACGGCTTTGAGCAGTTCCATGACGCGCTCGTGGCGTTCTTTTGCGCTGTGACCATTGAGCAGCAGCGGCATTTCGATGTTTTCGTAGGCGGTCAGGGTCGGGATGAGGGCGAAGAATTGGAAGATGAACCCGATGTGGCCCTTGCGGATGTCGGCGCGCTGGTTGCGGTTGAGACGGGTGACGTCGTTGCCGTTGACCCAGACCGAGCCGCTGGTGGGCTGGTCGAGGCAGCCGATGAGTTGCAGCAGGGTGGTTTTGCCCGAACCGCTGGGGCCGACCAGGGCGGTGAATTCACCGTTTTCGATGCCCAGACTGACCCCGCCGAGGGCTTTGGTTTCGACATCGCCGATTTTGTAGATGCGGGTTACGTTTTCAACTTTTGCGACTTCCATGGTTGTTTCTCCTTAACTGCCCCCTCCCGGCCTCCCCATTTTCCGCTGAAATTCGCGGAAAATGGGGGAGGTGGCCCTGCGAAGCGGGCCGGAGGGGGTTAGGTTTTTATTTTTCAGCCCTGAGGGCTTCGACGGGTTCCATGCGCGAGGCGATGCGGGCGGGGTAATAGGATGCCAGCAAGGTGACGATGAAGGCGGTGATGGTCAGGTTGACCGTGTCTTCGAGGGTCAGGTAGGTGTAAATGCGGTCGCCCATAATCATGCCGCTGACGCCAATATCGCCAAAATAGATGCCTACCTCGCCAAAATAGAGCGACAGGGCCGACCCTGCCAGCAATCCGACCGCGACGCCGCCCAGGGCAAGCAGCGCGGCTTCGGCCAGGAAGAGGGCGATTATCTGGCGGCCTTTCATGCCCAGGGCCGAGAGAATGCCAATTTCGCGCGTGCGCTCGAAGACGGCCATGAGCATGGTGTTGACGATGACTGTAACGGTAACGCCCAGAATGAGCAGGTTGAGGAACATGATGTAGGCGTTGGAAAAGTCATTAATCAGCACCAGCAGTTCGTTCATCTTTTGCCAGGTTTCCACCTTATAGGCCGCGCCGGTGATGGCAGCGGCAACGGCTTCAGACTGCTCACGGTCGTGGAGCATGACAAAGATGAAACTGGCGCGGTTGGTCGCGCCGGAGAAGGCCTGGGCTTTGTCGAGCGGCAGAAGGACGATGCCCTTGTCGTAGGTGCTGGAACCGGTGGTGAAGATTCCGCGCACGATGAAGGGCTGTTCGTCCACGCTGCCCTCGGCGGTGTTGACCAGCAGATTAATCTGGCTGCCGACTTGCAGGCCAAATGATTCGGCCAGCGGATAGCCGATGACGACTCCGCTGCGGTCATCGGCGGCAGGGAACGTGCCCGAGACCAATTGGTAGGGTTCGTTGGCTTCAGATGCCGGGTCAACGCCGAGGATTTGTACCCCCGTCGAGTCGTTGCCAATGGTGACAATTCCGCTGGCTGCGAGGCGCGGGGTGGCAAATTTGACCTGTTCGAGGCTGGCAATCTGCGCAGACAATTCCTGCGGGTTTTCGATGAGGTATTCCCACGAAACGCTCAGTTTTTCCGGCTCATAGTTGGATGCGCTGACGCGCAGGTGGCCGCTGCCAAGCCGCAGTGTATCTTCCATCGCGCTGCGCATTTCGCCTTTGAAGAAGGCGGCCATGAAGAGGAGCAGTGTCAGGGAAATTGCCAGGGCCAGCGCGGAAAGGGCCGAGCGGCGGCGGTGGCGTCCGAGGTTGAGAAGTGCGAGTTTGAAAAGATTCATCATGATGAGCGCCTCCTATACATGGTGGAGCGCAGTCGCCGGTTCGCGGCGGGAGGCATCGCGGGCGGGCAGGAAGGCGGCCAGGGTGGCAATGACCAGCACGGTAATGCCGTGTTGCAGCACTTTCATCGGCACCATTTGCGAGTGGATGCGCCCGGTGATGAGGGCGGTGTACTCCGTCAGGTCGGCGAAACTGCCGTAGTCGATGCCGAAATAGGCCATCAGTCCGTTGATAATCGTGCCCAAAATGGCCCCGATGACCGCGCCCATCACCCCAATCAGCGTGCCTTCGAGCAGGAACAGGAGCATAATCCTGCCGGGTTTCATTCCCAACGCGCCGAGTACCCCAATTTCGCGGGTGCGCTCGAAGACAGCCATCATTTGCGAATTGAGGATGCCAATTGCGGCCACGCACAGCATGATGACCCCGAAAATGCCCATGACCGAGGTTTTCATGTCCATTGTCTCTTTGAGTTCGGGGAAGGAACTAATCCAGGTATCCACTTCGTAGCCGCTTACGCTGCTGTTCAGGTAGTTGACCACGCCGGCTTCCTGTCCGATTTGCTTGAGCGAAACGACCACCTCGGTCGCCTGGCCTTCCAGCCCGAGGAGTTGCTGGGCTTCGAGCAGGGAAAGGTAAATGGTGGTTTTTTCGACGCTTGGCACGCCGACGTCGTAAATGCCAATCACTGTCATGGTGCGCTGGCGGGTCTGTTCGCGGGTCGAGCTGGCGACCATGGTGATGCGGTCGCCGACTGCCAGGTCCATGGCGGTTGCCAGTCCTTGCCCGATGACAATCAGGTCGCCGTCATCGGGGTTCAGGTAGCGCCCGGAGGTGATGTTTTGCGCCACGGGACTGATACGGGCTTCCTTGTCCGTTTCCACGCCGATAATCGAGACGGCAAAGGCCCCGGCGCGGTTGGTGACCAGCCCGCCGGTGACGATGCGCCTGGAGGCTGCGACTACGTCGGCATGATTTTCAGCAGCGCGGATGAGCGCATCCGGGTCGGCAAGCGGAAGCAGCGGCTTGCGCCCGACTTTTTCGTTGTAGCCCGGCGCGTGAACCTGGATGTTGCCGCCCAGCAGTTGGATGGCGTTGCCGTAAATGGCCTGCTCGAAACCTCCAATCAGGCCGTCGTAAAGCACCAGCAAGGACATCATCACGCCCATGGCAAGGGCGATGATGAGAGTCCTTCGGCGTTGCCGCCAGACGTTGCGCCACGCAAGGCGCAGGGTAAGTTGCATGATGTGCGCTCCTTTCTTGCGGGCAGGGTATGTCCGCAATCATTAAATAGTAAACACATTACTATTTTTTGTCAAGGATTTTCTTCCGTGATGTTTGTCATATTCCCAGTAAAAGAGAGCGCGCGGCATTTGCCGCGCGCTCTCTTTATACAAAAACTTGCAGAAGGGTGTTACTTAATCGCCGGAACCATGGCCGCGGCGCTGTATTGCAGTTCGCGCTCCTGCTTGAACTGCTGGGTGTACAGGCGGTAGTAATGTCCGCGCTGACGCAGCAATTCGGCATGCGTGCCCTGTTCGGCAATCTTGCCGGCCTCGATGACCAGGATGCGGTCGGCGCGCTTGATGGTTGAAAGACGGTGGGCGATGACGAAGGAAGTGCGGCCCTCCATCAGCGCGTCCATGCCTTTCTGGATGAGCGCCTCGGTCAGCGTGTCCACGCTGGAGGTGGCCTCGTCCATGATGAAGAGTTCCGGGCGGGCCAGCACGGCGCGGGCCAGGCTGATGAGCTGCTTTTGCCCGACCGAGAGCAGGTTGCCGCCTTCGCCGACGTTTTCCTCGTAACCCTTCGGCAGGGTCAGGATGAAGTCGTGCGCCCCGGCGATTTTCGCGGCTTCTTCGATTTCCGCGTCTGAGGCTTCCAGCCGCCCGTAGCGGATGTTCTCGCGCACGGTTCCGCTGAACAGGTGCGGGGTTTGCAGCACGATGCCGATACGGCTGTGGATGCTTTGCAGGGTGTAATCGGTATAGTCATGCCCGTTGATACGAATCCGGCCTTCGGTCGGTTCGTAGAAGCGGCACAGCAGGTTGACGATGGTCGATTTCCCGCCGCCGGTCGGCCCGACCAGGGCAATCGTCTCGCCTGGCTTGACCTTGAGGGTGAAATCCGTCAGCACTGGCTTGCGGTCTTCATAGTAGAAGTGGACGTGGTCGAACTCAATTTCGCCCAGCAGGGTCTCGGCGCTCAGGGCGTCGGGCTTGTTGTGTACTTCCGGCGGGGTGTCCACCAGTTTGAAGATGCGTTCCGCCGAGGCAACCGAGTGCTGCATTTCGGCATAGACACGCGCCAGGTCCTGGATGGGCCACATCATGAAGGTCAGGTACGAGACGAAGGCGTGGATACCACCGACAGTCAGCAGCCCGATTTCGGACTGGATTCCGCCGTACCAGATGATTCCGCCCAGCGCCACCGCCGAGATAATCTGCACCACCGGCAGGAAGAGCGCCGAGAGCCAGGCCGCGCGATACGAGGCCTTGTACATGTTGCCGGTCAGCACCTGAAACTCGCGAGTGTTTTCGTCTTCGCGCCCGAGGGCCTTGACCACGCGCACGCCCTGGATGTTTTCGTTGTACGCGCCGGTAATCTTCGAGTTGGCGCGTCGCGAGTTGCGGAACTCGACCAGGATGCGCTTGCGGAACTGCACCGCAATCACCACCAGGATGGGGATGATTGCCATCACAATCAGCGCCAACCGCCAGTTGATGATGAGCATGAAGACCACCGAGGTGATGATGTTGGTAATTGCCCAGGTGATGTCGAGCAGGCCCCAGGTCATCAGGTCTGAAACTTTGACGGTGTCGGAGGTCACACGCGCCATCAGGCGCCCGACCGCGTTTTGCGAGTAGTACGACAGCGAGAGTTCCTGCAAGTGGTTGAAGAGCATCTTGCGCAAGTCATACTGGATGCGCTCGCCCAGGATGCCGGCCAAGTAGATGAACAGGAACACAAAGCCCGATTTAATCAGGGCAAACACGCCGTACAGAATCGCCAGGTTCCAGACCACCGCGCGGTCGCCCAGGGCAATACCCTTGTCGATGATGTCCTTGTTGATATAAGTAAACGCGCCGTCCAGTGCAGAGGTCAGCAGGATGGCGAGCACAAACCCGAGGGTGTGCTTCCAGTGCGGGCGCAGCAGCCCGACGATGCGTTGCAGCACCGGGCCAGTCAGCTGGCTGGTATATTCTTCTTCTTCGATTTCGATAAGGTCGTCACTCATGGTGTCTCCAAATTTAGAAGGCAGAATGAAGAATGCAGAATTTTCAAATCGTTAGACGTTATTCAGCATTCAGCATTCTGCATTAAACAGATGCAATTTCACTTGCCAGTTCGTCGTCCACCCGCGTCTGGATGTCATAAATCTTGCGATAAATGCCATCCTCCTGGGTGACGAGTTCGTCGTGCGTGCCGGCCTGGACAATTTCGCCCTTGTCGAGCACGAGAATCAGGTCGGCTTTCATCACCGACTGGATGCGATGGGCAATGATGAAGGTCGTGCGATTCTCCATCAACTCGTTGAGCGCCTGGCGGATGTCCGCTTCGGTTTCGGTATCCACGCTGGAGGTCGAATCGTCCAGGATGAGGATGCGCGGGTTCTTGAGCAGGGTGCGGGCAATGGTCACGCGCTGTTTCTGCCCACCGGAAAGGGTCACGCCCTTTTCACCGACCAGGGTCTTGTACCCATCCGGGAAGCCCAGGATGACATCGTGCACGGCAGCGGCGGCAGCGGCGCGTTCGATTTCCTCGTCCGTAACCGCGCGCCCGACCCCGTAGGAGATGTTCTCGCGGATGGAGCGGCTGAACAGGAAGGGTTCCTGTTCGACGATGCCGACCTGGCTGCGCAGGTACTCGCGTGGGTAATCCTTCAATTCCACGCCATCCAGTTTGAGCGAGCCGCCGGTGTAGTCGTAGAAGCGCGGCAGCAGGTTGACCAGGGTGGTCTTGCCGGAGCCGGTCGAGCCGATGAGCGCAACCACCTGTCCGGGCTTGAGGCTGAATGAGATGTTTTTGAGCACTGGTAGGTCTTTTTCGTACTCAAAGCAGACCTTGTCGAAGACCAGTTCACCCTTGGCCGGGCCATCCGGCTGGAATTTGCCCTCGCTCAAAGGTTCCTGCTCCTGCTTGACCATGTCCATCAGGCGGCCATACGAAACCAGGCCGGTCGAGGTTTGCACAATCAGGCGTCCCAGGTTGCGGATGGGCCAGATAAGCCAGACCACCAGCCCGACATAGGCGATATACGTGCCCGCCGTAATGGTTCCATCAATCACCAGGAAGGCGGCAAAGATGAAGCCGCCCAGCATTTGCAGGCTCAGGACGATATCTGAAAGCGGCCAGAAGAGCGAGTGCAGCAGCAACAGCAGTTTGCCGCGCAGGAACTTCTCCCAGTTGTCTTTCTCGAACTTGCCTTTTTCATATTCCTGGCGCGCAAAGGCCTTGACCACGCGCACCCCGGTCAGGTTTTCCTGCAAGGTTGTCGAAAGCACCGCTTCCTGTTCCTGGTATTTTTCGTAAGCGGCGGTTACTTTCTTGAAGAACCAGACCGAAACAATCAGGATGAAGGGGATGACGATAATCGAGACCAGACCCAGCGCCACATTCAAGGTCAGGATGGCGACAAGGTTGATGACAAAGAGCAGCACGATGCGTCCGACACCGATGGATTGTTCGCTGATAAAGCGGCGCAGGGCGTCCACATCGGAGGTGCAGCGCTCTATCAGGTCACCCGTCGGCGTCTGGCCGTGATAGGTGAAACTCAAACGCTGGATGTGGTCGAAGAGGAAGTCGCGCACCCGCCTGGTGGCCGATTCGGCGGTATAAGCCGCCAGCCGTCCTGAAAGGAAGGAGAAACTGCCTTCGAAGAGCGCCAAGCCGATAAAGCCCAGGCCGATATAGATGTATGTCTGTTGCGCGCCGACCGCCAGGGGTTGGGCATCCCCGCCGATGATGTCGGCAAAGTAACGCAGCAGGAACAGGGTGGCGGTTTTTGCCAGCGCAGAAACCGCCAGGCTTGCGGTAGCCCCGGCATAAGTCCAGTGGTAGCCGCTTAAAATCCGCCAGATGCCCAGCAAGCGATTGGGCGTTAACGTCTGGCGCAGGTCAAACAGGGATACGGGATTGGGTGCGGTGATGTTCATTTTTTTTATTTCCTTGGCAACATATAAAGACAAAAAAACCGTGTGCGATGGTGCGCACACGGTCAAAACACGAGACAGGGTTGACTTTACTGGTCAACAGGCGCACTTCGAGAAGGAATCAAAACGGGGCTGCCGAAAACACGAACGCGGGCAGGGGTTTTGAAGATGAAATTACTCATGAAGTACGCCTCCTTTTCTTAAGAATTAGATTAACGCTGAACAGTTTATCATCGGGCTGGCGATATTGTCAAGGAATCAATTGCAAGATAACGAAATTGTAGTGAGAATTGGGCCAATGCTCGTGTAAAATCCATACAAAGCAAAAGGAGTGTGCGATGAAACGTCTTTTGAGTCTGGCAATGCTTGTCTTAATTGGGGTGGGGGGGCTGCTTTCTGGCTGCGGGACTGTGCAGGAAGAGCCTGTTCGTATTGGTTTGATTGCCTACCTGCAAGGGGACGGCATCACGATTGAATCTTCCGGCACGCCGACCCTCAACAGCGCCGAACTTGCCGTGCGGCAAATCAACGAGCGCGGCGGATTGCGCGTTGCCGGGCGGCAGCACCCGGTGGAACTGGTGGTCATCCCCATCGAGAACGGCGTCGCCCAGGCTGTCGATGCCGCCCGCCGCCTGATTAGCGAGCACGGCGTTGTTGTCATTGTCGGCCCGCAGTACAGCGGCGACGCGATTGCCGCCGCCCAAATTGCCGAGGAGGCTGGCGTCCCGCTGGTTAGCGGTACCTCCACCAACCCGCGCACGACCGAGAACCGTCGTTTTATCTTCCGAATGGCGTTTACCGACACCTTCCAGGCAGAGTCGCTGGCAAGATTGGCCTATGACGACCTGCGCGCCCGCCGGGTTGCGGTACTCTACGACAGCAGCGATACCTACTCGAATGACCTGGGGTTGTTCTTTGGCGCGACTTTTTCAAACCTGGGCGGGGAGGTGGTCGCATCTGAGGCCTTCCAGGCGGGCGACTGGAATATGGATGCCCAGTTCAGGCGCATCATCGACGCCAACCCTGACCTGGTTTTCCTGCCGGTTTATCCGGCGGAAGCGATTTTCCAGGCTGGCAGCCTGCGCAAAATGGGCTATGCCGGGGTGCTGCTCGGGGGCGACGGCTGGAATCCTGCCAGCCTGGTGAACCTGCCGGCCTTCGAGGGAGCTTATGCCAGCACAACCTACTCGCCTAAAGTGACCACGCCCCAAAACCAGGTTTTTGTGAGCGACTATACAAGCCTTTATAACGTTCCCCCTTTGGACGCTGCCGGGCTGACCTACGATGCCTTCCAGATGATTTTTGCCGCCATCGAGCAGCAGGGGTCGTTTGACCCGGCGGCCATCCGTGACGGGCTTTACAGCCTGCCGCAGTATATCGGCGTTTCCGGGCCGATTGATTTCGTCACCAACGGTGACCCGGTTAAACCGCTTAACATCTTGTATTTTGAAAACGGCGAGGAGAAATTCTACAAAGCCATCCAACCCTGAGAAATGCAGCAAAAAGAGCGGCAGACGGAGTTTTAACCCATTCCACCTGCCGCTCTTTTTTTATTCGATGGTCTCCGCCAGGTCGTTAATCCACTTGCGCGAGAAGAAACGCCACAGGCTAAAGACAAATTTGGTGAGTTCCTCGCTCAGGGCCATCAGGTAAACCAGGTACACGGGCCAGCCAAACGAGAAGGCCGCCAGGGCCGCCAGCGGAACGCCAACGAACCAGATAACCAGCCCATCCAGGGCCAGCGAGAAGCGGGTGTCGCCCCCGGCGCGCAGGATGCCGACAATCATCACCATGTTGGCCGCCCTGAGCCAGACTGCCGCGGCCATAATCAGCAGCACCGCCCTGGCGTTCTCGATGACGTTGGGCGAAACATTGTACAGGCCAAAAATCCCATCGGCGAACAGGGCCACCAGCAAGCCGACCAGCACCCCCGCCGAAATTTGCAGGCCAAGCGAACGCCCAGCATAGCGGAAGGCCATTTCCTTATCGCCCTTGCCTATCAGGTTGCCGACCAGGATGGCGGTGGCATTGCCCATGCCAATAAAGGCCACAAAGGCCAACTGGTCGATTGCGCCGACGATATTAATTGCCGCAACAGCATCGGTGCCAACCCGCGCATAGATGGCGAAATAGGTGGTAATGCCCAGAGACCAGAGAATCTCGTTGGCAATTACCGGCAGCACAGGTTTCATGACGCTGACCGTAAAAGCCCAGTCGAACTCAAAAATATCCCGCAGACTGGCGGCTGCCGGGTTCGACTTCTTCCAGTAAACCGCCGTCAGTATCAGCCCGGTTTCGAAAATCCTGGCAATCAGGCCCGCCCAGGCCGCGCCTTCGACTTCCAGCCTCGGCATGCCCAGGTTGCCGAAAATCAGACCGTAAGCCAGGATGACATCCAAGACCAGGGTAAAAATCGTCACAAACATGGGCAGGCGAACGTTGCCGGTCGAGCGCAGCACGAAGGCGTAGGCAAAGGTCACGGCAAAGAACGGGTACGACCAGCCGAAAATTTTCAGGAAATCGACGCCCAGGGCAATCACCGCCGGGTCTTCAGTGTAGAAACGCAGAGCCGTTTCGGGCACGAAAACCGCCAACGCCCAGAAAATCCCGGCCCCGGCCAGCCCCAGTTTGAGTGAAAGCCCCAGCACGCGCCGGATGTTCGGCACATCACCCTTGCCCCACAATTGGGCGGTAAACATGGCCGCGCCGCTGGCCACGCCAAACAAAACCAGGTTGACCAGGAAGAAAATCTGCCCGGCCAGGCCGACCGCCGCCAGTTTGGTTTCGCCCAACTGGCCTATCATGACCACATTGACCATGTTGAGCGAAGACATCACCAGGCTTTGCAGGCTAATCGGCAGGGCAATTTTCAGCAGGTTGCTGAAATATTCGCGGTCGCGGTAAAAATCGAGGAGGTTCTGTAAAACGGGCATTTTTCTCCAAAAAACGGACTCCAAAGTCTCCTGACTTTGGAGCAGGAACACAGCGCGAAAATCTCCCGATTTTCGCTCCGCAAATCAATGGCAAATTATAGCCGAAGCGAGTATGATTTAATCATGAAAACCTACCAGTTGACTCCCGGTGGCGCGCGCCAGGTTCCGCTGGAAGCCGCCAGCCTTGACCAGGCCAGCCAGCGCCTTCCGCAAGGACTGTACACCACTTTTCGCACATACTCCGGCGGCAGCAGGGTGCTCGGACTGCAAGCCCACCTCGACCGCCTGTACCAGCCGGCAGCCGCGCAGGGCCTTGCGCCCGATGTTTCGGAAACGGAATTGAGGCGTTTTCTCGCCGAAACCTGTTCCGCTATGGAGACCGAGTCTCGCGTACGGCTGACCCTGGCCGTCTCGGACTCACCCGGGGCTGTCTTCGTGACCATCGAGCCGTTTACGCCCCTCAGCCCCGAAACCTACCAACGCGGGGTAAACGTCGTCAGCGCCGAGACGGCCCGCCAATCGCCGCGCCTGAAAGCAACGGGATTCATCCAATCGAGCGCGGATTTGCGCCAACTGGTCAGGAACGGCATCTTTGAAGTCCTGCTTTGCCGAAACGGAAGCGTTTTGGAGGGCATGACCAGCAACTTCTACATTATCCGGGCCGGGGCGTTGGTTACATCTCGAAACGGAATCCTGCTGGGGGTCACGCGCCGCGCCGTCATCCGCCTGGCGAGAGGGGCAGGACTGGAGGTCGAGTATCGCGCCCCAGACCTCGACGAACCTTTCAGCGAAGCCCTCCTGAGCAGCAGTTCGCGCGGCATTGTTCCCATCGTCAAAATCGATAACAGGACGGTGGGGCAGGGGATACCCGGCAAGTGGACGAAAACCCTGATGGCCGCCTACGAGGCGTATGTCGAGAAACATTCGCAGCAAATCTAGCGGATAATATCTTTCAAAAGGCAGGAAAAAATGTCACACAAGAAAATAGCGATTTTTACCAGCGGCGGCGATGCGCAAGGGATGAATGCGGCGGTTCGAGCCGTTGTGCGTACTGCCCTGGAACGCGGCTCAGAAGTCTACGCCATTTACGAGGGCTACCAGGGCATGGTCGAAGGCGGGGAGCATATTCGCAGGATGGACTGGAACTCTGTCGGGGGTATCTTGCAGTTTGGCGGAACCGTTATCGGCACGGCGCGCTCGAAAGAGTTTACAACCCGCGATGGCCGGCGCAAGGCCGCGCTCAATTTGATAAAACACGGCATTACCGGAATAATCGTCATTGGCGGGGATGGCTCGCTTACCGGCGCGAATATTTTTCGGCAGGAATGGCCCTCGCTGGTAACCGAACTGGCTGAGAGCGGCGCAATTTCGGAGCAGGTTGCGCTGGAACATTCCAACCTGTCGATTGTTGGGCTGGTCGGTTCGATTGACAATGATTTCCATGGCACCGACATGACGATTGGGGCAGATACCGCTTTGCATCGCATCACCGAGGCGATGGACGCCATCACCAGCACTGCGGCCAGTCACCAGCGTACTTTTGTGGTCAAGGTCATGGGCCGCAATTGCGGCTACCTGGCGCTCATGGGAGCGCTGGCCAGCGGCGCCGATTGGGTGCTTATCCCTGAATCGCCGCCGGATGTGGACAACTGGCAGGATGTGATGGCAGACCGGCTTAGGGCCGGGCGCAAAGCCGGGCGCAGGGACAGCATCGTCATCCTGGCAGAAGGCGCCCAGGACAGGCATGGAAACTATATCGGCAGCACGGAAGTGCAGCAGGCCCTCGAGGAAAGGCTCGGGGAGGAAGTGCGGGTCACGGTGCTGGGTCATGTCCAGCGCGGCGGAAGGCCCAGCGCTTTCGACCGCAACCTGGGCACTTTGATGGGCTACGAGGCTGTCGAAATACTTTTGAACTCACGCCCTGAAGATGAACCTGTTGTCATCGGTATCAAGAACAATCGCATGACGCGCCTGCCGTTGATGGAAAGTATCTTGAAAACCCAGGCCGTGGCAAAGGCGATTGCCGAAAAGGATTATGAACGCGCCATGTCGTTGCGGAGCGCATCTTTTTCGGATGCTTTCAAAACCTTGCGGACGATGGTTCGCTCCCTGCCGCATTCCGCCGATGCGGGCCGAAAGAAATTTCGTATTGCAGTGTTGAATGCCGATGCCCCCGCGCCGGGCATGAATACCGCTGTGCGCGCCGCAGTTCGTTTTGGGCTTGACCAGGGCCATACCATGCTTGGCGTTCGAAACGGTTTCGAAGGGTTGGCCAGCGGTGAAGTGGAAGAAATGACCTGGATGAGCGTCAGCGGTTGGGCTTCGAGGGGAGGTTCCGTCCTTGGCACCAACCGTAAGGTTCCAAAAGGCAAGGATTTTTATGGCATGGCGCGGGTGATTGAAGACAACAAAATCGACGCGCTGCTGTTGATTGGCGGCTGGGTCGCTTACCAGACTGCCCACGCCATGATGGCCAACCGCGCCAACTTCCCGGCATTTAATATCCCGATAGTTTGCCTGCCTGCATCCATCAACAACAACCTGCCGGGTTCCGAACTCAGCATCGGGGCCGATACCGCGCTGAACAGCATTGTGGACGCGGTGGATAAGATTAAAATGTCGGCCGGGGCAACCCGGCGCTGTTTCGTGGTCGAGGTGATGGGGCAGCATTGCGGCTACCTGGCCTTGATGGGCGGCCTGGCGACCGGCGCGGAGCGTGTCTACTTGCCTGAAGAGGGTGTCTCGCTGCAGGATTTGCAAAAGGACGTAGAACTGCTGAAAAGCGGCTTCCAGGCTGGCAAACGGCTGGGATTGATGATTCGCAATGAATATGCCAATGCAATCTACTCGACATCCTTCATGTGTTCCCTGTTTGAAGAGGAAGGACACGACCTGTTTGATGTGCGCCCGGCAATTTTGGGGCATTTGCAGCAGGGAGGCGACCCGTCGCCATTTGACCGCATCCAGGGCAATCGTTTCGGATGCCTGTGCGTGGAGTGGCTGTTGGGCGAGTGCGCCCGCAATGGAACTGCTGTCAGTTTCATGGGCATGAAGGACGGCAGTATCCAGTTTCATGACATGCGAAACTTCGAGCGTGAAATCGACGCCGACCAGCACCGTCCGCAGGAGCAGTGGTGGTTGGGCTTGAGACCCATAGCAAGCCTGCTGGCGCAGCACAGAACCTCAAAGCCAGCGAATGAACCGGAGAATTAAGAAATGCTTCAATTGACAGACGGCTGGAAAAATATTTATCCGCAGTCACATGCCGGCGTGTTGGTGATGCGCGGGGTCATCAACCCGCCCAAACACGCCGAACTGGACAGGCGCAAGGCCGCGCTGGAAGAGGAAATCCGCGCCCGTTTTGCCGGGCAGGAACGCCCCCAAATTGCGGAACACCCCGTTTTGCAGGCTTACGAAGCCTATTACAAACGCTTCAAGAAGACCTATCACGTTCATTTACAGCTGGAATCCATCCTGCTCAAGGGCAAGTCCATCCCCGGCGTGGCGACGCTGGTCGAGGCCATGTTCATGGCCGAGATGGACGACCTTCTCCTGACCGCCGGTCACGACCTGGATAGATTGCAACTGCCGCTGACCCTCAACGCGGCGCAGGGCGGCGAAACCTATGTGACCTTGCGCGGGTTCGAGCAGTCCCTGAAGGCTGGCGACATGTTCATCGCCGACGGCGCGGGCATCCTTTCCAGCATCATCTATGGGCCGGACGAGCGCAGCCAAATCAGTCCGCGCACAAAGAACGTTGTCTTTACCGTTTACGCGCCGGAGGGAATCGGCCCGGCGCTTGTCGAGGCACACCTGCGAAAAATCGAGCAAAATGTACTCACCATCGCCCCGCGCGCCCAGACGGAGTTGCTCGAGGTCTTTGGTGCAGGATAACGGATGAAATCGCGCAACAACCTGATTACCCCTTTCGACAAGCTGCTCCTGCTCGGCTCAGGCTGCGGGATGGTGCTGCTGTGCGCCGTCCTGGGCGTGTTCTTCTACTTGTGGCAAAACCCGCCCAGGGCGGCGGGTGACCCATCCGCGCCGACTCAGGCCCTGGTTTTTGCGACCCAGGCCCCGGCTGTCACTGCGCCGGGTTTCGACATCCCGACGCCGACCCTGCCCGTCCTGGCCGCCGAAATCCCTGGGCCAACCCTCGTCCCTTCGCCGTTTCCCGCTTTCTTCGATAATTCGCCGCCGATGGGGAAAATCGCCTACACCTGCTTCATCAAGCAAATCGACCAGATTTGCCTGATGAACGCGGACGGCAGCGGGCAAACCCAGTTGACCTTCCTGGATGCAACCGCTTTTTACGCCTCGCTTGCGCCGGACGGCAGGACGATATATTTCTCGTCGCGCCACAGCGGCAGTTTCGAGATTTATTCCATCGGGGTCGATGGCCGGGACCTGGAGCGCCTGACCAACGGAATCGGCGCGCTGTACGCTCCCGAACTCTCGCCGGATGGACGCCTGATTGTCTTTACCAACGGTTCGCGGGGAATCTGGGTGATGAACGCTAACGGCAAAAGTCCGCGGGCGATTACGACCGGGAACGATATCGACCCAACCTGGTCGCCGGATGGGTCGATGATAGCCTTTGCTTCGTCCAGGGCCGGGGCACGGCAGTTGTTCGTCATGGACGCCGACGGCGCGAACATCCGCCAGGTGACGAACCTGCCGGAGATGGGCGGACGCAGCACATGGTCGCCGGATGGCAGCAAACTGGCCTTTTATGCCGGGCCGACGGGAAATCGCAATATTTACGTTATCAACATCGACGGGAGCGGGTTGGTTCAACTCACCGACGGAGGCGATAATCTCGGCCCGTCCTGGTCGCCGGACGGCAACTGGATTGCCTTTACCTCGTTCCGCGACGGCAATAATGAAATTTACATCATGCGCCCGGACGGCACGAACCTGGTACGCCTGACGAGCAACGCCATTTCCGACTGGCAGCCGCGCTGGGGGAGGTAATTCCTGTCAGTCAAAAATCTCATAATAGCCCTTATCCAACTCATCATCCGATAAATGGGCGTAGCGCTGTGTTACGCTGATGTTGGTGTGGCGGGCCAGTTCCTGGGCCAGTTTCAGGTTGCCCGAAGCGCGCAGGACGGTGGTAACAAAATAATGACGGAAGGAGTGGGGAGTGATGCGTCCGTCAAAATCAGCGCCGAGGATTTCGCGCACCCGCTCCTCGACAATGTGCCGTCCTGTGGCGGTGGTCATCGGCTTGACTTTTTTTCCTGCGCCCTTGTCGTGGCGAGCGAAGAGGGGCAGGGAGCCAAGCGGACGGCCCGAGCCGCCATCCAGCCTGGCGCGGGCCGCGAGGTAGTCCCTGAGCGCGGATAGCGACCTGTTCGAAAAGCGGACAACCGCCTGTTTGTCGCCCTTGCCGATGATGACGGCGCGGCCTTCATTCCAGTCCACATCTCCGCGCCGCAGGGCGCAAATCTCATGCACGCGCAGGCCTGTATCGGCCAGGGTCACCAGGAAAGCCCGGTCGCGCAGGAAACGCAGCCGTTCGGCATCGAGATTGCCCGCCGGTGGGGCAGGGGAGTCGCCGATTTCAACATCATCGCTGCGCATTTGCCCTTCATTTTGCATTCTCCCTTCATCATTCATCATTTCTCCCAGCACTTGCTCGATGGCCTCGCGCGGGAACTGGGGCAGGCGCTGGCCGGATTTGCGTCCGCGCATGCGCACCAACTGGCGCACGCGGTGCAGGTTGGGCGCAGACAGTCCCTCGGCGGCCAGGAACTCGTAGAAACCGACCGCGGCCTGGAGGTAGAGCTGCTCGGTGGCCGGGGCGTAGTCTTTCAGCCGCGCGGCGAACCAGCCGATGGCGGCCTCGTCCAGCCCACTGACGGGAGTCTCGGCGGGATTGGTTTTGTTGTCGGCCAGCAAATCGGCAAAGGATTGCAGGCCAAAGCGGTAGGTTTCGGCGGTGTTTTTGCTGCGCGCGCCCTCGACGGTCTCGAGATAACGCTGGATGGCCTGCTGGATGGTGACGGGCTGGGTCATGGTTTTACTCCCTAATTAGTTTACAAACTAAATTATATAAAAACTGCGTATAGTTTATCGTTTTTGCCGCCTCGACGACGCCTGGTCAAAAAGGGCGGTTTTTTGCCAAATTTGGACACGGACTGGCTTCGGCGGGGGCCAAGGGCAAGAAATGGGTAAAAATGCGAGAAAAACGCGGCGTGTAGCAGTACAAATCCGGAGTCTTAAAAGATGCCAGCAAAACCTTAAAAAACGATGGGGAGGCGGCCTGTAGCCGGTTTTGCTACACGGAATATTTTTCAGGCTGTCCTGACCGCCTGTTTGGCCTTGTTTTGCGTTTCTACGGTGTTCCCGCCGGAAAACCTGCTGACAGGCATACCAGCGGCCTTTGTGTGGGCTGTTTTGATTATATCACATTGTTTGCATTAATTATACTTAAGTGAAACATAAACAGAAAACAGGGAGAAGAGCCTAGAGGAGCCTCCCCCACCGGGGTAAAGGATGATGGATGAATTCGGAAGGATGAAAACTTTTTTCGGGGACGGGGAAACAAATGGTTTTTTATTTTCATCCTTCATCCCCCAAATTTCATCCTTTCCCAGGTCCTCCCCCACCCTGCCACTCTATCTGCCTTAAAGTTTGTCATTTCGAGCGGCAGCGACATCGTGCCCGTAGGGTAGAAATCCTTCCATGTGGTGTGAACAGGATTTCTACCCGCTACGCGGCTCGAAATGACAAGCACAGGCCTTTTTTACTTGCCCCTGGCCCGTTTTGCCTCTATACTGGTTTATAAACAAAACAACCCTTGAAAGGAAACTCAACTATGGGGAAAAAAGCCGTCCCTGTCCTGCTCATCGTCCTTGGCGGCGCGCTTCTTTTTGGCGCGATTACTTTTTGGGTCGATTCGGCTTCCATGCCAGAGGCACCTTCCTTTGGGCAAACCCTGCGCGACTGGCTCACAACACTTGCTGGTTTGGGGATTAGTATCAAAGGCTGGTTGGATTTGTTCAAGAAGAATAAAGATAATTCTGTATCCCCTGCCCCACTTACGCGCAACATCGCAATGGATGAAGCGCAAATGAACACAGCGCCGGGCGGAAGGAATGTGCGCACCGAGGGCGGAACCTATATTGAAGAGCAACACGTTTACCACCTCCCCACCGGGCCAGAAGAATCGCATGATGCAATTGGATTTATTCCTCCTGCCAGGCTGGATACCTATATCCCGCGAGGAATTGAAGACCAGGTGCTCGAACAACTCAAGAATAACGGCGCAGGCGCGATTGTAGGAGTCAATGCTCCCGGCGGGCAGGGAAAAACCGAACTGGCAAAACAGGTTTGCGAAGCCCTGGCGGCTGAATATGCTGTGTTATGGGTTGATGTCGGTGAAAAGAACCCTGAACAGGTGATTGCTGACATCTTGCTTCATTGTGGCGCACAGCCGCAACCGGGCGCAACGTACGAGCAGCAAGTCAATGACTTGCGTTACATTTTCCGGCAGCGCAAATTCCTGCTTATTCTGGATGATGTGCGCGGGCCAGCCCTTCCCAAATTGGCTGATTACCTGCCACCTAAGCCTAGCGCAGCCTTGCTGACCAGCCGCATCCAGCAGATGAGCGGGGTAAAAACATTTGCGCTCGACCGCATGACACCTGAACAGGCCAACAGCCTGATGTGCGCCATATTGGGAGATGAAACTGTAGCCCGCGAGGCGGAATTGGCCCAAAAACTGGCCGAACGCTGCGCCTACAACCCGCTGGCACTCGAAATAGCCGCCCGACGCGCCCGGCAAGAGAGTCAGGCTAGCCTGCACCCGATTCAGAAATATTTCGAACTGGCCCAAAATCGTTTCAGCGAATTGCGTATGGATGGGGATGAGCGCTGGGACATGCACAGGATTTTCGACATCAGTTATCTCGACCTGGACGAAGCCGACCGGCAGCGATTCCGCGCCCTGGCGGCGTTTGCACCAGGCGGATTTTCTCCCCAAGCCGCCGCACACTTATGGGGCGAGGAGCCGAACGCCTTGCTCTCGCGTTTTATTAACCTGTCCCTCGTGCTGCCTGTACCGGGGGAGCGCTACCGACTGCACGACCTGCTGGATGAATACGCCAGCGCAAAGTTGTCGGAAGATAAAGAAGAGGAAGAAAAGACCAAAATCATTCTCGCCAAATGGCTGGTGGATTTGTTTGATGAATACTATAACGTTAAGCCCGAGTTTGTGGAATTGATCGCCCCTGAGTACGACAATCTTGTCGTCTCGCTAGAATGGGCAAAATTCTCAGAAAACGGCACTTTGTTAGCTCAACTCGCCACAACACCACGCAACTGGTTCTTTAATTTCTTTCGCGACTGGGAAAATTGGCAAAATTGGCTTGAAATATCTTTGCAAATTGGCATAGAAAGCAAGCAATTGAAAGCCAACGTGCTGAAAGCCATCGGCGACGTGCAGCAGTTCCGGGACGAGCGTGATGCCGCGCTGGAAAGTTACAACGAAGCCCTGCGCCTGTTCCGCG
>JAGVAO010000163.1 GCA_020060235.1 Anaerolineales bacterium | reverse complement strand
TTCCGAAGCCTGTTTTGATTCAACATCCAGGTTTACCTTTACTTCGATATGAATTCCCCGACCTCCAGGCCTGGCAGCGCGCGGCGCAGGTCGGCGGATTTCAGGATGATTCCGCTGTTGGGCTGGCCCGCCCCCATCGAAATTTCCTCGTGGACGAAAACCCCGCGGTCCGCCAATACCCGCAGCCGGGTCGCCGTTCCGACGGGTGAAACCGTCCCGATGCGGTAGCCGGTGGCTGTCAGCACTTCCTCGTCCGAAGCCATGCTGGTGCGGCTCTGGCCGAGATACTCCCGCAAGCGGGGCCATGAAATTTGCCCCGGCCCGGCGGCCAGCACCATCAGGTATTCTCCCGCGCTCAGGCGGAAAACGATGCTGCGCACCACCTGCCCCGGAACCTGTCCGCGCTCCTCGGCGGCCTGTTCCAGCGACCTGACCTGCCCCTGGTGGATAAATTCGCGGTGCGGGATGCCCATTGCCTGCAAAACTTTCGAGACCGGTGTCATGGGCGCGAATATACCACGAAAAATTTTGACACAGGCGCGTAATTGGCGTATAGTAAAAGTATCAAATTCTCACAGGAGGTTTTTATGTTGGCTGTTCATATTTTGGCTGAAGGCGCAACCGACACTGGCATGGGCTGGCTGGTCTGGGTGGTGCTGATTGTATTTTTGCTGATGGTTCTCCTCGGCTGGCTGGCCTGGAGCAAGGGCTGGCTCAAGCAGGACGAGGAAGAATCCGCTCCGGCGCACGGACATGGTCACGATGACGCTCACGGTCACGCTGCCGAAGCGCATGACGACCTGACCAGCATCGAAGGAATCGGGCCGAAGGTTGCCCAACTGCTGGGCGGCATTGGCATCACCACGTTTGCATCCCTGGCCCAAGCCGACCTGGGCAAGCTGCGTGAAACGCTCGACGAAGCCGGTTATAAATATATGGAACCGGCGGGCTGGGTCGAGCAAGCCAGACTGGCTGCCGCTGGTGACAGCGAAGGCTTACAGAAGTTGCAGGATGAGTTGAAGGGTGGCCGCCGGGCTGCCTAATCTTTTCGCTTAACCAGGCAAAATTCGACCCCGTTGCGTTCCACCGCGTGGACGACCGGCATCCGGCGAAATTCCGAGCGCTGGTCGAGGTTGGCGCGGGTCGAAAAGAGCATCAGTGCCCCTGCTGGCAGGCTTTCGGGGGTTTCGTAGCGCAAGTCGCGCAGGTCGAGGCCGCTGGCGTAATAGGCGGCAATTTCAGGTTCCCGTTGCACATAGAGCGGTCGGGTGGGTTCGTTTTTATGTACCCATTCGACCGCTTCTTTGTAGCAGGTCAGCCAGTAATCGCTTTCGTAAACCCGGTAGGTCGGTCCGGCCAGCAGGTTGTAATAGGTGTAAGGATAGGGATGCAGGCGGATAACGCCGACCAGCCCCGGCAATAGCAGCAAAAAGAGCAAAACGCCCCAGTGAATTTTCAATAAATCCAAACGCGCGCGCGCCATGTCGCGTAGCCACTGTATGCCAATGCCGCATAAAATAAACAACGGCGGTAGGATGAACAGGAAGTGGCGGATGCCGTCGTACATGGCCGGGACTTTGAAGATGTTATAAGCGGCCAGCGGCGCGAACCACAGGAAAAGCACCAGCGGCGCGGCCCAATCCCGTTTTTTGTTGACAACCTGCCAGCCCATGCGCAGGCCGCCGAGCAGGGCCAACGGTAGGAAAGGTTCGGTGAGCGTCAGGACGAGCATTTGCGGGAAGTAGCGCGCGGGCAGTTCGTTGGCCCGCCAAACCTGCCCCATAAACAAGACCGCCAGTTCGGTTGGGTTGTCGGACATATGCACCAACACATCTGTCAGTCGGTTGAGCGGGTCGGCCCACAGGAAAGGCCACAAGGCGAACATCAGGGCGATGGAGAGCAGGATGTAAGCCAATAAGTGCGGGAGCGCAGAAACGCGGACGGCTCGGGGGAGGCGAATGACCGAGGCCAGGAAGTAGACGAAGACCAGCGCCCCGGCCAGGGGGCCGATGACGCGAATGGCGGAGGCGATGCCGAGGGGCAGGATGGCGAGAAGCAGTTTGTTAAGTCCCAGTGCGTGAAGAATCTCGCGCAAAGCCGCAAAGTTCGCAAAGATTGTTTTAAAGATTGGGGAACTTTGCGCCCTTTGCGACTTGGCGTGAAAAATGTGGGCATCCAATGAAGACTTTTTTTCCACAAATGAATCCACCCACTCCAGGCCGAGGGTGACGGCGGCCAGGAAGGCGGTCATGAAGGGGATGTCTTTGGGGTTGATGAAGGCGTGCCCCCATAACAGCGGCTGGAGGGCGAAAAAGGCCGCATTAACGGCGGCCAGGTTGGGGGTCAAGAAGCGCGTCCCCAGCCGGTAGAAGAAGAAAACGCCCAGGATGAATGAGATGAAATTGACCAGGTGCCAGGCCGGGGCGTCGTCCGTCCCCCAAAGGAACTGGACGGCGAGTTTGAGCGGCCTGCCGAGCAGCAGGTAAGCCGGGCCGTAATATTGATGGTCGCCGGGGCTGCGGCCATACACGCTTTCGTCGAGTTTGTCCCAGCCCTGGTAGGCGCGCGGGATGGAGTCGGCGTAGTCGTAAAAGAGCGGCTCGTCCCACGACAGGCCGTAGTCCTGGAAGGTGAACAGCCCGGCCAGGAGCAGGGCTGTGAGCAGGAGCAGGATGGGCAGGCGGGGTGTCATGGGCTGTAGAGCATGTCGATGCGATGCAGGTTGGGGCCGTAGTAGTTGTCCTGCTGGCCGGTGACTTTGAAGCCGTGCCGCTCGAAGAAGGCGCAACTGTGCTGGCTGGTGTCGATGACGATGCGGGTCTGTGGGTCTTCTTCGAGAATGCGTTTGATGCGTTTGACGAGCAACAGGCTTCCCAGGCCGTTTTTGTGCAGGTCGCGGCGTACCATGCCCCAGGCCAGGACAATATCGCCGTTTTCCTGCGTGCCGTAGCCGCCGCAGGCGACCACCTGGCCGTCCTGCTCCAGCACGAAGAAGGGGCAGGGCAGGCGTTCGAGGAAGTTGACGAAGTCGGGGCGTTCTGACGGGTCGAAGAAGGGCGGGGTGTTGCTGTCGAAGATTTCGAGGCAGGCGGCTTCGTCGGCGGGGGCGTAGGGGCGGAAGGTGGCGGTCATGTTGGTTTGCGGACAGGTTCAGCGGAGTTTTTTGAGCAGACTCTGCATTTCGTCTTCTTCGCCGGCCTGGTCTTTGAAGTACTCGGTCATAAAGGCCGAGCGGCGCAGGCGCAGGCACATGGGGGCGACGGCGGCCAGGTCGGCGGCGCTGACTTTGGCGCGGCTG
>JAGVAO010000166.1 GCA_020060235.1 Anaerolineales bacterium | reverse complement strand
CGCAGTTTCCTAAGCAGAATGTCGAGGGCCAGGCTTCCGGCAGGCAAGGCGCCAATAATCCGGCTGGAGCCGCAACCTATATCCAGGCACTTTCCCTGGGCTTGTAATAGCCCGGTAATATGCTTGTATCTTTGCCGTTGCCAGTAGCGCTGTGGAGGCATCAGGGCGTCATAGGCGCGTGCGTCATAGTCTGCGCTGGCAATCGAGTTCCTCTTTTTCCACAGCCTTGAAAAAGTTTTAAGGTAAGCCAATCCTATCGCAAACATCCGACCGGCAGCCCCCTGCTTATCCTCTGCCCGATACTCAAATGGGATTTCTCGAATTTGATATCCCTGCATAAATATATTAACAAGAATTTCTTGCAAAATATCATAATCTTTGCAGGAAACATTAAGCAACTTTAGAGAGGATGCCCTGTACAGGCGAAATCCACTGGATAAATCACGCACCCGCAAATCCAACCCGCGACTAAAAACTGCATTTAAGACCCTGCTGGCAAATCGCCGGAATAAGGGCATAAGTGCTTGCCCTCCCGGAACATATCGTGAAGCAATGACGACATCGGCAGTCTCCCTGTTTTGCCACAGGTTGAGCAGGAATGATGTCGGGCAATCGTGACATGCATCCATGGTAATGATGTAATCGCCATCGGCCTGTGCCAGCCCGGCCAACACAGCCGAACCATATCCATGCTTGGGGGGCTGAACATAGCGAATCGGTTGGCTCGAAATAACCTGGGACGATTCAACCTGCTGGCGGCCAACAATCATAATTTCATATAGGATAGGAAGCCCAATCAAAGTATCTTTGACGTCAGTTAATAATTCCCCCAACTTATTAATTCCATCATCGACCAGGATGATGACAGATAGGTCAATATTCCTTGTCGCGGGCATTATGCCATTCCCAATTCTTCATTAGGCGGTGTCTTGCCTTGACGAGAAATGACATGCCAATTTATACCAAAGAGCAACCACAAAAGAAACGGTAGCAAAATATAATAAACATCATCTACTGCCAATATTCGCTGGCTATAATTAATTATCAATGCCACCACTATTATTAAAACTGTAAAAATTTTCGTTTTGTAATTTTTTGTCTGTTGCAGCCATCGAAAGATTTGTGCAATCGGAATTAATAATATGGTTTGGTCAAAGGACCAACCAAAAAAGGTAACGGGAACCGTGATCAAGGTTAACAGGGCAACCGAGAACTCGACCGAAAAAACATCCCGCTTATAGAAAAGGAAAAACGGAAGCGGAAAAAATAAAACTATCAAATATCTTGCAGCATCGGTAATCTGCCAATGTCTCATCAGGCCACCAACCGTCGGGGACAACCACTGCACAGGCGCAATCCTCAGTAAGCCTATAAAATCGCTAATCCACTCGGGCCGAAAAATAAACAAAATAACACAGCAAACCAACCCCGCTGTTAACAGGCCAAACAGACCCGAAAATTTTCTTTCCCAAAGTATATAGAGTAGTAAGTAAATTAAGGGCAAAACAACCAGATGCGGTTTTATGGACGTAAAAATCAGAAAAAAACCCGCCCAATACCACATTCCCCTTTTTATAAAGAACAGCGAGGCTACCAAACCAATAAACACAAAGAAAGTCACCTGCCCCACAAAAATTCCCGATAACATTGGCGGGAAAAACAGAGTGAAAAATAAAAGGTAGGCCAGGGGAAGCCTTCTATCTCCAGAAAAATATACCCGGGTCAACATTAGCACCCCTGTTATTACAAGAAAAAAATTAAACACTAAAAAAGCAAAGCGAGCCGTTGTAAATGGCATCCAGGCTATTGGCAGCAAAAAAACAAAAAGCGAGGGAGGATTCCAAGCCATTACAACAGCATCAAAACCTGTCTTTATCTCCTCATGCTGTAGCAAACGCATTAATTCCACATCATACGGGTTCTGACCGTTTTTCAACAAATAGGTCGCAGACCAATACCCCACAAAATCGTTATACCCTATTCGACTGGAAGAAACTACATCCCACAAACGAATAAGGCTAAAAGCACCCATAGCCAGCACCAGAGCAAACAAGAATACTTTTA
The DNA here is from genome assembly GCA_020060235.1 of Anaerolineales bacterium. Classification (GTDB taxonomy): domain Bacteria; phylum Chloroflexota; class Anaerolineae; order Anaerolineales; family Villigracilaceae; genus UBA8950. Next base: position 17,795 of record JAGVAO010000166.1, on the reverse strand, counting down.
GAACAAAATTGCGCCATGAATTCATAACCGAATATCTCCTAAACAAAACCAGAAATCATTCAAAGGCAACAAGCATTCAAGTTACCGCAAAGCATCCTCCAGCGCCGCCCGCACCACCTGCGGGTTGGCCTTGCCGCCCGCCTTGCGCATCACCTGCCCGAACAGGAAGTTCGCCACTGTCACCTTCCCGGCCCGGTAACTTTCCACCTCCGCCGGGAACTCGGCCAGCGCCTCGGCCACCAGCCGCGCAATCAGGCCGCCGTCCGAAACCTGGGCCAGTCCCTTCTCCTCCACAATCTCCGCCGCCTTTTTGCCGCCTTCGAACATCTCCACCAGCACGGTCTTGGCGGTTACCTGGTTAATTTTGCTGTCAGCAACCATCTTTAATAAATCAGCCAGGTCTTGTGGATGGACTTGCGGGGAGTCGAACCCGCTGCCCGCAGCGTTGACCAGCGAGAGCAGTTCCCCCGTTACCCAGGCAAAAACGGAACGCGCCGACCCGACGCCTGCTCCCATGACCGATTCGAAATACGACCCGATGGCCGCTTCCTCTGCCAGGAAGGTGGATTCGGCGATGCTCAGGCCGAAATCGCGCTGGTAGCGCCTGGCCCGCGCAATCGGCAGTTCGGGCAGGGTGGCCTTTACGCGCTCGACCCACCCCGCTCTGACGCGCAGCGGAGGCAAATCCGGTTCCGGGAAGTAGCGATAGTCGTGGGCGTCTTCCTTCGAGCGCTGACTGTAAGTAGCCTGGGCAGTTTCGTCCCAGCCGACGGTTTCCTGGGCCACAGCCCTGCCCGCAGCCAAAACGGCTTCGTGGCGTTTGATTTCATAAGCCACCCCGCGCTCGAGTGCGCGGAATGAGTTCAGGTTCTTGATTTCGACCTTTGTCCCAAACTCTTCCTGTCCCAGCGGGCGGATGGAAATATTCGGTTCGATGCGCATCACGCCTTTTTCCATGTCGCCAGAGTTGACTCCCAGCGCCCGCACCAGCGCCCGCAGGGCCATCGCGTAAATGCGCACTTCCTCGGCAGAGCGGAAATCCGGCTCGGTGACAATTTCCAGCAAGGGCACCCCGGCCCGGTTCAAATCGACCAATGAATAGGGGCGACCTGTCTGGGTTGACAGGGCTTCTTGACCAGCCAAAAGGGTCGCCCCTGCTTCAGGTTCGACATGCGTTAGCTTGCCGGTATCTTCCTCCAGGTGCACACGCCGAATGCGAATGACCTTCTCGCCTTGCGAGGTTTGCAGGCTGATTCGTCCGTACTCGGCCAGCGGCTGTTCGTATTGCGAAATCTGGTAGCCTTTGGGGATGTCGGGATAAAAATAGTTCTTACGCGCGAAAACGCTGGTCTCATTGATTTTACATTCCAGCGCCAGCGCCACGCGCAGGGCATACTCGACAGCCATTTTGTTGATGACCGGCAAGGTGCCGGGGTGTCCGGCGCAGACCGGGCAGACCGCCGTGTTGGGCGGCGCCGAAACGGAATCAACCACCGGGCAGGCGCAAAACATTTTCGATTGCGTCTGCATTTCGATGTGGACTTCAAGGCCGATGACAGGTTCGTAGGGCATGGAATAATTCCTGTAGGGGCGACCCAACGGGTCGCCCCTACCAAATTTATTGAAATTTTGGCGCGCGTTTTTCGATGAACGCCGCTACGCCTTCTTGATGTTCATGGCTTTTGCCTGCAATTTCCTGAATCTGGCCTTCGTATTCGAGGACGGATTCGAGGTTGGGCAGGACGGCTTTGTTGTACAGGCGTTTGCTCAGGCCAAACGCGCCCAGCGGGCCTTTGGAAAGTTCCGCGGCAGTTGCGGCGGTTTCCATGTGTAAATCCTCGAGATTGACCACGCGGTTGACCAGGCTCCACGCAAGGGCTTTTTGGGCGTCGATGGGCTGGTTGCTGAAGGTGAATTCCAGCGCGCGCCCCAGGCCAATCAGCGCCGGGAGCAGCAGTGAAACCCCCGAGTCGGGAACCAGGCCGATGCCATTGAAACCGACCACGAAACGGGCGCTGTCGGCGGCGATGCGCAGGTCGCAGGCCAGGGCAATCCCCAGCGAGGCCCCGGCGCACGGGCCATTAATCGCCGCGATGACCGGCTTCTCGATTTGGCGAATTTGCAGCACGAGCGGGTTGTAGGTTTCGCGCAAGTGTTTCAGGTACGACAGATTTTCCCCGCCCGCCACAATTTCTTCGATGTCCTGTCCCGCGCCGAAAACCCGTCCCGCGCCGGTCAGCACGATGACGCGGGTTTGCGCGTCGCGGGAGGCTTCCTTAAAGGCTTTTTGCAGTTCACGAATCAACCCCAGGTTGAAGGCGTTGGCCTTCGGGCGGTCAATCGTCAGGGTCAGGACGCCGTTGTTCAGGTCGGAGCGCAGGGAAGCCATCGGGTTTGCCTCGATTTGAAATTCGGGATTCACGCTGCGGGTAGCGCGAATCCCGAATCGATTAATCGGAACGGTGAAAAGTCATTCGAGCAGGTCAAGGTCATCGTCGTCAGAATCGTCCGCGTTGATTTCCAGTTTCATATCTTCGCGTTCGACGTGCAGCCAGAGCAGGAGCACCTGGCCTTCGTCGGTTTCGACCGAGCGGGCGGCCAGGATGGGCGCGGTGGCTTCCAGGCCGACATCGTCGCGGTAGTGCAGGTTAATCGGCTGGGAATCCTTCCAGCGGCGGTAGCAGCGTTCGACCAGTGCGGGGCCGTTAAAAGTTCGCAAGCGGGTCAGGGCAGTTACGGAAAAAGAACCGGTTTCGTTCAGTCCGAGCGCCCAGCCGTCTTGTACGGGTTCAAAAAGCGGGGTGGGGCCTTCGATAATTGTAATTCGGTCATCCATCAGGTTTTCCTCGATAATGGCGACATGATACCATAAGAAAAGGGCAAAATACCCATACAAATAAGATACGCGCCGGGGAGTGGAGCTGCCCGGCGCGTACGGTTTTCAGGTTGGGACGTGGGTTTTAGCCGAATTTGTACGCCACGCCGTATCCGCCGCGAGGCAGTTTCCAGGAGATATTGGAATTCGGGCACAATACGCGGCAGGTGCCGCATTCGACACAACTCTGGAAGGCGATTTGTACCGTGCCGCCGTCCTGCGTACGGTAAGCGCCGACAGGGCAAAACTGGACGCAGGGCTTCGATTCGCAATTCATGCAGACCTGGGGGTCGATAATTTTCAGGTGGACTTCATGCTCATCGGTGAAATACTTGAGGGTCATCAAGATGTCGTCGATGTAGACTTCGGGCAGGTCGTTCTGGGGAGCAGTTTTGGTTGGGGTCATTGCGGGCTACCTTTCTAAAAACCCATAATGGTTCTGCCGAACGCAATCATGTCACCTGCGGCTTTGACGAGCGGGCGGCGGTCAGTGAGTGAGCGAAGGATATCTTTGTAGAGCTGCTTCTTGGGTTTGCCAAAGCCGGAGAAGAACATGCCCAGTGCGTCATTAAGGAAAGCCGGGTAGGTATTCATAAAATCGGGGCGGCTCTTGAGGAAGTGTGACAGGTTGCGATACTGGTGCAGGTCGGTCATGACGAAGGTTTTATCGAGCCGGGCGCGGTAGGCCGAAAGGCTCTTGGCCGAAAAGTCGCGTTTTTGGTGGGCTTCGACGGCGGTTTCACCGGCGGCCTTGCCTGCCATAATCGCCATGTTGGTGCCTTCCCAGTGCAGGGCGTTGACCATCGAGGCGGCGTCCCCGGCGACGAGCGCGCCGTCGGTGTACAGTTTGGGCATCGTGGTCCAGCCGCCTTCGGGGATGATGTGCGCGCCGTATTCCATCAGACGGCCGCCGGCAATCATCGGGGCAATCATGGGGTGATTGAGGTAGCGCTGCAAAAGTTCGTAGGGTTTGATTCCGGCTTTTGTCAGGGCTTCGAGGGTGACGCCAACGCCGACAGAAACGGAATCGACACCGGTGTAGAGGAAGCCCAGGCCGGGCAGTCCCATCGAAACATCGCCCATGACCGAGGCTGCCAGGCCGTGTTCGTTGCTCGGCAGACCAAAGCGGGCGTTGATGGTTTCGGCGGGCATGGAAATCAATTGTTTGACAGCCAGGGCCGAGGCGTGGGCCTTCAGGTCGTGCTTGGCCAGCCCAAGTTTTTGGGTCAGCAGGTTGTTGACGCCTTCGCAGATAATCACCACCGGGGCATAGATTTCGCCATCGGGGCGGTCGGTGATGACACCGACGACCTTCTCGTCTTCGCGGATGAAGTCAACGACGACGGTCTTGGGGATGATGAAAACGCCCTCTTTTTTGGCCTGTTCGGCCCACCAGGCGTCGAATTTGGCGCGCAGGGCGACGTAGGCGTCAATCGGGTCGTTCTGCATTTTTCCGCCCTGGACGGTGGCGCGCACCATCCCGTCTTTGGACAGGAACCAGAAACCGGATTCGGTGACGGGGCGTTCGAGCGGCGGTTTGCGGTCCCACAGGTCGGGGTAGATTTCGAGCAGGGAATGGGTGTAGAGCGCGCCGCCGAAGTAGTTTTTACTACCGGGGGTTTGCCCGCGTTCTATCATGGCGACGCTCAGGCCGTTGCGGGCCGCAATGGCCGCCGCAGCCGAACCGGCCAGGCCGGCCCCGACCACGATAACGTCAAAGGTGAGTTTCTCTTTAGTGGACATGCTGAGCCTCTTTAAGCGCCCGGATTTGGTTAATCATGGACGGGATAACTTCGTAAAGGTCGCCAACGATTCCCATGCTGGCAATCTCGAAGATTGGCGCATTCGGGTCGCGGTTGATGGCGAGGATGAAATCGGATTCCTGCATCCCGACTTTGTGCTGGATGGCGCCGGAGATGCCCGCTGCGATATAGAGTTTGGGACGCACCGTTTTACCGGTTTGGCCGACCTGGTGGTCGTAGGAAATCCAGTGGGCGTCCACGCAGGCGCGGCTGGCGCCGACAACGCCGCCGAGTTCGGTTGCCAGTTGCTGGAGCAGTTCAAAGCCTTTGGCGTTACCCAACCCGCGTCCGCCAGCGACGATGACATCGGCGTAGTCAACTTTGACGTCGGAACCTTTTTTGGTGATAATTTCGACGATTTCGGCGTTGACCATATCAGGGGTAATCGTAATGTCCTCGTGGATGATGTTGCTCTTGGCTTCTGCCAGGCGCGACGGCATCGGGAAAACGCGCGGACGGACGGTTGCCATCTGCGGTCGGTGGTTGCGGCACAAAATGGTGGCGATGACGTTGCCGCCAAAAGCCGGGCGGGTCGCCATCAGCAGTTTGGGCTGGCCTTCTTTTGGGGAACCCATCGCCAGGTGGGTGGTATCGGCGGTCAACCCGGTGCCAACGCTGGTGGCAACAGCCCCGGCCAGGTCGCGGCCCAGGGTGGTTGCGCCGACCAGCATCACTTCCGGCTGGTGTTTCTTGACCAGATGGGTCAGCACTTCGGTGTAAGGCTTGTTAAGGTAGTGCTTTGCAGCCGGGTCATCGACCACATAGACGTTATCCGCGCCAAAGTGCAGGGCTTCCCTGGCAACTTCATCCATCTGATGGCCGACCAGTACGCCCTCTACAAGGGCCGTATCGCCGGTTTTTTCCAGTTCATCTTTGATTTCGTCCGCCAACCGGCGGGCAACGCCAAGCAGTTCCCAGGAGACCTGGTGGGCCTTGCCGTCTTCCTGTTCAATGTAAACCCAAAAACGCCTGTTCATCGTTGTACTCCTAACATCGAGGCGACGCCTTCGACCTCCAAAATTTTGTCGAACGCGGTTTTTACCGCCACGTCGACGCCAGTTTCCGCTGTCTTTAACACTTCACCGGCTTTGTGTTTTTCGGGTGTGCCGGTCCTGAAGACGGTGGTCGGCGAACCTTTCAGCCCCAACTGGGCCGGGTCAAAGGTGATTGGGCCTTCCGTCGTCCAGACTTCGGGTTCGTAGCGCAGGGAATAGACCAGGTCGGGCAGCGAAGCGTAAGGAATGTCCGCAATTTCTTTTTCGCAGGTCATGACCGCAGGAAGTTTGGCCTTGATGACCTCGTTGCGGCTTTCGGTCTTTCGTTCGATGACGACGAATTTTTCTGCGGTATTGACTTCGTGAATTTTGACCGCATACGTCACCACCGGCAAGTCGAGCCGCACAGCGACACCCGGCCCCACCTGGGCGGTATCGCCATCGATGGCCTGCTTGCCAAAGAAAATCAGGTCGAGCGGGTCTTCTTTATGAACAGCCTGGATGACCTCGGTGAGTACATAGGATGTCGCCCAGGTATCAGCCCCTGCAAAAGCGCGATCGGAAATCAGGATGGCGCGGTCGGCTCCCATTTCGATACACTCCCGCAGGGAGGTAATGGCAGCCGGCGGTCCCATGGTGATAATCGTAACTTTGCCATTAAGTTTTCGTTTCCACTCTACCGCGGCGGCAACGGCGTGGGCGTCGTAGGGGTTCAGGATTGTCGGAACACCCTGGCGGATAAGGTTATTGGTTTCCGGGTCGATACGGATGTTGGTCGTATCGGGAACCTGTTTGATGCTGACAAGTGCGTGGAACACAGTTGATTCCTCTCTCACCCTATTGGGTGATTTTCATGATAATTAGCCTGCTAGATTGTATATTTCAAAATTCATACTCGAAAGTGAGAAAAAGCACATTTATAATAGGACATGTCATACTTGTTTTGTCCAAATGTCATTGGCCCTATGTTATACTTCGTTCGCTCTCTCCTCTTTATAAAAAACGCCCTGTGGAGTTGCACATGTTGCTCGAATATGCCGCAATTGCGACAATGATTTTGGTTACCGCACTGGTTGCGGTTATTGCGGTTGTGCTTGGCGGCTTGTTTGGCCCCAAGCGTCCAACCGCCAAAAAAATGATGCCTTACGAATCGGGCATGACGCCCATTGGGCCGGGCACGCGCCGCATCCCGGTGCGTTTTTACCTGATTGCTGTTCTCTTCATCTTATTCGACATCGAAGTGGTTTTCTTCCTGCCCTGGGCGATTGCTTTCCGCGACCTGGGCTGGTACGGTTTCTGGGTCATGGTCGTTTTCAACATTCCCATCCTTATCGGTTTCATTTATGAGTGGAAAAAAGGAGGCCTGGAATGGGAGTAGAACAAAAACTTGGCAACATGGGTGTCGTGACCGTCAAGTTGGAAGAACTGGTTAACTGGAGCCGCACCAATGCCATGTGGCCGATGTTGTTCGGCCTGGCCTGCTGCGCCATCGAGATGATGTCGGCCCAGTCTGCCAACCACGACATGAGCCGCTTTGGCATGGAACTGATGCGCGCCAGCCCGCGCCAGTCTGACCTGATGATTGTCGCCGGGCGCGTTACCCGCAAAATGGCCCCGGTGCTGCGCCGCCTGTACGACCAGATGCCCGACCCCAAGTGGGTCATTGCGATGGGCGATTGCGCCTCCTGCGGCGGCGTGTTCAATAATTACGCGGTCGTGCAAGGCGTGGATGAGGTCGTCCCGGTGGATGTTTATGTCGCGGGCTGCCCGCCGCGCCCCGAAGCGTTGATTCACGGCATCGTCACCCTGCACGAAAAGGTGCGCGGGGAAAAGTTCAAAGATTGGGCCTGATAAGATGAGCGAAGTTTTGCAGGGTTACCAACAAAAACTGGTTAAGGCTTTTAAGGCGGAAACCAGCGAATTTGCCGGGGAAGTAACCGTCCTTGTGCCTGCCGAAAAAATCATCGAGGCGGCACGCATGATTCGCGACGAGTTTGGCTTCGACTTCCTGGTCTGCATCACAGCGGTGGATTACTGGCCCGAAGAGAAACCCCGTTTTCATGTCGCTTATGTCTTTCGCTCCCTTTCACAGGGACTAACTTTGCAGGTTCGTGCGCCAATTCCGGGAATCAATCCTTCGCTGGCGAGCATTGAATCGGTTTACCAGAACGCCAACTGGCAGGAGCGCGAAGTCTACGATATGTTCGGCATCCAATTTGAGGGGCATTCCGACCTGCGCCGCATCCTGATGCCCGCCGACTGGCAGGGACATCCGCAGCGCAAGGATTATCCGCTCGGCTACGAAGAACCGCAATACACCTTCAACTTTGACGACATCGCGGCGCGCAAGCCCGCGCCCAAGGAGTAACCCGGATGACCCAGATTCAGGAAGTTTCCCTGGACGAAATCCGTCACCTGGTTTCAGAGCGCGCAATGACAGGCGAAACCATGTTGCTGAACATGGGCCCCCAGCATCCGTCTACCCACGGCGTCTTGCGCCTGCTGCTCGAACTGGACGGTGAAACGGTCGTCAACTGTATTCCCGATATTGGTTTCCTGCACACCGGTATCGAGAAGAATATGGAATCCAAGACCTACCAGAAGGCCGAGGTCATGACCGACCGCATGGACTATATGAACACGGTCGGCAACAACTTCACCTACTGCCTGGCGGTGGAAAAACTGGTCGGGCTGGATGTGCCTCCCCGCGCCCAGGCCATTCGCGTCATCCTGGCCGAACTGACCCGCATCCAGTCGCACCTGGTCTGGTTGGGGACAGCTGCACTCGACGTGGCTGCCATGTCGGTCTTCCTGTACTGCTTCCGCGAACGCGAGCAAATTCTCGACATCATGGAACTGGTCTCCGGCCAGCGCATGATGACCACCTACATCCGCCCCGGCGGCGTGTGGCGCGATGTGCCGGTCGAGTTCGAGGCGGCAGTACGCGATTTTCTCAAGATTATCCCCAAGCGCATCGACGAATATGAAGCCCTGTTGAGCAAAAACCCGCTTTTCCTTGACCGCTGTCTCGGGATTGGCGTTATCTCTGGCGAGGAAGCCATTAATCGCGGGCTGACCGGCGCAACCCTGCGCGCATCCGGCCCGGATTACGACCTGCGCAAGTTCGCGCCTTATTCGGGCTACGAGCAATACGATTTCGACGTGCCGACCCGCACTGAGGGCGATGTCTACGCCCGCTACTTGGTGCGGATGGAGGAAATGCGCCAGTCGATTCGCATCATTGAGCAGGCCATGGCAAAACTGCCGCTCGGCCCGGTGCGCTCGAACAACTACAAATTCGTCCCGCCGCCGCGCTCGGAAATTGGCACCAGCATGGAAGCCCTGATTCACCACTTCAAGTTGTGGACGGAGGGATTCAACCCGCCAAAGGGCGCTGTCTATGCGGCTACCGAATCACCGCGCGGTGAGTTGGGCTGCTTCCTGGAAAGTGATGGCGGCCCCAAGCCTTATCGCGTCCACTTCCGCACCCCATCCTTCGACAACCTGCAAGTCCTGCCGCGCCTGTCACAGGGACATTTCGTCGCTGACCTGGTGGCGATTATCGGCTCGATTGATATCGTCTTGGGCGATATTGACAGGTAACGAAATTCAGATTTCAGAATGATGAATGCAGAATTGAGTCGTTTCATTAAATTTTAACTTTGCGCCCTTCGCGGTCTTTGCGGTTCACTTTGAAAGCAAGCGCACTCTCGGAGAATCCATGCTGGCAGAACAATATCCAGATGAAATCAAGGCGATTTTCGCCAAATACCCCGTCAAACGCTCGGCGGTTATGCCGCTCCTGTACCTCGCCCAGCGCGAGGAGGGTTACATCCAGAAAGAGTCGATGCAGGAAATCGCCTCCATGCTCGAACTGGACGTGACCGAGGTGGCGGCGGTGGTCGGCTTTTATACGATGTACCACGACGAAAAAGCCGGCAAATACCGGATGCAGGTTTGCACCGACCTGCCCTGCGCACTGCGCGGCGCGGACAAGTTCATGGAATCCCTGTGCGAAAACCTTGGCATCAAGGTCGGTGAGACCACGCCCGACGGCCTGGTTACGCTCGAAGAAGTAAAATGCCTGGGCGGCTGCGACCGCGCCCCGCTCTTCCAAATCCAGGACGGAGACAAGGTTGCCTTCCATGAAAATATGACGGTCGATAAGACAATGGAATTGGTGGAAGCGTTGAAGAAGGCACAGGACTAGAAACCTTATGACCCATATTCTCCTGCGTCACCGGGATATTCCCGACTTGAAAAATATCGAAGTATATAAAAAGAATGGCGGATTTGAGTCGCTCAAAAGGGCCGTGACCGCCATGCAGCCCAAGCAGATTGTCGAAGAAGTCAAAGCCTCCGGCCTGCGCGGACGCGGCGGCGCGGGCTTTCCGACCGGTGTCAAGTGGTCCTTCCTGCCCGACAACATCTGGCCGCATTACGTCGTCTGCAACGCCGACGAATCGGAGCCGGGAACCTTCAAAGACCGCGAAATTATGGAAAGCAACCCCTACCAGTTCCTGGAGGGGGTTGCGGTTTCCTGCTTCGCAGTCGGCGCAACCGAAGGGTACATTTACCTGCGCGGCGAGTATTATCATATTGCCCTGTATCTCGACGCCTGCATCGCTGAAATGGAGAAACGGGGCTATCTCGGCGATAAACTCTTCGGGACACAAACCTCCATCCGCCTGAAGACCCACCTGGGCGCGGGAGCGTATATTTGCGGCGAGGAAACTGCCCTGCTCGAATCGCTCGAAGGCAAACGCGGCCAACCCCGACTGCGCCCGCCCTTCCCTGCGGTCTATGGCCTGTACGGCAAGCCGACGGTGGTCAACAACGTCGAGACTCTTGCCAACCTGCCCTATATCATCGAACACGGCGCGGCGGGCTATCGCCAGTTCGGCACCGAAAAAAGCCCCGGCACAAAAATCTTCTCCCTGTCGGGCAATGTCGAACGCCCCGGCAACTACGAACTGCCGCTAGGCGCGACCTTCCGTGAGTTGATTTTCACGCATGGCGGCGGCATCCCGAATGAACGCAAAATCCGCGCCATTATGCCCGCCGGAGCCTCCTCGTCCATTATCCGTGTCGATGACGAATCCTTCGACAAAGTCATGGATACGCCGATGGACTATGAAAATGTCCAGTCTGTCGGTTCGCTGCTCGGCTCGGCTTCGGTCATCATCATCGATGACAGCCACGCGATGGACTGGGTCATCAACAAAACCATCGACTTCTTCAAGCACGAATCCTGCGGCAAATGCACCCCCTGCCGCGACGGCAACTACTGGATGCTGCACCTGACCAAGCGCATCCACAGCGGCCAGGCCAGCGAGAACGACATCAAAGTGCTGGATAGCGTCGCCGCGCAAATGTACGGCAAATGCCTGTGCGCCCTGGGCGATTTCTCGACGATGGCTGTGCGCTCGGCAATTGAGCGTTTCCCGGAAGATTTTAAGGTAAGGCAGGCTTAAGCCTGCCCTACGGAGCAATTATGGCAAAACTTATCAACCTGAAAATCAACGGAAAACCCGTCAGCGTCCCTGAAGGCACGCTGATTGTCAACGCCGCCAAAATGGTGAACATCGACATCCCGGTCTTTTGCTACCACCCCAAAATGGAACCGGTCGGCATGTGCCGCCAGTGCCTGGTCGAAATTGGCCGCCCGATGATAGACCGCGCCAGCGGCCAGCCTGTCCTCGACGAAAACGGTCAGCCCAAACTGCAATTCGGCCCCAAACTCGAAACCTCCTGCACCACCCCGGTCTCCGAGGGCATGTTCGTTATCACTGACAGCGAAAAAGCCCAGGGCGGGCAAAAAGAAATTCTCGAACTGCTGCTCACCTCGCATCCGCTCGACTGCCCGGTCTGCGACAAGGGCGGCGAGTGTCCGCTACAAAACCTGACCATGGCCTACGGCCCCAAAGACAGCCGTTTCATCTTCGACGAAAAACAAAAAGCCGACAAGCACGTCCCGCTTGGCGACCTGATTTTCCTCGACCGCGAGCGCTGCATCCAGTGCGCGCGCTGCATCCGCTTCCAGGACGACATCGCCGGCGAACCCGTGCTCGGCTTCTACCAGCGCGGACGCCGCACCGACATCGTCACCTACTCTGAACCCGGCTTTGACTCGGTCTTCAGCGGCAACACCACCGACATCTGCCCGGTCGGCGCGCTTACAACCGCCGATTTCCGCTTCGGCGCGCGGCCCTGGGAACTCAAACAGGCCGCCTCGGTCTGCTCGCAATGCCCGGTCGGCTGCAACGTCACCTTCGACGTGCGGCGCGAGGCCAAGGCTGGCGGCGGATACGTTGTCAAACGCGCCATGCCGCGCCAGAACGAGCAAGTTAATGAAATTTGGATGTGCGACAAGGGCCGTTTTGCCGGATACCAGTACACCGAGGCAGAATCCCGCCTTTTGCTGGACGCGGGCGCGCTCGAATCGACCCTCAGCCTGGCCGCCGCTAAATTAGCCGAAGCCAAATCTGACGCCGTTTTCCTCGCCGGTGGCCGACTCTCCAACGAGGATTTCTATAATCTCAAGCAGTTTGCCGACAACCTCGGCGCGAAAGCCTATCTCTACACCCAGCACGGCGGCGGGGAATTTACCACCGCCTACGGCCTTTCGGCTGGCTCGAACCTGGGCGACCTGGGGACGGGCGATACTGTTTTGGTGGTTGCCTCCGACCTGTACAACGAAGCTCCCCTCTGGCACCTGCGTCTCAAGGCCGCCGCCCAGCGCGGCGCAACGCTCATCGTAGCCAACGCCCGCGCTACGAAGTTGGACGAGTATTCGAGTTTCGTGATTCGATATTCGTATGGCGATGAGATTGAAACCGTCAAGGGGCTTTTAGGCAAAGAAAAGATTGGCGAAGCGATTAAGAACGCCAACAACCTGGTCATTTTCTATGGCGCGGATGGTTTGGGGCTGGCTGGCACTTCTGCCCTGGCTTCGGCCTGTGCCGAACTGGTGACTGAACGCGCTGGCAAACCCAACAACGGACTCATCGGCGTCTGGTCGACCCCCAACCAGCAAGGCGCGCTCGAAATGGGTTTTGCGCCGTCTGCCAATCTTGCGGCTGAACTCAAAGACAAAACCGTCTACATCCTGGCTGCCGACCCGGCGGGCGATGACCCGGCCCTGGCCGAAGCCTTGAAATCGGCCAAAACCGTCATCGTGCAGGATATTTTGGAGACCGAAACGACCAAACTCGCGGAGGCCTGTCCCGAGGGACGAGGGATTGTTTTGCCCGCTGCGGCTTATACCGAGCGCGAGGGGACGTACACCAGCGGCGAACGGCGCGTGCAGCGTTTTTATCCTGCTGTCCCGGCGCGGCCCGGCACGAAGGCCGATTTTGCGCTCGTAGCAGAAATCGCCAAGAAGTGCGGATTCGAACTCGAAGGGCGTTCCCCGCTGCTGGTGATGAATCAGATTGCAGCCAGCCAGGCCGCTTTTAGCGGCGTCTCTTACGCCAAACTGGCCGAAGTGACCGCGCAGTGGCCCATCATCGGGCGCAGCGACCTGTTCTACGGCGGGACGGGGTATGAAAACCGTCAAGGCCTGGGTGTTACGCTCGAAACCAGACCGGGGACGGTGGACGGTCTACGGTCTGCGGTCAATGCTCTCCGCCCCAAAGAAGATGAATTATTTGCCGTCCCGATAACCAAACTATACGATAACGGGACAACCATCGTACCGGCGAAGTTGCTTGCGGCGCATATCGACCGCTTTAACGGGATTGTGCTGAACCCGGCCACAGCGTTGAAATTCGGCCTCGAAAACGGGAGCCAGGCAACGGTGAGTCTGAACGGGGTTTTATATCCCGCCAAAGTGCTCTTGGACGAATCGATTTCGACCGGCGTCGTTCTCATCCCGCGCAGTTTCGCTATCCCGATTAAAGAACCTGTGGCGGTTAAGTTGGCCGCTTTGGTGAAAGCGCAGGAGGCCTAAATGGATTGGTGGCTTGTCCTTGAGTGGCTTATCAAGAGTGTGGTGCTGGTTCTCATCCTGCTGACCGGTTTTGCTTACCTGACCCTGTTCGAGCGGCGCGTGCTGGCGTTTATGCAAGTGCGCATCGGCCCGAACCGCGCGGGCTGGCAGGGGCTTTTGCAGCCGATTGCGGATGCGGTCAAGTTGATTTTTAAAGAGGAATTGACGCCTGGGTCGGTCATCCAGCCGATTTTTGCGCTGGCGCCGATTATTACGGTGGTTCCGGCAGTGGTGATTGCTGCGATTGTGCCCTGGGGGCCAGACGTGGAGATGTTCGGACGCACGATTAAGTTGTCGGTGGCTGACATCAACCTGGGGACGCTTTACATTGCGGCGGTGGCCTCGATTGCGGTCTATGGAATTGTGCTGGCAGGCTGGTCGTCGAACAATAAATATGCCATGATGGGCGGCATGCGCTCTTCGGCCCAGGTGATTTCATATGAGTTGAGCCTGGCATTGTGCTTTGTGCTGGTGACGGTGCTGGCCGGTTCGATGCACGCTGCCGAAATTGTCGAAGCGCAACGGGATGTGTGGTTTATCTTCATCCAGCCGGTGGGCGGGATTATTTTCCTGGTCGCTACGTTGGCCGAGGTCAACCGCGCGCCCTTTGACATGCCCGAAGCCGAGCAGGAACTGACTGCCGGGTATCACTCGGAATATGCCGGGATGAAGTTCGCGCTCTTCTTCATGGCCGAATACATCAAGATGATTGCGATTTCGGCTATTGCGGCCATGCTCTTCTTTGGCGGCTACCGTGAATTCCCGCTGCTGGCGAATACTTGGTTCAGTGTGGATGTGAACTGGTGGCTTGGCCCGATTTATATGTTTGCCAAGGTGCTTGTGCTGCTCTTCTTCATGGTCTGGATTCGCGCCACCCTGCCGCGCATGCGCTACGACCGCCTGATGTCTTTTGGCTGGAAGGTGATGCTGCCGCTGGCGCTGGCGCTGGTCTTTGTGACAGCGGTTGGAATTTTGGCCGATTTGTTGTGGATTATCCCGGTTCTGTCGCTGGCGATTGGGTTTGTGTTTGTTATGCTCATCAACCGCTCATTGACGATGAAGGCGAAGAGGAGGTAGGCTGATGATTGTCGAATTAGCGCGCGGCATGTGGACCACCCTCCGCGCATTGTTTTTCGAGAAAAAAGTTACGGTTCAATATCCCGAAGAGAAGAAACCCGTTACGGCGCGTTTCCGTGGGCGGCATGTCTTGAATCGCTATGAGAACGGGCTGGAAAAATGTATCGGTTGTTCGTTGTGCGCCGCCGCCTGCCCTTCGGATGCGATTTTTGTCGAATCGTCTGAAAATACGGACGAGAAGCGCTTCTCTCCCGGCGAACGTTATGCCAGCACCTACGAAATCAATATGCTGCGCTGCATCTACTGCGGATTTTGCGAAGACGCCTGCCCGACCGAAGCCATTACCCTGGGCGACAACTATGAACTCTCGTTCACTGACCGCCGCGATGCGATTTACACCAAAGAGATGCTGATTGTGCCTGTCCCACAGGGCGGGGAACCCACCCCGCAGGTGACAGAGCCGGGCGTCTATACGCGCTCGGTGCCCGAAATGAAAGACCCGGTGGATTAGCCATGTCCCTAGAATTGGTTCTCTTTTTCGTCCTTGCGGCCATAGCGATTGCGACCGCCGTCGGCATGTTGATTAGCCGCAGTACGGTTTACGCCGCCCTGCACCTGGTCGTCAACTTCGTCTCGGTGGCGATTTTCTACCTGCTGCTGGATGCGCCCTTCATCGCCCTCTCGCAGGTGGCGGTTTATGCGGGCGCGATTATGGTGCTCTTCCTGTTCGTCATCATGCTGCTTGGCCTCGAGAACATTGCCGGTGAACTGGAATGGAAAAAACTGCTCTGGCCGCTGGTGATGGCGGGCATCCTGCTGGTCGAGGGCGTTTTCCTTGTGCTCCAGCGCATCGGGCAGAACGTCTACGTCGGTACGACCGGCACGGCGCTCTCCGACCCGTCGCTGATGGCGCGGGTGCTGTTCACCGATTACATGCTGCCGTTCCAGGTGACGGCTGTGCTCCTGCTGGTGGCGATGATTGGCGCGATTGTCTTGAGCAAGCCTGAAAAGAAATCCGCGACCCCGCTTAAACCAGACGGGGCAAAGGAGGCCTGAGCCGATGGTTCCTGTCAGTTATTACATCATTCTTTCGGCAATCCTGTTTTCGCTTGGCGCGCTGGGCGTATTAATTCGGCGCAATGCCCTGGTGGTTTTCATGTCCATCGAGTTGATGCTCAACGCCGCCAACCTGGCGTTTGTGGCTTTTACGCGCATCCATGAAACCTTTAGCGGCCAGATTTTTGTCTTTTTCGTCATGGCCGTCGCCGCCGCCGAAGTGGCGGTTGGCCTGGCGCTGGTCGTGGCGATTTATCGCTCGCGCCAGAGCATCGACATTGACAGCATGAACAGCCTGAAAGGGTAGCCAGTGGTCAGTAATCAGTATTCAGTGTCCAGTAACCAGTCTTTAAGCCCTGAGCAGAGTGCGAAGCACGAAGTCGAAGGGCAGTTGAAGGAGCAAGCATGCTCTTAAGTGAAGTTAATTCTGGTAGCGGATTTTTCGCGCTCGTCCCCTGGATTGTCTTTGCCCCGCTGGTGGGCATGGTTATCAACATGCTCTTTGGCAAACGCCTGGGCGAAAAAGGCGTCGGCACAGTCGCCAGCCTGGCGGCGGGCACGGCCTTTATCATCTCGGTCTTGCAGGCAATTTCCCTGGCGCAGCACCACGAAGGCGCGATTGTCAAATTTGCCGAGTGGATGCACATCGGCCAATTAGCCCTCGACTGGGCCTTCCGCGTCGATACGCTCTCGGTCACGATGATGCTCGTGGTCAGCGGCGTTGGCACGCTCATCCACATTTACGCCATCGGTTATATGCACGAGGATGTGCGCTTCAAGCAAGACGAAGCCCGCTTCACGCGCTTTTTCGTCTTCCTGAACCTGTTCATCGCCGCCATGATGATACTCGTCAGCGGCGACAACTACCTGATGCTCTTCGTCGGCTGGGAAGGCGTTGGTTTAGCCTCCTTCCTGCTCATCGGCTTCTGGTACGACATGGACACCCTCGGACGCGCTTCGTGGGCCAACTCAAACGCCGCCAAGAAAGCCTTTATCACCAACCGCGTTGGCGATTTCGGGTTCCTGATTGCCGGCTTCCTGATTTTCTGGTACATCGGCTCGTTCCAGTTCGACGCCGTCTTCGCGGGCGCGCCCGACCTGGCAAAACTGCACCCTGAAATCATCCTGCTGATTACCGTCTTCATGCTCATCGGCGTGGCCGGGAAATCGGCTCAAATTCCGCTCTACGTCTGGCTGCCCGATGCGATGGCCGGCCCGACCCCGGTCTCGGCCCTCATCCATGCCGCCACGATGGTCACGGCCGGCGTTTACCTCGTTGCCCGTTCCGCGCCCATCTTCAGCCTGCTGGCCGATTCGCAATATATTGTCGCCACCGTCGGCGCGGTCACGGCCCTGTTCGCCGCCACCATCGCCGTAGGCCAGTACGACATCAAAAAAGTGCTGGCCTACTCGACCATCAGCCAGTTGGGATTCATGGTCGCGGCGGTCGGCATGGGCGCTTATGTCGCCGGGATGTTCCACCTGGTGACTCACGCCTTTTTCAAGGCCCTGCTCTTCCTCGCGGCGGGTTCCGTTATTTTGGGGCTGGAACGCGGTCACCATCACGCTGCCCACCGTCATGGACACGACTCACACGCTGACGGTCATCACGAAGATGCTGAGCATGTCGAAGCATTCGACCCCGGCGACATGCGCAACATGGGCGGACTGCGCAAGACCATGCCCGTCACCTTCTGGGTCTATATGGTCGGCACCCTGGCCCTGGCCGGGATATTCCCCTTCGCCGGGTTCTGGTCGAAGGACGAAATCCTGCTCGACGCCGCGCTGCACTTCCCCCACGTGTACTGGATTTTGAGCGCCGCCGCCTTCCTGACCGCCTTCTACATGGGCCGCCAGGTGTGGATGGTCTTTTTTGGCAAAGCCCGTCACGAAGCCGCCGCACACGCCGAAGAATCGCCGCTTGTTATCACCATTCCGCTGATGATTTTGGCCGTTCTCTCAGCCTTCGGCGGATTTATGAACCTGCCCTTCAAGGGCTT
>JAGVAO010000217.1 GCA_020060235.1 Anaerolineales bacterium | reverse complement strand
TCGAGGCGCAGGTCGAATCCCAGGGTTTGCAGGGCAGCCGCAAAGTAGCGCGAGTCGTCGCTAAAGAGTGCATTTTCGAGGCGGGTGACGCCGTCGGCCAAGGCTGCGATCAGCAGGGCGCGGTTGGTCAGCGATTTCGAACCGGGGACGCGCACGCTGGCATTCAGGGGGCGATTGACGGGTTGAATGAGCATAATGGCGTGATTTGGTGATTGACGATTTAGTGATTTTTCTGGGCGTTCAGATAATTTATGGACATGGCAACCACGGCTGACCAGGCCAGTATTTTGAATTCGCCTGCATTCAGGGCGTTTTCGATTTCATTTTTACTTAGCATGAGTAATTCCTGGTCTTCCAGGTCGTCGCTATTGGGTTCAGCCACTTTTTTTGCATTCAGGGCCAAAAATAAGTGCATGGTTGCTATTCCGCGGTTGGGGTCGAGAATGTGGCTTCCCAGGTTTATCCAATCTTGTGCTTCATAACCCATTTCTTCAAGTAATTCACGCTTGGCGGCATCAATGGGTGTTTCATCGGATTCCAGCATGCCGCCAACCGGAGCCAGGGTTGTTCCTGCCACAGCATATTTTGTTTGCCGAAAACACAGGAATTGATTGTCTTCTGTCACCGCAAGGACAATGGCAGCGCTTGGGATAATCAGCCAGGCCCAATTTGGAATAATTTTGCCATCGGGCAATTTCACCGTATGACTCTCAACAGTTAAAAACTTACTGTGATTGAGAATGGTTTTTCTTTCAACGGTTTCCCAAAGACGCAATTCTGTTGTTTTCATGTTTTTTCCTGATGCTTACACAACCCGTCTGTCCACCGCCTCGGCCACGGCGCGGACCTGGCGCACCATCTGTGCAAATTTCTCTGGCTTGAGCGATTGCGCACCGTCGGAGGCGGCT
Source organism: Anaerolineales bacterium (assembly GCA_020060235.1). GTDB lineage: Bacteria > Chloroflexota > Anaerolineae > Anaerolineales > Villigracilaceae > UBA8950. The sequence goes on along the minus strand of JAGVAO010000217.1, from coordinate 13,301 downwards.
TCTTCGGGGCGTTGGTGAACTTCGACAATCAGCCCGTCGGCCCCGGCGGCGACGGCGGCACGCGCTATCGGCAGGACATACTCCCATTTACCTGTGGAATGGCTCGGGTCGACGACGACCGGCAGGTGAGTCTGGGCTTGCAGGACGGGCACGGCATTGATGTCGGTCGTGTTGCGGGTGGCGGTCTCGAAGGTGCGTATCCCGCGTTCGCAGAGCATGACGCGCCGGTTGCCATCCGAGAGAATGTATTCGGCGGCCATCAGTAGTTCTTCGGCGGTGGCCGACATGCCGCGCTTGAGCAGGATGACCTTGTCGGTTTTGCCGACGGCGTGGAGCAGGTTGTAGTTCTGCATGTTGCGCGCCCCGATTTGCAGGACATCTGCGTATTTGGCGACCAGCGGAACTTGTTCCGGGGCCATGACTTCGGTCACGACGGGCAGGCCGGTCAGTTCGCGGGCCTCGGCCAAAATCTCCAACCCGGCTTCTCCCATCCCCTGGAAGGCGTACGGCGAAGTGCGCGGCTTGAAGGCGCCGCCGCGCAGGGCGTGTCCGCCGGCTTCCTTGACGGCCTGGGCAATTTCGAGCAACTGCTCGCGGCCCTCGACCGAGCATGGCCCGGCGATGACCAGGATTTCGTCGCTGCCGACTTTGACGCCGTTGACGTTGAAGGTTGTCTTTTCCGGCTGGAACTCGCGCGAGGTGATTTTGTACGGACGCGAGATGCGCATGACGCTATCGACGCCGTCCATCAACTCGAAGGTTTCTTTGGAAACGCGGCGAATGTCGCCGACCACGCCGATGACGGTACGTTCTGCGCCGCGCGACAGGTGGGCGTTCAGACCGTTTTTCTCGACATACGCGACGACATTTGCAATTTCAGGTTCGCTGGCGCTGGCGCGCATGATGACCATCATCGTGCCACCTCGTGTTGGGGAACTTTGCGGCCCATCGCTTCGGCAATCGCGCGAACTTGCCTGACCATTTCGGCGAATTTTTCCGGTTTGAGCGATTGCGCTCCGTCGGAAGTTGCCAGTTCGGGATGCGGGTGGACTTCGATAATCAGACCGTCGGCCCCGCCCGCAACGGCAGCGCGCGCAATCGGCAGGACGTACTCCCATTTGCCGGTGGAATGGCTCGGGTCGAGGAAGACCGGCAGGTGGGTCTGGGCTTTGAGCACTGGCACGGCGTTGATGTCGGTCGTGTTGCGGGTGGATGTCTCAAAGGTGCGTATCCCACGTTCGCAAAGCATAATGCGCCGGTTTCCGTTTGAGATGACGTATTCGGCAGCCATCAGCAGGTCTTCGACGGTGGCGGCCATGCCGCGTTTGAGCAGGACAGCCCGGTCGGTTTTGCCAACAGCGTGCAGTAGGTTGAAGTTTTGCATGTTGCGCGCCCCGATTTGGAGCACATCGGCATATTTGGCGACCATCTCGACCTGGTCGGGGGCCATCACCTCGGTCACAATCGGCATCCCGGTCAGTTCGCGGGCTTCGGCCAGGATTTGCAGCCCGGCTTCGCCCATTCCCTGGAAGGCGTAGGGCGAGGTGCGTGGCTTGAAGGCTCCGCCGCGCAGGGCGTGCGCCCCGGCCTCGCGGACAGCCTGCGCGGTTTCGAGCAGTTGTTCGCGGCTCTCGACCGAGCATGGCCCGGCAATGATGAGAATTTCATCGCTGCCAACCTTGACCCCGTTGACGTTAAAAACCGTATTTTCCTTCTGGAATTCGCGCGAGGCCAGTTTGTACGGACGCGAAATTGGCATGACATGGTCTACGCCGGGCATCAGGGCAACCGCGCCCCGGTCGATAACGCGGATGTCTCCCACTACGCCTATCACATTCCGCTCGGCGCCGCGGACGATGTGAGCGCGCAGCCCGTGGTTTTCGACCAGGGTAATCGCCCCGGCCAGTTCCACCTCGGTGGCTTCTGTTTTCATAATAATCATCATAGGTGCATTCTCCTTTGGCTTTTCGGACTAATAAGAATAAAACGATTTCTAATTGGATGAAACCAGGTCTGGACGTAAGGTAATTGCCCTGCGCAGGTACATGTGCCGGATGTCTGACTGGGACAAATCTGTGTTCCAGTGAATCAGCACCCGCAGGACTTTGGGCAGGCTGTCGGGAACGGCGATTTCAAGCCCGCAGAGCAGCGGGACCTGCCCCCAGCCCATTTGACGGGCGGCCAGCGCCGGGTGCACCGAGCGCAGGTCTGGCGTCAAGGTAAAAGTGATGCTGGCAATCTCGTCCGGGGTCAGGCTGGGGTTGGCTTGCAGGATGGCTTCCAGAAGTTCCCGTGTGGCTTCGAGGATGAGTTCTGGCTGGTCTTCCTCGATGCTGATTGCGCCGCGAATTCCACGAACAGGCATAAGAAAATCCTCCTTATTGGGTTTGGGCCTAACAAAAAAGCGCGAGGCCGTTTTGCCTCGCGCTTCAGGGGTCTTTTTTCTCTTATGCCCGCTTAAGCACCGCTAACGGCAGTCCGTCTGGGGGAGCCGTAAAAATAAAACCAAAAAAAGTAGAAGCGGGCTGAAGTTTCCATAAGTTAAGTTGGCGTAGTTTAGCACCCGCATGTGGATGCGTCAAGAGCCAGTTTATAAAAATTTTGTGAAAATTTGTCCAGTCAACGGGTGGGCCGGGGAAAGCAAAGAGTTGATGTATAATAACAGTCCAACATCCTGGGGATGACAGGCTTCGACAGGAGAGGCTGGCCCCGGAATGCGAGCCGAGAGGCGCCGAACTCGATAACTCAGCGCAAACAATTAAGTGCCAATCGCACTCCCTACGCCGCTATGCCCCTCGCTGCCTAATCCGCAGTAGAGAGTTAATCGGCCCGTCCCTACGGGGACGGCGTCTACCGCTCCCGCTCCCATCCCGGAGGGCGAGTGGGCGTCAAAATGGATGGGTGCCGCGTCTGACGGTCACGCAAGACGCGAAAGAGGGCCTTCGGGCCTGAGTGAATGGCCGCCGTTCGGTTTTGCCGATTGTGCCTTCGGCGGCGACAAAGTCAACCGGCTACGCTCGTAGATTTCCGAGGGACGAATCTTTTGGACGCGGGTTCGATTCCCGCCATCTCCACTTCTATCAATAAATGCACCAACAGGGGTGGTGTTCCGCTTTCGTTGTTCCGTGTTCAACCATGAAAATTGAAAAAATAACCTTGCATCATTTGCGCATGCCGCTTGTCTCACACTTCGAGACCTCCTTCGGACGCATCTTCGAGCGCGACTGCATCCTGGTCGAAATCCAATCGGAGGGGCTGACGGGGTGGGGAGAGTGCGTGGCTGACCGCGACCCGGGCTATTCCTATGAGACATCCGGCACGGCCTGGCACATCCTGAAAGATTTCATTGTCCCGTTGCTTGTCGGCCAGCAGGTAACCGATGCCCACGATTTTCAATATCGTGTAGCCAATATTCGCGGACATCACCTGGCAAAGGCGGGCGTGGAAATGGCGCTCTGGGATTTGCTCGGCCAGCGCGAGAAAAAAAGCCTGCGCGAATTATTTGGCGGGCAGAGGGGGAGCGTTCCTGTCGGTGTGTCGGTCGGCTTGCAGGATACCCCTGAAATCTTGCTGGAAACTGTGTCAAAATATATTGAAGATGGCTACCGGCGGGTTAAATTGAAAATCAAGCCGGGGCGCGATGTTGGCGATACGCAGGTCGTACGCCGGGCCTTCCCGCACATCCAACTACAGGTGGACGCCAACTCCGCTTACACGCTTGAAACCGCCCCGGCATTGCTGCCGCTCGACGACTTTGACCTGCTGCTAATAGAGCAGCCGCTCTTTGACGATGATACCTGGGACCATGCCCGTTTGCAGAAGTTGTTCAAGACGCCAATCTGTCTCGATGAGAGCATTGTCAGCCCGCGCCATGCGCGTTACGCCCTTGAAATGCAGGCCTGCCGCATTGTCAACATCAAACCGGCGCGCTGTGGCGGGCTAAGCCAGGGATTGGAAGTTCACGACCTGTGTGAACAAGCCGGGATTCCGGTTTGGTGCGGCGGGATGCTGGAAACGAACATCGGACGCGCCTCGAACCTGGCCTTGGCCTCGTTACCCAACTTTTCTCTCCCCGCCGACATTTCCGCTTCCGCGCGCTACTATCATGAAGACTTGACCGAGGAGACGTTTTCCCTCAACCCTGACAGCACCATCAGCGTGCCCGAAAAACCTGGCCTGGGTGTTACGGTTATCCGCAGTCGGGTTGAGAAGTTTACCCTGGCCAGGGTGGTGGTCTAACCTGATAGTATTGCAAACTCTAACCAGATTCATATGCCCGCCAGGCGGGCTTTTTGGTAAAATGCAATCAGACTGTTCTTGTCTGATTGGCAATCCCGCACTTGTTTCGGGATAAGGAGAAAACTTATGGCTGGCATGGACCGCTTTACACAGCGAGCACGGCGCGTACTCAGCCTGGCCCACCAGGAGGCCGAGCGCGCCCATCATAATTTAATAGGGACTGAGCACCTGCTGATTGGATTAATCGAGGAAGAAGGCGGTGTGGCCGGGCGCGTCCTGCGCGAAATGGGACTTGAATCGGCGCGTGTGCGCGAAATGGTTCTTCGTCTTACGGGAGAAGGAAAAACGCCTCCCGGCGAACGCATCGAACTGGCAGCCGACACCCAGCAGGTTCTCGAACTGGCTGTCGAAGAAGCCCGCCGCATGGGGCATCATTACATCGGCACCGAACATTTGCTGCTTGGCCTGATTCTGATTGAAGGAACGGCCATGGAGGCCTTGCGCCGTCTAGGGGTCACGCCGGATGAAATCCGCCGCCAGACCCGTCGCATTTTGCAGGAATCCTCCTCGACCACCCCGCCGCCGACTCCCGCGGGCGGGCCGGGACGCGACCCGCAGCAGCGCGGCCAATCGCAGGATAAAAACGCAAAGACCCCGCTTGTCGACCAACTGGCGACCGACCTGACATCCAAGGCCGAACAGGGGAAACTCGACCCGGTCATTGGTCGTCAGATGGAAATCGAGCGCGTCATTCAGATTTTGGCGCGCCGCACCAAGAACAACCCCGCCCTGATAGGCGAACCTGGTGTCGGCAAAACGGCCATCGTCGAGGGCCTGGCCCAGCGCATTATCGAAGGCGAGGTTCCGGCCCCGTTGATGAACAAGCGCGTCCTGCAACTGGATGTCGGTTCGCTGGTGGCTGGCACAATGTATCGCGGCCAGTTCGAGGAGCGGCTCAAGCGGGTCATTGATGAACTCAAAACGACCGGCTCGATATTGTTTATTGACGAAGTTCACATGCTGGTCGGGGCCGGGGCGGCAGGCTCCAGCGTCGATGCCGCCAATATTCTCAAGCCGGCCCTTTCGCGCGGCGAATTGCAGGTTATCGGCGCGACCACCCTTGACGAGTACCGCAAGCACATCGAGTCGGATGCGGCCCTTGAGCGCCGCTTCCAGCCCATCCAGGTCGAGGAACCTTCCGAAGAGGAAACCATTGCCATCCTGAAAGGTATCCGCACGGCTTATGAGGAGCACCACAAGTTGGTGATTTCAGATGAAGCCCTCGAAGCGGCGGCCCACCTTTCGTCCCGTTACGTGACCGAGCGCTTCCTGCCAGACAAGGCCATTGACCTGATTGACGAATCCTCGTCGCGGGTGCGTATGTATAAGTCCCCGGCGGCCAAGCAGGCCAAGGACCTGTTTACCCAACTGCGGGAAGTACGCCAGAACCGCGCCCTGGCCCAGGAAGAGGCCAACAATGAGGAAGTCCAGCAGTGGCAGGAGCAAGAGATTTCCATCGAAAACCAGTTGGAGCGTATGCGCACCATGTGGGACCGCGCCAATAGCCCCATTGTCACGGCTGACGATATTGCCGAAGTGGTCGCCATGTGGACGGGCGTGCCCGTGATGCAAATTGCCCAGGAAGAATCGGAGCGCCTGTTGCACATGGAGGATGAACTCAAGACCTCCATCATCGGGCAGGACGAGGCCATCGACGCGATTTCCCGCGCCGTGCGCCGCGCCCGCGCTGGATTGAAAGACCCGCGCCGCCCGATTGGCTCGTTCATTTTCCTGGGGCCGACAGGTGTCGGCAAGACCGAATTGACCAAGTCGCTGGCCCGCTTCATGTTTGGCAGCGAAGACGCCGCCGTTCAGTTGGATATGTCCGAATTCATGGAACGTCACACCGCCAGCAGGCTGGTTGGCGCGCCTCCCGGCTATATCGGGTACGAGGATGCCGGGCAACTGACGGAAGCCCTGCGCCGCCGCCCGTACTCGATTGTCGTCTTTGATGAAATCGAAAAGGCGCACCCGGAAGTGCACAACATGTTGCTGCAAATCATGGAAGAAGGCCATCTCTCGGATGCCAAAGGGCGCAAGGTCGATTTCCGTAATGCGATTATCGTCATGACCTCCAACGTTGGCGCCGACCTGATTAAGCGCCAAACCGCGCTCGGTTTCCAACTTAAGCGCGATGAAGAGGTCGAAGAGAAGTTGTCATACGAGGATATGCGCAAAAAGTTGAACGAGTCGCTCAAACGCGCCTTCCGGCCCGAGTTTATCAACCGCGTCGACAGCACGATTATCTTCCGCGCCTTGAACAGGGATGACATCAAGCGAATTGTGCGCCTGGAGTTGAACAAGGTCGCCGCCCGGCTTGTCGAGCATAATATCACCCTGACTGCCACGACTGAGGCCCTCGACCTGTTCGCCGAGCAGGGTTATGATGCTGAAATGGGCGCGCGCCCGTTGCGCCGTGTCATCCAGATGCGGGTCGAGGACAGACTCTCCGACGCGTTGCTGGCCGGGACTTTTGTCGATGGTGACAGCATCGAGGTTAGCGTGGATGCGGACGGCGAAGTGGTGTTGAACCGCATCGAAAGCCCCCAGCCCGAACCGGCAGTTTAGAATGAGAAAATGGGTGGCCTTATGACCACCCATTTTTTGTTTCTGAATTTATGTTGCCAATGAATCGCATGTTGGACAGACTTTTTTTGATGAATACCCATCTGAATTAGGAGCGATATGAATCCACAAACACAACAAGCAACCCTGGCTGGCGGATGTTTCTGGTGCCTTGAAGCGGTTTTTGATGACTTGAAAGGCGTACTCTCGGTCGAGTCGGGATATTCGGGCGGCCATGCGGAAAACCCAACCTACAAGGCGGTTTGCACAGGCGAAACCGGCCACGCGGAAGTGGTGCGGATTGAATTCAACCCGCAGGAGCTTTCATTTGCCGACCTGCTGCGGGTCTTTTTCAGTATTCACGACCCGACGACCCTCAACCGCCAGGGCGCGGATGTGGGCACCCAGTACCGCTCGGCGATTTTTTATCACGACGAGACCCAGAAGCAAGCGGCGGAGGAAATCATCCGCGAGTTGACGACTGCCGCCCTGTGGCCCAACCCGATTGTGACCGAGGTTTCGGCGTTGATTAACTATTACCCGGCTGAGGATTATCACCAGGAATATTTTGCCAATAATCCGGCCCAGCCGTATTGCGCGGCGGTGGTTGCGCCGAAGGTGGCGAAATTTCGCAAGCAGTATATCGAGCGGCTGAAGAAGTAATCAGCGTAAGACGCATAAAGCCTGGCGAATTTCGCCCAGGTGGTAGGCCGTATGTGCCACAACGGCGATTGCCCCGCCAATCTCCCTTTCGCTTGCCCAGTCCGGCGCGAATTCAATCAGGGCGCGGATTTTGTCGTAACTGGTGCGCAATTCATCCTGAATGGCTTGCCACTCTTGCGGCGTGACTACATCCACCGTGCGCCAAATTTCTTCCCAATCCACTTTCCATTCTCCGGGGTTGCGCACGGACTTGTCGACGATATCCAGGTAAAAAGCGACGTGTTTTACTTGCGCTGCCAGTGTGGCGCATTTTCCTCCGACCGCAACTGAAGCCTGCTCGGCGGTGATTCCGGCCAGGGTCTCGAACATGGATGTGTTTTTATCGAGATAAGCCCCGTGGACATTGTCGAAAGTTTCGTCGAGCAGGATGAGCAGGGCTTTTACAAAATGTTCAGATTGTATTACGCTCATTGTTAGTCTCCTATGAGGTTGGCGAATATTTGTTTATCCTAATTATCGTTATGTGAAGTGATTATACTTAATCCGACATGAATCCTGCGACTCCTGTTTTCTTCATTGGGAATATCCCCATCTGTGGCGATGCCATTCTTGCGCCTATGGATGGCTATTCAGATTGGCCCTTCCGCTCGTTGTGCCGTTCACTTGGCTCGGCGATGAGTTATACCGAATTCGTCAAATCGGATGATATCGTCCATCTTTTCCGGCGGGTGCGGGCGCGGTTGACGTATGAAGAATCCGAACGCCCGGTCACTTTCCAGATTTATGGCGACGACCCGGAAGTAATGCTCGAAGCCGCGCTAATCGCCCAGGACTTAGGCCCGGATATTATCGACATTAACATGGGCTGCCCGGCCAAGAGTGTCGCGCATCGCGGCTGCGGGGTGGGTTTGATGCGTACGCCTGAAAAAATCGGCCAGATTTTTGCCAAACTTACAGCCAGGCTAAGCGTCCCCGTTACCGGCAAAATGCGCCTGGGCTGGGACGATTGCATCAGTTACCGCGAGGTTGCCCACATTGTGGAGGACAATGGCGCGGCGTTGATTGCCCTCCACGGGCGGACGAAGAACCAGGGCTACGGCGGGCAGGCCAACTGGGATGCGATAGCCGAAGTCAAGTCGCTGGTCAAAATTCCGCTCATCGGCAATGGGGATGTGAAGCGCGTGGAAGACATCCGGCGCATGAAAGAATACACCGGCTGCGACGCTGTCATGATTGGGCGCGGGGCGATTGCCAACCCCTGGATTTTTTCCGGCATCGACCGAGAGAATGTCAGCCCCGAACAGGTGCGCGAAACCATGCGCGAACATTTAGAGAAGAATGTCGCTTTTTACGGGGAGGATGACGGGGAGCGGCTGTTTCGCAAACACGCCATGCACTATCTCGGCTTGCATTCGCTCAACCGCGAGGCGCGCAAGAATATCCTGCGCAAACGCCCGCCGGGGGAATACCTGGATATTTTGCGCGAAATCGAAGCCCAGATGATATAAAAATAAAATCCCCGCGTGGGGATTTTATTTTTATATGGCAACCTATTGCGCCGTACCCGATTCGGGCGGGTGAGTTGGGGCCTCCTTGCCGAGTTCGAGCGAGCGTTCGTAGGCGGCCCAGATGGCGCGCGAAACTGCGGTGCGGAAGCCGGCTTTTTCGAGAAAATACATGGCTTCGGCAGTCGTCCCGCCGGGCGAGGTGACCTGGTTGCGCAGGGCGGCAACGTGCGTTTCGCCTTTCTGGTTCAGGTTTTCATAGTAGGCCACTGAGCCTTTGATGGTTTCGATGACCAGTTGCTCCGAGACGCGCCGCGCAAAGCCCATGTGTACCCCAGCGTCAATCATGGCCTCCATGAACAGGAAGACGTAAGCCGGGCCGGTGCCGGAGAGGGCGGTTGCCATGTCGAGATAGTTTTCGTCGTCCACCTCGACCTGCTCGCCCAGCGCGCCGATGATGTTTTGGGCGGTTTCTTTTTGGGCCTGGCTGACCGACTCGGAGGCAATCCAGACCGTGATGCCGCGGCTGATTTGCGCCGGGGTATTGGGCATCGAGCGGATGACGGCTTTGTGCCCCAAGCCCTTGCTGATTTTGGAGATTTTCGCCCCGGCTACGATGGAGAGTACCAGTGCATCCGGGCGGATGTGTCCTTTCAGCCCGTTGAGCACATCCGTAAGCCGCTGCGGTTTGACGGAAAGAATAACCACGTCGGCTTCGGCGGCGGCCAGGTTGTTGTCGGTAAAGGGGATGGTTCCGTATTTCTCGCGCAGTTCTTCGACGCGCTCGGCGCGGGCGTCGGCAGTGTGCAGGTTTTCGGGGCGCGAAAGCCCCTGGCGCAGCAAACCCGCCAGCATGGCTTCTCCCATCGCGCCGGAGCCGATGAAGGCGATTTTCTTGGTGAGCATGGATGAGTTCTCCTTTGGTGTTTTGCTTTTAACGCAAAGGCGCTAAGTCGCAAAGACGCCATGATTTTTTCCTGCGTCTTCGTTTCTCTGCGCCTCTGCGTTGGATTTTTGCTTTAGCGGTTGAAATACCCCAACGCAACCCGCAGGCGTTCTTCGACCTCGCCGGAGGTTTCTTTGGGAATCGATTGGATGGCCGTTTGGGCTTCGACGACGCTATAGCCCAGGGCGGTCAACGCGGCCAGGACTTCTGAATCGGCGTCTGACATGCTGGCGACTCGGCCAAGGGTGTCGGTTGGTTTCAGGCGGTCTTGCAGGTACAGGACGATTTTCTGGGCGGTCTTTTTGCCCACGCCGGGGACGCGGCTGAGCAGTTCCGGCTCCTCGCTGAAGACGGCTCGTTGAACGGCGTCCAGGCTGAGGGTGGCCAGCACCGAGAGCGCTACTCGCGGGCCAACCCCGTCCACGCCGAGCAGGGTCAGGAAGAGCTGGCGCTCCTCCGAATTTTCAAATCCATATAAGGAAAGTTCGTTTTCGCGCACGACCAGGTGGGTGAACAGAAAGGCTTTTTCGCCGACGTTTAGCGATTCGACCAGGCTCTTGGGGGCGAACACGCGCAGCCCCACGCCGCCGACATCGACAATCAGGGCGTTGTCTTCTTTGTGTTGGATTTCTCCGTGCAGGGTGGCAATCATGGACTGATTTTATCGCGTTTTTGAAATTTGACGCGCCTGCTTTTCTGATGTAAACTCGTTTTGTTGCCGACCCTTACATGCGAAATTCAGGAGAACTATGAGTCCACAAAATTCCCGTTACCGCTGGTTTGTTGTGTTCGTGTTCTTTGGTTTTATGCTGCTGCACCAGATGGACAAGTTGCTGGTCGGCCCGCTGACGCCGAAAATTATCGAAGAGTTCGGCATTACCAAGACCCAGATGGGCGCGGTGACGACTGGCGCGCTGATTGTGGGGACGTTTTTATACCCGTTGTGGGGCTACCTGTACGACCGCTATGCGCGCGCCAAATTGCTTGCGCTGGCGGCGTTTTTGTGGGGCGCGACGACCTGGTTGAGCGCGGTGGTGCGCACCTATAGCGGATTTCTGGTTACCCGCGCTTCGACTGGCATCGACGATTCTTCGTATCCCGGCCTGTATTCGCTGGTGGCCGATTATTTTGGGCCAGGCATGCGCAGCAGGATTTTCGGGCTGTTGCAACTCAGCGGTCCGATTGGTTACCTGTTGGGCATGGTGCTGGCCCTGATGGTGGCCCCGGCCCTGGGCTGGGGCTGGCGGGGAGTCTTCTACCTGACCGGCGGCCTGGGAATTTTGCTGGCAGTGGTGATTTACTTTGGCGTGAAAGACATGCCGCGCGGCCAGTCGGAGCCGGAATTTGCGGGCACGGAGGAGATGCAGAAGTTCGAGTTTAGTTGGGAGTCTGCCCGAGGCATTCTCAAGAAGCGCACCATGTGGTTTGTCTTTTTGCAGGGTTTTGCCGGGGTCTTTCCCTGGAACGTGATTACCTACTGGTTCTTCACCTACCTGGGCGAGGAGCGCGGCTATGACGAGGGCGGAATCCTGTTTACGATGGCGCCGGTCATCCTCGTGCTGGCGGCGGGATATTTCGTCGGTGGGGCGGCAGGCGACTGGCTGTTTAAGCGCACCGCCAAGGGGCGTATCATTGTCTCGAGCGTGGGCGTCCTGATGGGGGCTTTGTTCCTGTTCCTGGCGATTCGCACCCCGGTGGAGGAGACGACGACCTTCTTAATCCTGATGATGCTTACCGCGCTGTTTATGCCTTTCTCGGCCCCAAATGTGATTTCAACGGTCTACGATGTGGTGGTGCCGGAAGTTCGCTCGACCGCCAATTCGGTGCAGTATTTCATCGAGAACTTTGGCGCGGCGGCAGCCCCGCTGCTGGCAGGCATCATTGCCGACCAGACCGGCAGCCTGGCGATTGCCATCCTGTCGATTTGTACGATTGCCTGGCTGGCCTGTTTTGTAATTTACCTGGGCGCGTTGTTCTTTGTCGAGAAAGACCACCACGAGCTGCGCGAGACGCTGGCAAAACGGGCGGCGGTGTGACAGAACCGGAAAATCACAACCTGCCCGGCAGCCTTTTGCAAGCCATCCTGTTTGCGGCGGAAAAGCACCGCGACCAGCGCCGCAAGGGAGCCGACCAGGCGCCTTACATCAACCACCCGATTGCGGTGGCTGAAATCCTTTGGCGCGTGGGCGGGATTCGGGACGAAGTGACCCTGCAGGCCGCCATTTTGCATGACACGGTGGAAGACACCGATACGACTCCCGAAGAACTGGAAGAGCTCTTCGGCGCGGAAGTTTGCGGGGTGGTGATGGAAGCCACCGACGACAAATCGCTGCCCAAGGCAGAGCGTAAGCGACTGCAGGTTGCCAATGCCCCGCACAAATCTGTCCGTGCCAGGGCGGTCAAGATTGCCGATAAAATCTCGAACCTGCGCGACATCGTCCACACCCCGCCGCCGGATTGGAGCGGGACGCGCATCCGCGAGTATGTGCTGTGGAGCGAGCGTGTGGTTGCCGGCCTGCGCGGATTTCATCCCGCGCTCGAAACGGCATACGACGAAGCCCTGGCTGAAGCCAGGCTGGTTTGCGGTATTAAGTCGTAGTGGGGGTGTTTTAGCCGGGTGAATTTTCAGGGCCAAGCGTAAAGTAGAAGGTTGCCCCTTTGCCAAGTTCCGATTGCGCCCAGATTTTTCCGCCGTGGCGCGTGATGATGCGGTGGGCGGTGGCAAGCCCGATGCCCGTGCCTTCGAATTCTTCGGCGTGATGAAGCCGTTGGAAAACCCCGAATAGTTTGTTGCCATATCTCATATCAAAGCCGGTGCCGTTGTCGCGGACATAATAGGCGGCCTGGCCTTCCGTTTCGACCCAGTCTACTTCGATTTTTGCCGGGGCGCTGTTGCGGCTGTATTTAACCGCGTTCGAGAGCAGGTTGATGAACACCTGGCGCAGCAGCGTTCGGTCAGCGTGACAGGGGGGCAGGATGGCGCAGCGAAAGTCGATTTCGCGTTGGACAGATTCGGCGCTGGCGACCTGCCAGGCCTCCGCGACCAGGGCGTTGGTGTCAATCATGCCGCGGTTGATTTCAATTCGGCTGGTGCGCGAAAAAGCCAGCAGGCCGTCTATGAGCGCTGCCATCTGGTTCGAGCCGGAGATAATTTTGCCGAGGAAGGACTTTGCCGTGCCTGGAAGGTACTCCGCGAAGTCGTTGAGAAGGATATGCGAATACCCGTCGATGGCGCGCAGCGGGGAGCGCAGGTCGTGCGAGACGGTATAAGAAAACGATTCGAGTTCCTTGTTGGCGGTTTCGAGTTCGATGGTGCGCTGCCT
>JAGVAO010000236.1 GCA_020060235.1 Anaerolineales bacterium | reverse complement strand
GCGCGCGCCAAAGCAACCGGGCAGGCCCTGGGCAATCTCAACCATCGTGTTCAGTTCGGGAATGGAAACTTCGTACAGGTCGCGCAGGCTGGCGTGGCACGCATTCATGATTTCGCCAAACTCGCGGATTTTTCCCTGCTCCAAAAGCGGGATGGCGCGCCGGGAGCGCTCGATTTCCTCGACCACATGCCGCGCGCGCTTCTCGACCAGACCCGGAAGTTGGTCACTGAAGCGATTGAACTCCTCCATGCTGACATCGCGCAGCGCCTTTACGCCAGGGAGGTGCGCCGACAGGATTTTGACCGCATCCTCGCAGGCCTGGCGGCGCTGGTTATAGGCTCCATCGGTCAGTTTGCGGCGCACGGAGGTATCCGCAATCACGATAGCGACATCCTCGGGCACCGGCAAAGTTTGCCATTCGAGCGAACGGCAGTCGAGCAGCAGCAGCTTATCGGCCACGCCGCAGGCCGAGGCGAACTGGTCCATAATGCCGCAGTTGACACCGACATACTGATTTTCGGCTCTCTGCCCAAGCAAGGCGCGCTGCATGGGCGACAGGCCCCAACGGTCTCCGGCAACCTCCCATGCGATGGCAAAGGCCATTTCTATCGAAGCGGAGGAACTCAAACCCGAACCCTGCGGCACATTGGATGCAAAAACCGCATTGATGGGGCGCACGGGCAGGCCTTCGCCTTCCAACGCCCAGGCAACGCCTGCCGGGTAGAAAGCCCATTCCGGCAGAGGCGAACCGTCAGCGGCGGTTTTGGTGGCGATACTTTCCATCGTAAATGAAACTTCCTCGCCAAAGTCGGCAGCCACAAGGGTGAAGCGTTCCGCGGGGTCATCATCCGCCGGGGAAAAAGCAATGTACGTCGCCCGGTCGATGGCTGCGGGCAAGACAAATCCATCATTAAAATCGACATGTTCGCCCAAAATGTTGACGCGCCCCGGCGCAAGGGCAATGTAGGCCGGTTCTATGCCAAACCGCTGGCGGAAGGTGCTGATGACGAGGTCTTGGGGGTGCATGGTTATCTCCTGTGGCGCGGGATGCTATCCCGCGTTGCTGTAATGCACTTCTGACAGTTCGCGCAGTCTTTGGGCGGCAGTTTCGGGGGTGATGTCGCGCTGGGGCATGCCGAGCATTTCGTAGCCGACCATGAACTTGCGAACGGTGGCCGAACGCAGCAGCGGCGGGTAGAAGTGGGCGTGCAGCACCCATTCGGAATGGTTTGCGCCATCATTGGGGGCCTGGTGAAAGCCCATCGAGTAGGGGAAGGAGATTTCGAACAGGTTGTCGTAGCGGATGGTGACTTTCTGGTAGATGTCGGCCAGGGCGCGGCGTTCGGGCTGGCTGAGGGCGGGCAGGCTGGCAACCGGGCGGTGGGCGATGACAAGGGTCTCGAACGGCCAGACCGCCCAGAAGGGGACGAGGGCGGTGAAATGGTCGTTGCTGGCGAGAATGCGTTCACCGCGTTTGTGTTCCTCTTCAAGGTAATCGAGCAGCAGCGGGCGGCGGTGTTCGGCGTAGTAGTCCTTTTGGCTGGCGAGTTCCTTAGCCGGTTCGGTCGGGATGCGCGACTGCGACCAGATTTGGCTGTGCGGGTGCGGGTTCGAGCAGCCCATGACCGCGCCTTTGTTCTCGAAGACCTGCACGTAGGCGATTTCAGGCCGTTTGAAGAGTTCGGCGGTTTCGTCCGTCCAGGTGACGATGACGGCTTCGGCTTCGTCGAGCGACATCTGCGGAATGGTCAGGTCGTGGCGCGGCGAGAAGCAGATAACCTTGCAGATTCCGGATTCGGGTTCGGCTCTGAAGAGGGTGTCAGGTGGGGAGATGTCAGGTGTCAGGTTTGGAGGTGTCGAGGTTTTACCTGACACCTGAGACGTGACACCTGAGACATCCGGCAGGAGCGCCGCAAAATCATTCTCAAAGACAAACGTGCCCGTGTATTGGGGATTGTGGATGCCGCCAGCGCGTTCGTTGCCGGGGCACAGGTAGCAGGTTGGGTCGTATTCGGGCAGGTTGGGCAGGGCGGTTTTTTCGACTTGCCCCTGCCAGGGGCGTTTGGCGCGATGCGGCGAGACCAGAATCCACTCGCGGGTTAGCGGGTTGAAGCGGCGGTGGGGGGAGTCGTACATGGCAGAAGTTCCTTTTTGCGGAGTATATGGATTTTAATTGATTATCGGCTTTTTATGTTATCGTTCACGGTCGCAAAAACAGGCGTTTTCCGATGCTCTTTTGTCATACAAACGCGAATTTGCCTCTTGACAAGTTGCCCGACAATCTTGTAAACTAATGTTACCGGTCACGTGACCGGTAACATTATAGCGCAAGTCGCAAAAGGCCGCCATGAGCAAACCCAACCCGACCATTCGAGATGTCGCCCGCCAGGCCGGTGTATCCCACCAGACGGTTTCGCGCGTCATCAATGGCAGCGAAGACGTCACGCCCGAAACCCGTGAACGGGTCGAGGCGGCCATTACCGAACTGGGCTATCGCCCGAATGCGATTGCGCGCTCGATGGCTCGCGGACAGACTCGCACCCTGGCCTGTATTTCCCCCAACCTGACAGATTACACTTTTGCCAGCATCATCGAAGGCGCGGAAGCCGAGGCACGCCGCCTGGGCTATTTTTTGCTTTCCTCCTCGGCGCGGGATGCCGAAAGTTTCAAAAGCCTGGTCGATGAACTAATCGGTCACCGCCGGGTCGATGGCCTGCTGATTATGAATCCCTACGCCGATGAGCGCTACCAACTCATCCCCGAAGACACCCCGGTTGTTTTTGTCGGCGCACGCGCGCGAGGAGATAACTTCTGCTCGGTCTGCCTGGACGATGAAGTGGTGGCCTACGAAGCCACCCGTTACCTGATTTCGTGCGGCCACACCCGCCTGGGCATGGTCACCGGCCCGATGGCCGAAGACTGTTCGATGGACCGCATGGTTGGGTTCCAGAGGGCGCTTGAAGAACACAACCTGCCTTTCCTGCCGGAATTGGTCATCGAGGGAGACTGGTCGGCTTCTTCGGGACATGCCGCCCTGATGCAACTATCTGCCAATCATGACCTGCCCGGCGCGCTTTTCGTCCAAAACGACCGTATGGCCATGGGTGTTCTGGGCGCGGCGCGAGACCTCGGCATCCCGGTTCCAGGCCAGTTGTCCATCATTGGCGTCGATGACATGCCCCTTACCCAACACTATGACCCCCCGCTGACCACCATGCGCCAGGACATGCCGCGCATTGGCCTGGAAGCCGCCAGAATCTTAATCCGCACGATTGAAGGCGGGCAGGGCCAGCAGTGTCAATTGAAACTTCCGGCCGACCTGGTCTTGCGCCAGTCGGTAAAAAAAATCTAAATTCAACCGAAGAGCAGGTCACTTTTCCCGACAGAACTTTTTCTGTTTCGGTCTGTTTTTTGTTGCAATTTACCGAAAAGGAGGTGGTTGCCCTCACAACCTGAACATAATTGACTTGCCCGTCCTATCTTATTCAACCTAAATAAAATCAGGAGAAGAAGAATGTTAAGAAAGTCGTTTTTGCTTGTTATAAGCCTGTTGTTAATTGCCAGCTTTGCCCTGGGCGCCTGCGCCCCGGCCCAGCCTGCTGCCCCGGCTCAGCCCGAGTCCCCGGCTCAACCCGAGTCCCCGGCCCAGCCCTCCACCTCAGGCGAATCTGCGGCGCCTGCCGGTGATGAGGATGTGACCATTCGCTGGCGCACCCGCCCCGACAACCAGGAAGAAATCAACGTCTACAGCAACATCAGCCAGGAATTGGATAGCAAACTGGATGGCATGGTGCTGGTTTATGAGCCAGGCGGCACCGAAGGCTCGAACTACCAGGACCAACTGCGCACTGAAGTTGCCGCTGGCACTGCCCCGGATGTCTTCTGGATTCCCGGCACCGACATTGCTGATTTCGCCGAGCGCGGCCTGATTCTCAATATCTCCGAACTGGCTGCCCAGACCGAAGGTTTCGATGTTGACGCCTTCTATCCCGGCCCGATGTACCACCTGACCTACAATCCCACCAACGCCCAGTCTGGCGCGAACAGCGGCGCCCTGTGGGGTCTGCCCCGCGACGTTTCGACCTTTGCCCTGTATCTCAACCTCGACCTGATTGCCGAAGCCGGCGCTCCCGACCCGCGTGAACTGGCCGCCAACGGCGAATGGGACTGGGACGCCTTCCTCGACGTAGCCCAGAAGACCCACGCCCTCGGTTCTGACATCTACGGTTATGGCGCAAATGCCTGGTGGGGCCCCTACGGTGTGTGGCTGAACGCCGCCGGTGGTGGATTCTTCACCGCTGACCGCAATGCCTGCGGCCTCGACAGCGCCGCTTCCCTGGCTGGCCTCGAATTCCAGCGCTCGCTCTACACCGAATACGGCGTTGCCGTACCTTACGGCGAAGATTCCGAGCCGCCTTTCCGCGCCGGCAAGGTTGCCATGTTCCAGAATGGCCGCTGGGCCACTCCCGGCATCCGCACCGTCGAATTTGAATGGGATGTTGTCGAACTTCCAAAAGGCCCGAGCGGCAGCCAGGGCAACTGGCTCTTCTGGGGCGCCTACGTCATCAACGCCAAGACCGCCAATCCTGAGCAAGCCTGGGCTTTGGTTCAGGCCCTGACCACCGCTGAAACCCAGGGCAAAGTTGCGGCCCTCGGCGCGAACATCCCCAGCCGTGTCGGACAGGAAGCCTTCGACGCTTTCCTGACCTTCACCCCGCCCGCCAACAACCAGGCGTTCCTGAATGGCCTGGCCGACAACCCGGCCACCGAAGGCCCGCTCTGGACCGGCTCCTGGCCGCAGTTCGACCAGATTATGGGCCCGGCTGTCCAGGCTGTTTTGACCGGCAGCCGCAGCGTTGAAGATTTCGGCGCGACCATCTGCGAAGAAGCCAACAAAGTCTTCACACCCTAAGTCTGAAAAATGAACCATTGGGGCAGGCAGCGCTGCCTGCCCCAATCTTTTTCCCTTGCGCCTGTTTTCTATTGGAAAATTAAACGATGAACGACTTGAAGAACCCCAACACACAGACCGAACTTATTTTGAGACTTATGCCAGCCTGGCGCATTTTGTTTTTCCTGATTGCCCTGGCCGGGATTCCCGTCTTGTGGGCGCAGGATTTTGCCGCAGCGCTCAAAGTAGTCTTTTCGGCCCTGTTGGGGGTGGCCGCGCTGGCCAGCCTGGTTTCCGTGCCCTATTTGCTACACCGCGACCACAAAGGCCGCATGATTTCGCTCGTGCTCGACTACCTGGGCCTGCTCTTTTGCCTGGTGGGTGTCTTGCAGGTCGGGCAGGTCTTTACTGGTATCGACTCGCTCGGCGCGGTCTTCCAACGCGGTCTTCCATTTCTCGGCATCGTCCTGGTTGGTTACCTGTTTGGCGCGGCCAGCGAACTGTACCCCAACGACCCGCAGCGCCAGAAAAACCTGCGCAACACGGGCAAGGTAGTTCTCATACTGGGTTTTATTGCCTTCCTGCTGGCGGTCAATGTTTTCACCGGCCTGTTCAACTTTCTTACCCGCCTGCTCCAGCCCACCGGCCTGTCGATGATTTTCGGGGCCACACTGTTCGGACTGTCGCTCTGGGCCATGTGGCGCGAAGCAAGCGCCCAGACCTTTAATGCCAAAACCAGCCACGAGCAAATGATTAGCGGCTGGCTGTTTCTCTCCCCCAACCTGCTCGGCTTCCTGATTTTTTTCGCCGGGCCGCTCCTGCTCTCATTCTATTTTTCATTCACCAACTCAGACGCCTTCAACCCGCCGCAATGGATTGGTGTCGACAACTATGCACGCATCCTGAACATTACCATCAAACCGCTCAACGATTTCGCCCAACCAGCCCGTGACGTGCTCGATATCCTCGTTTACGACGAGGTCGGACGCATGAAAATCGGCGACGGCGGGATTTTGTTCGGCGCGCAGGACAAATTCTTCTGGCTGGCGCTTCGCAACACCCTCACCTTTGCCCTGTTCGCCGTCCCCCTGAGCGTTATCCCGGCCCTGTTCCTTTCGAACCTGCTCAACATGAAACTGCCCGGCATGAAATTCTTCCGCGCTGTGTATTTCATGCCCAGTATTGCTGCCATCGTCGGCATCTCGCTGGTCTGGCAGTGGCTTTACAACGCCACCATCGGATACATTAACTACTTCATCACGGTCGGCGTCGAATTCCTGAACTCCGGTTTCGGCCTGGCGCTGATAGACCCGAAAATCCAGTGGACGTCGAACAGCGGCACAGCCCTGCTTTCCATCATCATCATGGCCGCCTGGCAGACAATGGGCTTCAACACCGTCCTGTTCCTGGCTGGCCTGCAAAACATCCCCGGCGAACTGTACGAAGCCGCCACCGTCGACGGGGCAGGCTCCTGGGCCAAATTTTGGAACATCACCCTGCCAATGCTTGCCCCGACCACCTTCTTTGTGGTCACCACCACCACCATCCAGGCCATGCAGGTCTTCGAGCAAATCTTTATCCTGATGAACCCGCCCGAAGGCCCCGGCAACTCGACCATATCGCTGGTCTTATACCTGTACCGCAGCGGGTTCCAGAACTTCCAGCAAGGCTACGCTTCGGCCATCGCCTGGGTGCTCTTTATTGTCATCTTTGGCCTGACTCTGCTGCAATTCCAGCGCCAGCGCAAGTCCAGCATTTACGAGGGATAACCGAATGAATATTTTCAAGTCTTATCATCTGGGCACCTTGATTCGAAACCTGGCAGTGTACGCCACCCTGACATTCTTTGCGCTGGTCATGCTGTTTCCGTTCCTGTACATGCTGACGACCTCGTTCAAAACCCCTGCCGACACCTTCCGCTACCCGCCGCGCATGTTGCCACGCGACCCGGCCAGCATCGAGGTCGCCGGTTTCGACCGCCCCCTTCCGCTCTACTATGTCACCCATAACGGCCAGGAACGCGAATTCGCCCTGGCGCAGAGCAACCTGCGCACAGGCACCTTTGCCCCCGCCGACAACCTGCAAGCCAGCGTAGAACGCATGCTGGCAGATGTCCGCCCAACCGGCGGCGAGGGCAGCCAGCAAACCATCATCGTCAACGGCAAGGAGGAAAAACTCTACGACATCACCCTCGACGGGCAGGTTGTCCCGATGGTGCTCATCAGCCAGACCACCGTCGGCGAGTTCATCGACCCCAAAAA
Organism: Anaerolineales bacterium; assembly: GCA_020060235.1. GTDB lineage: Bacteria > Chloroflexota > Anaerolineae > Anaerolineales > Villigracilaceae > UBA8950. Next base: position 6,388 of record JAGVAO010000236.1, on the reverse strand, counting down.
TCCATCCGTCAAGGTATACCAGAATGTGCGCCTGAGCACCCCGGTCGAAGACATTACCTGGCACCCTGAAAATTACTCGGCAGTAGTCGAACTGCAAGGCCTCGACCGCGCCCTTTCGAACACTGCGCTGGTCACCATCCTGGTTGTGCTCGGACAGTTGGCAACATCCGTCATCGGCGGCTACGCCTTTGCGCGCCTGAAGTTCCCCGGTCGTGACAGCATCTTCGTCATCTACCTCGGCACGATTATGATTCCCTTTGTGATGCTGATTGTGCCGCTCTACCAATTGATGGTACTGATTGGCTGGACCAACCGCCTGGCTGCGCTGATTATCCCCTGGATTTTCACCGCCTACGGGACCTTCCTGATGCGCCAGTTTTTCATCACCGTCCCAAAGGAAATCGAAGAAGCGGCCGTCCTCGATGGCGCCTCGCGCCTGCAAATCCTGACAAAGATTTTTATCCCCGCAAGCGTCCCGGCCCTGGCAACCCAGGCCACCTTCACCTTCCTCTACGCCTGGAATTCCTTCCTTTGGCCGCTGGTCATCATCAACGTCGGCAACAGCGAAAATCACGTCCTGACCCTGGCCCTCAACGTCCTGCGCGGACGGGCATCCGACACGCCCAACCTGATTCTGGCGGGCGCAGCGATTGCCATCATCCCGCCGCTGATTGTCTTCATCCTCGGCCAGCGTTTCTTTGTGGAAAGCGTCACCAGCAGCGGCGTCAAAGGATAAATAATGAGCACACAGGGGAATCAGCTTTTGCACAATCCACACCTGGACGGCGATGGTTTTTTCTGGCCCGCCGGTCAGACAGGCATCCTGCTTTCACATGGGTACACCGCCACGACAGCCGAGATTCGTCCGCTGGCCGAGAAACTGCATCAAAAAGGTTACACCATCGCCGCGCCACTGCTGCCGGGGCACGGAACCTGCCCCGAAGATTTGAACCGCACCCGCTGGCAGGATTGGGCGCGCGCCGGGCAGGACGCACTGAATCGCCTATCCGATACTTGTGAACACGTCTTTGTCGGCGGGGAATCGATGGGAGGCTTGCTGGCATTGTACCTGGCCAGCCAGAACCCCGGGATAACCGGGCTGTTGCTGTATGCCCCGGCAATTGCGCTCAACATGAGTCTCGCTGACCTGGCCAAACTTTACCTGGGTGCACCGTTTGTAAACCAGGTCCCGCGAACTTCGCTCGACAACAGCCAAAGCTGGCAGGGGTATCCGGGTTTGCCGCTCAAAGGCGCGATTGAATTATTGACCTTTGGCAAAATCACCAGGGCGCAATTGTCGAAGATTAATCAGCCGGTTCTCATCTTCCAGGGACGTTTTGACACGACAACTTCCCCCAATGCCGGGGAGGTTATCTTGAGGGGCGTATCATCCAACATCAAGAAACGTTTTTGGATGGAAAAATCCCATCACACCTTGACCCTGGATGTAGAGTTGGATGAAATCACAACAAAAACAATTGAATTTATTGAGCAATCATTACTTCATCAAGGAGAAACGCATCTATGAAAAAAGTGAACGGCCGTTACGAAGTGTACGGCAATCCCATTACCGAGAGTCAGACCCGCGCGGCAGACAAATGGAAAGGCATGCTCGCCAAAAAATTCAACTATGACCCCAACGAAACCTATAACCTGAGCGTTGTGGATCACCCCTACGGCGGGGATATTTTTGGGCTGAAAGAAATCGTCCGCGATGGCGGTGGTGAACCGCTCAGCAAAGAGAATGGCGTCATCGTCAGCACCATCCGCATGGGATTTGGTCACTACCGCATCGCGATGGCGGGTGTCTCGGCAGCCAAAGCGATGGGATTCACCCCCTACTGGCTTGACCTGCTCTCCATCCCCGGCATCACCACCGATGTGATTAACTGGTGCAATAGCAACTACAGCAAATATTCGCGTATTTCGCAGCGCTACCCCTGGTTCGATAAATACGTCTGGGAGAGCCTGACCACCGGCGAACCCTCGCTGCCCGGCCTGAACTGGCTCTTCAACAACTGGATTGTCACCTGGCCCTGGCGCTTCTTGAAAACCGAAGTCAAAGACTACAAGATGAGCGAACTGTTCAAGAACCTGTATGCCACGCTGCCCTCAGATATGCCGACCCTGACCTCGCACATGTGGAACTGCATGGGCGCCGTCTCCGGCGGCATGACCAACGTGGTCGATATGATGTTCGACAACTGGCCGATGGCCTTCCAACTGACCGAAGGCGCGAAACACGCCGTCCAGTCGCCCTCCGGCTACTACGGCTTCCGCGTCATGCGCGGCTTCGACGAGACCAATAAGGTTATGAAACCCGTCCCGACCGATGCGTTGCATTATGTCGGCCACCATGTCGACCACGAACTGGTCGAGAACATCGAACACGATTGCGACGCCCGCCTGCGCCGCATGAAATCCAAAGAGCCGCGCCGCTTCCTGGTCACCATGGGCGGCGCCGGGGCGCAACGCGAACTCTTCAAAGCCATCATCGAACACGCCATCCCGATGGTGCAAAAAGATAAAATCGCCCTATTCATCAACCTGGGCGACCACAAAAACAACTGGGAATGGCTACAGGGCGAACTGGCCCGGCACAAAGACATGATTAACACCCACTTCACCTGGGAAGACACCAAAGCCTTCACCGACAGCATCCGCGAAACGCCCGCCCACGGCCTGCACGTCTTTCTGCACGACAACACCTTCCACGCCGTCTACGCCACCAACTATCTAATGCGCGTCATCGACGTGATGATTACCAAACCGTCCGAACTGGCTTTCTACCCCGTGCCAAAAATCTTCAACGCCCGCGTAGGCGGCCACGAGATGTGGGGCGCGATTCGCGGTGCGGAAATTGGCGACAGCACCGTCGAAGTCCGCACCATCCCGCAAACCCTGCAAGCCATCGACCTGCTGGCCGAAGAAGACGACCTGCTGACGATGTACTGCGAGCATATTGTCAAAAACAAGAGCATCGGAATCTACGACGGCGCGTACAAGTGCGTTGAGTTGGCGACCGGCAAGAAGTTTGTGCGCTAAGCAAGTGAGTCAAAACAACAATCTCAAATCTAAAATGAACTTTCTCCCACCCACCCAAAAAGGAGCACCACTCCATGACCGCCTCCACCCTCGAATCGCCTGCCGAGCAACTGCCCTTCGGACGCCAGATGGCTTACGCCGTCGGCCAATTGGGATGGTCCACTCTGGTCAACATCGTCGGGTTGATGTTAGTCTATTTCTACATCCCGCCCGATGACGCCGGGATTCCCTTCCTGATTACCCAGGTGGTCTTCCTCGGCATTCTCAATGTGGTCTCCTTGATTGCCGCCTCCGGGCGACTGGTGGACGCCATCACCGACCCGCTGATTGCCTCCTTCAGCGACCGCTCCACCAACAAACGCGGACGGCGCATCCCCTTCATGCTGGCGGGCGCGTTCCCGGCGGCGCTGTTCTGCTTCCTGATGTTCACCCCGCCCTCCGGCGAAATCAGCGTCTGGAACATTGTCTGGTTGGTGGTGGTGCAAGCCCTGTTCTATACCCTCCTGACCGCCTACGTCACCCCCTACTTCGCACTGCTGCCGGAACTCGGCCACACCTCCACCCAGCGCCTGAATCTCTCGACCTGGATTTCCATCACCTACGCCCTCGGCATCATCATCGCCGCGCAAACGCCCCTGCTGGCCGATATTTTCCAGTCCAGCCTTGGCCTGGAAAGCCGCATGAGCGCAATCCAGGTCGCAATCGGCGCGTTGGCAGTCATCGCCTTCCTGCTCATGCTCGTCCCGACTTTCTTCATTGACGAGCGTCGCTACTGCCGCAGCAAACCGACCAGCGTGCCCTTCTTCCCCGCCCTTCGCCAAACCTTCCGCAACCCACACTTCCGCTACTACGTCATCGCCGATTTTGCCTACTTCATGGGGCTGGCCATCATCAACACCGGTCTGCTTTTCTACATCACCGTCCTGCTAAGCCTGCCCGAAGCCCTGGTTGGCACGCTCCTGGCAATTATGGTACTCAGTTCGTTTGTCTTTTACCCGCTGGTCAACATCCTGGCGCGCAAGTTTGGCAAAAAGATACTCGTGGTCACCTCGTTCCTGTTTATGAGTTTCGTCTTCCTGGGCATTTACTTCTTCGGCAACATGCCCCTGCCCGCCGAAGCGCAAGCCTACATGCTGGTCCTGTTCTACTCCGTGCCGCTGGCCTTCCTGGGGGTTCTCCCCAACGCCATCCTGGCAGACATCGCCGGGCATGACGCCCTCAAAACCGGTGAAGCCAAGGAAGGCATGTACTTCGCCGCCCGCACCCTGATGCAAAAATTCGGCCAAACTTTCGGCATCTTCATCTTTGCCGCCCTGCTGACCCTCGGCAAAGACCCCGGCAACGACCTGGGCATCCGTCTGAGCGGAATCGTCGGCTTCCTGCTGTGCTTCGCCGCCGGCGTGGTCTTCACCCGCTACCAGGAAGCCAAACTGTTGGCTGAGATGAACGAATACAACATGAGTTAAACGTATCGCCGCTTTCCGGCAGCATTTTTATAGCAATTCCAAATCTGAACATGCCTGGCCCCGCCCGGACATAAATGTCCGGGCTATTTTTACAAAGTCCGCTAAAAGCGGACTGGAAAGTCGACTTTTAGATTTGGAATTGCTGATTTATTTGCAAAGCAGTTGACATCAACGCCCCCCTCGTCTAAACTACATTCATGCTTGCCCGCGTTTATTCCTGCGCTGTCATCGGCCTCGATGGAGTTATCATCGAGGTCGAAGTCGATTACACCAACGGCCAGCCTGGCATGTCCATCGTCGGCCTGCCAGATGCCGCTGTGCAGGAAAGCCGCGAACGCGTGCAAACCGCTGTCAAAAACGCCGGCCTGCACTTCCCCCGCCACCGCATCGTTGTCAATTTAGCCCCGGCCACCGTCCGCAAGGAAGGCCCGGCCTACGACCTGCCCATCGCCCTAGGCGTCATCATGCTCTCCGGCTCGCTGCCTGCCGCCGCCATCGAAGACGCGCTGGTGGTCGGCGAACTCTCGCTGGATGGCGTCGTGCGCCACGCCCGCGGCGTTTTGCCCATGGCTGCCGCCGCCCGCGCCAATGGCTATGGGCGGATGTTTGTCCCTGAATCGGATGCCGCCGAAGCGGCCTTGATTCCCGGCCTGGAAATTTACCCCGTCAAAACGCTGGCGGAACTCTATAACCATCTGGCTGGCCGCCGTTTAATCGAACCCTACCAAGCCTCCGCCGAAGACCCTGCGCTCTTCTTCACCCCGACCGACTTCGCCGAGGTCAAGGGCCAGGAACACGTCAAACGCGCCCTCGAAGTTGCCGCAGCCGGCGGCCATAACGTCCTGATGACGGGCAGCCCCGGAGCCGGGAAAACCCTTTTGGCACGCGCCCTGCCCGGCATCCTGCCGGAGATGTCCATCGAAGAATCGCTCGAAGTGACAAAGATTTATTCGGTCGCCGATGCGCTCCCGCCGGGCACGCCGCTCATCCGTCAGCGTCCGTTTCGCTCCCCGCACCACACCATCAGCCATGCCGGGCTGGTCGGCGGCGGCAACATCCCGCACCCCGGCGAGATTTCGCTTGCCCATCGCGGCGTGCTGTTCCTCGACGAATTCCCCGAGTTCAGCAGCCGCGCTATCGAAGTCATGCGCCAGCCGATGGAAGACAAAGTCGTCACCATCAGCCGGGCACAGGGTTCGCTCACTTTTTCGGCCAACTTCCAACTTGTCGCGGCCATGAACCCCTGTCCCTGCGGCTACTACGGCGACGCCCAGAAGCCCTGCACCTGCGCCCCATCGACAGTGACCAAGTACCAGAAACGGATATCAGGCCCAATGCTCGACCGCATCGACATCCACATCGAAGTGCCGAGGGTCGATTACGCCAAACTGTCCAGCGACCGCCTCGGTGAGCCATCCGCCGACATCCGCCAAAGGGTGCAGGCGGCCAGGCAAAGGCAGTTGGAGCGATTTAATTCGCAAAGTCAGGAGACTTTGCACTCCAGCGGTATCGTCTGCAACGCCGATATGCGCGTGGCCGAGGTGCGCCAATTCTGCAAACTGGACGAAACCGGTGACAATCTTATCCGCGCCGCAATGAGCCAACTCAACCTGTCGGCCCGCGCCTACCACCGCAGCCTGAAACTGGCCCGCACGATTGCCGACCTGGCTGGCAGTGAACACATCCAGCCGCCGCACCTGGCCGAGGCCCTGCAATACCGGCCCAAAGTGGCGATATAAGAGATAGGGAACTTTATGGGTAAAGAAGAGGAATACATCCCCCAGCGCGTTATGTCCATCCACGCCCACCCCGACGACCAGGAATTCACCGTCGGCGGGACGCTCGCCAAATGGGCGGCGGCAGGCTGTGAAATTATT
>JAGVAO010000247.1 GCA_020060235.1 Anaerolineales bacterium | reverse complement strand
GAACCCGGCCGGGGCACCAGCTTGCCCGCAGGCATATAAACACCGGTGTAGGGCGCTTGCGCGCAAATCAGGCGGCCATTGTCTTCAAGGTTGGACGAGATTTCGCTCCAGGCGCGGGTGCCGCTGGTCGGTGTGTCGAGATAATAATAGATTTTCATTTCAAAGTCAGGATTTGCGCCAAAACAAACCTTTGTGTCGGCGTCTTCAGTGAGCATCGGGTTGACGACCTCGTCCTGCTTGTAATGAACGAAATGACACCCGGGGAAGAACAAATCGCCTTCGCCAAAGAACGGAACGCTGGTAGATTCTTCCAACGGGATTTCCGCGTCGGCATCGATTTTCAACTCTTTGGTGCCATCCGGGTCTTTGAAGGTCACCTCAAACAGGCAGACGCCGCCGATGTTGTAAAGGCCGTCCTGGTCAATGGTGTAACGCGCGGCCAAGGGCGCATTGACAATGCTGGCCGGAATCAGTGGCGAGTACAGAACCGGGTCGTTGGCCGGTTGGAACATACCGGCCCAGACCGAACTGGTCCGCGCCACGCCAATGACCGAAACAGCCAGGGCCACAACAAGAAAGATTTGAACGTATTTTTTCATGGTTTCCTCCATTTGTTTTTAACAGGTTGACCAGATTATATATCGAAAAAAACCTGCCAGACTTCGGATTTATGCCGGATTTTCGCGCGAAAACGAAAAAACTATCTCCTCACTGAAAATAACAAGGGCTGCCTGTGATGGGCAGCCCTTGTTTTGCAAACAATACTACTGATTAATTTTCAACCGGCAATTCGGCTGCAATCCAGCCGCCCATGCCGCCATTCAGGTTGCGGACATTGGTATAACCCAGGGCTTGCAGGTACATCTGGGCCGCAGTGCCGCGATGACCGGACGCGCAGATGATGACAATGGCTGCGTCTTTTTCCGCGGGCAATTGGTCGAGATTGGCGGGCAGGTCATTGAGCGGAACCAGCACTGCACCAGCAATATAGCCATTTTCGTCCCATTCGGCCTGGCGGCGAATATCGAGCAGGAAGATTTGCTTGCCTTCGATAAGTTCGCTGTTGAGAACGTCATTCTTGACCGAACCAAAACCGGCGGCAGGGTCAAGGCTGCTCAGGTAGTTGTCGAAATAAGCCAGACGGATGGCATCCACATCCGGGGCGCCAATCGAGGCGGCCGCTTCGGGCATGCCTTCAACCACACTGAATTCAGCTTTCTTCCAGGCATTCATGCCGCCATTCAGGTTGAAGACCTCGGTATAACCCAGCAGGCGCAGGGCAACCATGGCATAACCGCCGCGATGACCTGAAGCGCAAACGACAACAATCTTCTGGTCTTTGGCGGGCAGTTTGTCGAGGTTCTTCATCAGTTCGCGGATTTCGACATGAATTGCGCCTTCGATATAACCATTGGCCTCGATTTCAGATGCCTGGCGCGCATCAACAAGAAACGGCGCATTTTCGGCCAGCATTTCATTCAAGTCAGCCGGGGTGACTGAATAGAATTTCTGCTCGGCGGGCATACTGGCGACAAATTCGGCCAGGGTTGCGGGCCAATCGACCCAACCGGCAACCGGCAGCTTGGCGCCAACCCAACCACCCATGCCGCCGTTCAGGTTGCGGACATTGGTATAGCCCAATTCTTGCAGGTACATCTGGGCAGCTGTTCCACGGTGGCCGCTGGCGCAGATGACGACAATCGCAGCGTCTTTGTCGGCGGGCAGCTTATCCAGGCTGGCGGGCAGGTCGTTGAGCGGAGCCAGCACCGCGCCATCGATGTAGCCAGCCGAATCCCATTCGGCCTGGCGGCGTATATCGAGCAGGAAGACATCCTTGCCTTCGGCCAGCTCAACGTTCAAGGCGTCATTTTTGACCGAACCAAAACCGGCAGCGGGGTCAAGATTGCTCAGATAATTGTCAAAATAAGCCAGGATGGCCGGGTCGAGGTCCGGGGCGCCAACAGAGACCGCTGCTTCAGGCATGCCTTCCACTACAGGGAGTTCAGCTTTCTTCCAGGCATTCATACCGCCGTTCAGGTTGGATACGTCGGTATAGCCCAACATCCGCAGGGCGACCATGGCATAGCCGCCGCGATGGCCGGAAGCGCAAATAACCACAATTTTCTGGTCTTTGGCAGGCAGTTTGTCGAGATTCTTCATCAGTTCGCGAATTTCGATGTGAATTGCCCCGGCAATGTAACCGTTGGCTTCGATTTCAGACGCCTGGCGCACATCCACGAGGAAAGGCTGGTCTTCGGCCAGGAGCAGGTTCAAATCTGCTGCCGTTACCGAATAAAATTTCTGTTCGGCAGGCATGCCAGCGATGAAGTCGGCAAACAACGGCGCCATTTCGAGCGCAGGCGCAGCAACGACCGGCTCTTCAACAGGCGCAGGAGCCTCGACCGCAGGCTGCTCAACAACCGGAGCTTCTGCCGGTGCGCCACCACAGGCGCTCAGCACCAGGCTAAGCAACAGTACAAAGGCGACAATAAAGTTATGTTTCTTGGTCATTTTTTCTTTCTCCTTGTTTCCATATACAGGATGAATTAGGGATTGCCGTAAGCGGGCGGTACTTCAGGTACTATCACAGGCTGGTTGGCCTGTAGTTCCTCGGGTTTAACCTTGTCTTCGGTCAGGAAGATATCGGGGTTGCCGTGACAGGCGTTACAGGAAGCCGTCTGCGGGGTTTTGCGCTGGATATTGTGAGGGGTTGCATATGTCCAGGTCGGCAAGGCATCGAAATTCGGCAGCAGGTTCTCGCCGTAATACTCGTAAGAAGTCTGCGCGACTGGGACATGCCGCAAGACAACATATTCATACGGGCGATGGTAATTCTGGACTGGATTGCGCCCGATGAAGAAACTCATGTAACTGGATTCGGTCTTAAAAAACGGATTTCCTGTCTTCTCGCTAATGGCGACATGGCATCCATCGCAACTCATGTAGGATACAGAATGGCAGACCTGGCAGGACAGTTTTTCAGCATGCAAGACATGCTGGATAACCGCATCTCCCGACTTACCAACCTGGTCATGGCAAGACTCACAGGAGGGGCTTTGCGCGCCTGAATAGCGATGAGTGGACTGATACTTCACCTGGCTCGTATCATGGCATTGTGAACACAAAGCATTGGAGTCGTGCATTTCGGCCCCGGAATGGCAGGAAACACAATTCATGCGTCCCTGGCGGAAGTGAACATCCCCCGGGAACCCCTCGTTTTTACCCAGGTACTCATTCCCCACCCGGCTGCCATGGCAGGCCGTGCAGTTGCGGGTCATGGATGGCGTCTTATTGATAAGATGCCCATCAATAAAGCCGCCGCCCACCGAACCGGGCTGGCTGATATGGCAATCGCCGCAGGTCGTATGGCAGGATGAGCAATGATTGCCAAACATCGTCTCAAGTTCCGGATGTTTTTCAACCCCGCTGCGGGCATCCAGGGTGGTCCAATAACCGGCAAGCGAGGTATGCAAACTCTTGTCAAAATGTTCAGACTGGTCACCGTGACAGGTGGCGCAAACATTGCCGCGCCCGGCCGCGCTTGGGTCGGCAATCATGCCGGAATGGGCTGTTTCCATATCCGGTGATTGCTGGCCGCCATGACAATAGATGCAGGCCATTTCACCATGCGCAGTGGCCAGGAAAGCGTCAGCCTTGATAAAAACTTTCTCCCATGGCTCCAACGGAGCCACATCGCCCCCTCAGCCAACCCCTTCAGATTCGGAGCCGTGCGCATCCTCCGACTCAGTCGCCAGGGCCATCAACTGTTCTTTGTCCTGATGGCACTCCAGGCAATTGTCAACAAGAGGCTCTGACCTCGGTAAAAGCCCGGCAACAGGAACCGACTCACCGACTGATTCGACAGCAGCCTCCTCGGATGCAATTTCCGGGGTTGCTTCGGTGGCGCAGGCCGTTAAAACAAGGCCCAGCAGCAAAAATAAAAGCAGGTCTCGAAGTTTGGTCATAAGTTATCCTTTACATTGTGCACTTGTTCACAATTAGATTGTACACACCGCACCCCTCTTGGATAGTGATGGATGTAACATCTGGTATTTGCTTCACTTATGGATACAAATAAGTTTTAATTTACATTCGGATATAATAAAAATGACAAGATTGGATTTGGAGAGGAAGGCTATGCTTAATCTAGACGTGCTGAAAATTTTCCTGACAGTTGCCGAGCAAGGCAGTTTTAGCGAAGCCGGACGAAAGCTTCACCTGAGTCAACCCGCCATCAGCCAGAGCATTCAAAACCTGGAAAAACAACTGGATTTATCGCTATTCAACCGTCAGGGAAGAAACGTACAAATCACAGAAGCCGGGCAAGTCCTGGCCTCGATGGCCAATGAGTTGCTCGCGTCTGCGCAGCGCATCGAACAAACCATGTATTCGCTTCACGAGGATGTCATCGGCGAGATGAATGTCGGTTGCTCGACGACCTCAGGCAAGTACCTGTTACCGGGTCTGATTGCCCGCTTCCGTGAGCATTACCCCAGGGTGCGGATTAATGTCCTCGTCACCAGCCGCGACTCGGTCATCCAAAAACTATTCGCTGGGGATGTTGCCCTGGGCATATCGAGCAAATTTATCCAGCACAACGACCTGGAGTATCAAGATTTTTACAAGGACGAAGTCGTCCTTGTCGTGCCAGCCGGGCATCGCTGGGCGCAGTATCGAAAAATCTACCCGGATGACTTGCTCGACGAGCCATTAATTCTCCGCGAAGATGTTGCTGGAACGCGGGAAGTCCTACTGGACGGGCTGCTCAAGTGCGATATTTCACCCCATATGCTAAACGTCGCCATGGTTCTTGGAAACGCCGAAGCCATCGGCATGGCCGTCGAGGAGGGACTCGGCGTAGCCTTTATCTCCCGCCTCGCAGCTGCGCGAGGAATTGCCATCGGAAGGTTGGTGGAGGTCTCCGTCGAGGGCATGCATCTTACCCGCAACCTTTATATGCTTCGCAATCGGCGGCAGTCTTTAACCCGCGCACATGTAGAATTTTGGGAGTATGTAAAAAAGCTACAGGAAAGCCAAAACCTGCTGGAAACAACACCCACAACAAAACAAGCCGCAAGCACGCCTTAGGCTACACGATGTTTTCGCACAAAACAGCCCGTATCCCGCGGGCTGTTTACTTTTCTGGCCTTGTGTAATCTGGCCTGCCCCTCCCGCGTTACAGACATGACAACCTGCACAACAATCTGTGACAATTCTCACTATATTTTAATCTTTACCAGAATTATGATTGCAATATCAATATATGCACTTATCCAAATATATAAATATTCCAAACTAGAGAGAAAAACTCATGATTTCACAAACCCTCGCCCAGGAAGTTTCGCAGCTCGAAGCCGATTTGTGCTTCGCGCTGGCCGACCCGACCCGAATCTTAATGTTATATGCGCTGGACGAACGTCCGCGCAACGTCGGCGAATTGACCCAGGAACTCGGCATCACCCAGCCGACCACCTCGCGCCACCTGAAAATCCTGCGCGAGCGCGGACTGGTCAGCGCCACCCGCCAGGGCGTGGTCATCCAGTACGAACTGAACGACAAACGCCTCATCCAGGCCCTCGACCTGCTGCGCAGCGTCCTACGGGACAGATTGGCCTATCGCGCCAATTTGATGGAAGAGATTGCAGAGAACGAGTAAATCATACAACGAGGAAAATGGCATGAAAAATTTCAAAGCCTACTGGATTTTCGGACTGCTTGGCATTTTGCTGGTCGTTGCTGTGCCGGTGATGGTCTTCGCCGGGGATGCATCCGCTAGCGCCGCTGATGATCCCTGGAGCGGTGTGCCCCAACGCCCCATCCACGTCCCGCATACCGACATCATCACCGGCCCGTTCGAGACTCCCCAAGATGTCACCCGCGCCTGCCTGTCCTGTCACCCCAACGCCGCCAGCGACGTGATGAAAACCTCGCACTGGACCTGGGAGAGCAAGGAATTCGACGTCCCGTGGCGAGACGAAGCGGTCACGATTGGCAAAATCAACCAGATTAACAACTTCTGCATAAGCGCCCAAACCAACCAGAAATCCTGCATGTCCTGCCATATCGGCTACGACTGGCAGGAAACTGATGACTTCACCCAGGCCTACGATTTCACTAAACAGGAAAACGTGGACTGCCTGGTCTGCCATGCTCAATCAGGCTATGCCAAAAGCAATTATGGCAACCCGGCTGAGTTTGTTGACTTGGTTACCGCCGCAAAAAGCGTTGGATACCCGACCCGTAAAAATTGCGGCACCTGTCACTTTAACGGCGGCGGCGGCAACAACGTCAAGCACGGCGACCTATCGCAGCAGTTGTTCTTCCCCTCGCCCGAAATGGACGTGCACATGGGCGGTAACAACTTCGAGTGCATCGACTGTCACACCGCCGAGAATCACCAGATTAAGGGCCGCCTGCTGGTGGATAACTACACCATCGAACCCGCCGAACAAGCCGCCTGTAACGACTGCCACAGCGAAACGCCCCACAACGACCAGCGCCTGAACAGCCACACCACCAGCGTCGCCTGCCAGACCTGCCACATCCCCTTCATGGCGACCAAAGACCCGACCAAAACCACCTGGGACTGGAGTACCTCCGGACAGGACAGGGGCGACGACCACTTTACCTACCTGAAAATCAAGGGAGATTTTGAGTACGAGAGCAATCTGCTGCCCGTCTACCGCTGGTATAACGGAAACAACGAATACCGCTACCTGCTCGGCGACCCCATCAACCCCGACGGCCCAACCATGATTAACCTGCCCGCCGGAAACATCAAAGACCCAAACGCCAAAATATACCCGTTCAAGGTTCACAAAGCCATCCAACCCTACGACACCGGCTACAACTACCTGCTCGCCCCCATCACCTCCGGCCCGAACGGCTACTGGACGACCTTCGATTGGGACAACGCCTTCCGCATCTCCGAAGAGCGCATGGGCCTGGCCTACAGCGGCGGCTACGACTTCACCGAAACCTGGATGTTCTGGCCCACCACTCACCTCGTCCAACCCGCTGAATATGCCCTGCAATGCTCCGACTGCCACGGCGAAAGCAGCCGCCTCGACTGGAACGTCCTCGGCTACCCCGGCGACCCGATGACCTGGGGCGGGAGAAGGTAAAACCATGAAAACTCTCTTCCTTACCCACAAACGCGCCATCACCATTCTCGGCATCGGCTTGCTGACGGCACTGCTGGCCTTTGGCATCGCCTTCGCCAACCGCCCCGCCGCGCCGGTGGCCCAGCCATCGCCGCTGCATCCGCCCGTCGCCCTGCTCGACTCTGACGGCCAGAACGTGCTCGAAAGCGGGCAACCCGTCTCAACCATGCAGACCTGCGGCGCGTGCCACGATACCGAGTTCATCGCCAACCACAGTTTCCACGCCGACCTCGGACTTTCAGACTACCAGACCCAAAGCGGAACCTGGAACGCCAGCACCGGCACCTTCGGCAAATGGGACCCGCTCACCTACCGCTACCTGACCCAATCCGGCGACGAACGCCTCGACCTTTCAACCGCTGAGTTTTTGATG
>JAGVAO010000098.1 GCA_020060235.1 Anaerolineales bacterium | reverse complement strand
GAATTGAAATCATTATCCCACATTTCACGGCCCTGGGGCGGGTTGTTCTTCGCAGCCGTGAAAATCACGTATAATCGAAAACAAGGTTGAATTCACAGCAACGAGGAGATGGGACCATGCAACTGACCGAAAGCCAGCGCCAGAGTCTGCTCAAGGCCCAGCGCAACGAAATTACCGAATATCACATCTATACGCGCATTGCCGCCAGCCTGCCCGAAGGGCACAACCGCAGCGTGCTCGAGCAAATTGCCGCCGATGAGCTGCGCCACCACAACGAGTGGAAGAAATACACCGGCCAGGATGTCAGCCCCAAATGGCTGTTCGTCTGGTTCTATGTGCTGGTGGCGCGCCTGTTCGGGTTCACCTTTGGCGTCAAACTGATGGAACAGGGCGAGGAAGGCGCGCAGGTCAATTATGCCGAAATCGCCAAATTCATTCCCGATGCCGTCAACATTCACAAGGACGAGGAAGAACACGAAGAAAAACTGCTCGAAATGCTGGATGAAGAGCGCCTTCGCTACGCCGGTTCGGTAGTATTGGGCCTGAACGATGCCCTGGTGGAATTGACCGGGGCGCTGGCCGGGTTGACGCTGGCCTTGCAGGATGTCAAACTGATTGCCCTCTCCGGGCTGATAACCGGCATCGCGGCCTCGCTCTCGATGGCCGCTTCGGAGTATCTCTCGACCCGTTCGGAGGATACCGACAAACACCCCGTCCGCGCGGCGATTTATACCGGCATCGCCTACATCATCACCGTCACCCTGCTGATTTTGCCCTACCTGCTGATTGAAGACTACATCGTCTGCCTGCTGATTTCGCTGACGACTGCGGTGCTGATTATCGCCATCTTCAACTACTACATTTCAGTTGCCAAGGGCGAGAACTTCCGCCGCCGCTTTGCCGAGATGGCCGGGTTGAGCCTGGGCGTGGCCGCCTTCAGTTTTGTGATTGGCTACTTCATCCGCCTGTGGCTGGGCGTGGATATTTAGCCGATGCCGACCCGTTACCCCGGTTCTGAGGACGAACAACGCGCGCTGAACGCCTACATCCGCCTGACGCGGGCGGTGGAGGCCCTTTCGGCGCGCCTGCATTCCGGCGACAAACTGGAGGGGCTGACGACCAGCCAGTTGGGCGTGCTCGACGCCTTGCGCTACCTCGGCCCGATGGTGCAGAAAGACCTGGCGGGAAAAATTCTCAAATCGAGCGGCAACCTGACCCTGGTGGTCGATAACCTGGAAAAACGCGGACTGGTGCGCCGTGAGCGCCAGTCCGCGGATAAGCGTTTTGTAACCGTCTGCCTGACGGACGAAGGCCGTGCGCTCATCGAGCGGGTCATGCCGGGGCATGTGAACGAGATTTGGGCGGCCCTATCGGCCCTTTCGCCCGAGGAGCAGGAAACCCTGGGGGCCTTGTGCAAGAAACTGGGGCTTTCGTTGTAAGCATTTTTAAATAGTCCGCCCGGATAGAACTATCCGGGCGGACTGCGTTTTGGGTGGTTTTTTAATCGACCCAGTTCGAGTAGCAGGAATATTCTTCTCCCTGCGGGGTGGTGACGGCGCCGGAGTAGGATTCGTCGTCGAACTGGTAGTCGCCCAGGTTCAGGGCGGCGAGGCTTTGGTCGGCCCGGTAGCGCGAAAGGTGGAAGGACTGCCAGGGAGCGGGGGTTTCTTCGCCGCTTTGGCGGGACTCGGCCTGACGGTTGAAACAGGCCAGCGCCGCGCCGACCATGTCGCGGGTGGAAGCGTCCAGCGTTTCAGATTGGTAAAAACCCGCTAAAACGGGAACAGCATCGGGGGAAAGCGAGGCCAGGTAGCCGACATCCAGCGGATTACCCTGCACGTGACGGGCGACATTCTGTCGAACGATGAAGCCATCGACGTTCATGAGGGTCAGGCTGGCGGCAAAGCCGAGCGAGACGAGCAGGGCAGTCAGGGCAAAAGCGCGCTGGCGGCTGCGCAGTTCGAGGACGATGGTGGCAAGCAGCAAAATGCCAAGCCAGATGATGAATACATGGGTGTAGGCGCGCAGGCGGGTAAAACCGTAGGCGACTTCGTACAGGTACAGGCGCTGGAAAGCCGAGATGAGCATGACCCCGACCAGCGCGACCAGGAAGATTCCCAGGCCAGAAAAGATGTGACGCTGGTTGCCTTCCTCGCGGCGCGAGATGGCGCTCAGGCCGAGGAAGAGCAGCAGGCTAAAGAAGGCGACGGCAACCAGTTCGCCGAAGCCGCGCCGGGCGTATTCGGCGTAGGTATAACCATCGAGGCGGATGTTTTCAAGCCCGCCGAACAGGTATTGCACCTGGATGATGACGAAACTGAGAAAGAGCAAGACAACGCTGCCCAGCACAATGGCCGCTTCGGTGAAACCGAGGAAAGATGTGATGAGGGGCTTCTCAAGGCCGATGAGTTTCTCGTCCTGGCCGGGTTTGGCGGCGTGCAGGAAAATTCCGGCCAGAGCATAAGCCAGGATGGAGATGTATACAAGACGGAAGATGTACTCGGGCAGTTTTTCGAGGCTGAAAAGTTTTACCAGTTCATCGATGCGCTGGGCAAAGACGATGTCGGCGGAGGAGAGCAGGGCGGTAAAAAAGGCCAGCACGGGGACGGCGAACAACAATCCGCGCACGACCGGCCAAAAGGCGGATGGGCGTTTTTGCTCGCCGCCTTCTGCAACCCTGGCTTTGCCGACCTGGGCCTGGAAGATAAGCGGTTCGGCGACAAGGCTGAGAAACAGGCGGAAGAAACCGACGAAATAGTCGAGCAGGCTGTAGAGCGTCCAGCGCCCGGTCTGGTAGGCCAGCGCCAGCACGCCCATCAGGAAGAGGGTCAGCAGGTAGCCGAGGAAAACCGTCAGCGGTTCGAGGCGCAGGAAAGTAAAGAGAGAGAAGAAGGCAATTGGCAGGAGCAGGAACCAGGCCTGGCGCGCCGGGCGGACTTCGCCGCGCCAGAGCAGGAACATTCCGCCCGCCAGGGTCAGCGTGACGAAGAGCGGGAAGGAAATGCCCGGTTCTTTCTGCCAGAAGAGCAGGTCGAAGACCCAGCCCAGGGCGAAGGTCAAAATCCAGAGATGGGTGGAATATTTTTGCATGATGGTTCTCCAATCGATTTCAAAGTTTCGCCACAGTATGCCCGCATCGGGCTGGCAGATGCTCTCTGATGGTTTTTGAGAGTCTCAAAAAAAACTTACAGTTCGATTAAAATTCAAATCGGTCTATTGACGTCCAAATTGGATTGTGCGATAATCTGGCTATCTTTAACAACTTATTTATTCGCCTGCCATCCTATAGAAAGGAGGAGGTGATGTCTCACATGGACAGTAATAGTATCCAACGTGGCGCTATGGCATCCCTCCTCGCACGATAAAGGAAGCCATAGCGCCCAAAACCGAGTGCCGCCCCCAGTGGGCGGCATTCTGCTTTAATCGTCTCCGAAAGAAATGCCGATGGCGCGGGCGGTGCGCACGGCGTCGCCATTCACATCGACCCGTTTGAGGGCCGAGACTGATTCAAGGAGGGGAATGTCGACAATCTGGGCGTTGCGCAGGGCAACCATGCGCCCAAATCCGCCCGCAGCAGCCAGGCGCACGGCGGATGAGCCGTAGCGGGTCGCCAGCCAGCGGTCGAAGGGGGTCGGCGTCCCGCCGCGCTGGAGATGGCCGAGGACGGTCACGCGCGTCTCGGAGCCGGTCGCCTTTTCGACGTATTCGCCCACTTTTTGGGCTATCCCGCCCAGGCGCGGGACGTAGACTTCGTCACCATCCTTCCAGAAAACTTGCTCCCCATCTGACGGTTTCGCCCCCTCCGAGACGGCGATGATGCTGAAGTGTCGTCCAACCTGCTGGCGGCGGCGCACTTTTTCGGCCACGCGCTCGTAGTCGAAGGGGATTTCGGGAATCAGGATGACATCCGCGCCGCCCGCCACGCCCGAATGCAGGGCGATAAACCCGGCGTCGCGGCCCATCAGTTCGAGCACCATGACGCGGTGATGCGATTCGGCAGTGGTGTGCAGTTTGTCTATGGCTTCGGTGGCGGTGGTCAGGGCGGTATCGAACCCGAAGGTGACTTCGGTGCCGCTGATGTCGTTGTCGATGGTCTTGGGCACACCAACCACCGGGACGCCCCTCTCGTACAATTCTTGCGAGATGTGCAACGTCCCGTCGCCGCCGATGACCACCAGCGCATCCAGCCCCAGGCGGTGGATGGCTGCAATCACTTCGCCGGAGGTATCTTCGACGACTTCGACCCCGTCACGGACAACTTTGCGTGCAAACGGATTGCCGCGATTGGCCGTGCCGAGAATCGTTCCGCCGCGCGGCAAAATTCCGCGCACCTCGTCCTGCCCCAGCGGAATCAGCCCGTCGGGATTGAGAAAACCGTCGTAGCCGTTGCGAATTCCGAGCACTTCACAGCCGTAGTCGTTCTGGGCGGTCTTGACCACCGCGCGGATGACCGCGTTCAGTCCCGGCGCGTCTCCGCCGCCGGTCAGTACGCCGATTTTTTTCATCGTTTCCTCCTACGGAATCGAGAACCTGAATCGCCAGGCGTTCCCTTCGCTGTTCACCTGCGTGGTCGAGCCAACCACTTCGAACCAGGTGTTGCCCGGTTTAAGCGGGAAGGGTTGGCGGTCGGGGCCGGCGAGGAAGAACAACTCATCGATTGCGTTGCGATACCAGGTCAGTTCGAACATCTGCCCGTCGCGGAACAGGTAGGCCTTGCCCGGCCCGCTGACGACAATATCGACAATTTCAGGCTTGAGCGAAAAATACTGGTGGGTGATGTAAAGCACGACCACATTATCCGCGCTGATTGGCTCGCCGGTCAGGCGGTCGGTCAGTTGGGCATAGACCGGGTTGTTGTCGTTCAGGTCGTTCTGCGTATCCGAGTAGCGCAAATATTTCCCGGTTTGCGGGTCGTAGTCCCAGCGGTTGTAGATGGCGCCCGAATAGCGGATAAACACCTGCCGGGCGGACGCGCCGGTCACATCCAGGTCGTACAGGAAGCGGAAACTGTCCAGGTTCTGGCGGCCATTGCCCTCGCGCAGGTTTTTCTGGTTAATCCAATCGGTCAGGGCGGCGGTATCGGCCATCAGGTAATTTGCGCCGCTTGGCTCATAACGGCACATCGGCGGGCAGGCGCTCTCGATAATCAGCCGGTCGGCATAATTCTGGTTGTAGAGCAGGTTGCGCACGCGATAATCCGCCGAGCCAAAGGCAAAATTTGGCTTGTACATTTGCATCAGGCGGTGGTCAAAAAACCGGCCTGAACGAATCGGCCCGACCATTTCGGCATCATTGCCCAGGAAAACCGCCGCAAAACGGGTTGTGCCTTCCTCGATGTAATATTCATAAACATGGTCGGCCAGCGACAAACCCCATTGCGGACGGTACTCGCGCGGCAGGTTGGCAACCTTGACCAGCAGAGGACGACGTTCCAACAGCGCCGGGTCTTCGACCTTCAGCCCGGTCAGCGGGTTGACGTTGTCGGGAAAATCAGACGGCCCATAGCCGCCCGCCGGGAAGTCGCGGGTCGGGGTCGGCGTAATTGTCGGCGTGGGCGTCTCGGTGGGCGTCGGGGTGGCAGTCGGGGTGAAGGTTGCGGTCGGAGTCGGGGTGCTGGTCGGGGTCGGCGTGGGGGTTGCGAACAGTTGTCCGCAGCCCGCCAGGAAGAAGGCCAGCACAGGGAGAATAAGCAATCGCTTCATGGAAACCTCCAAATTTCGATAATCATACCGCAATTTCTTGCCTTCCATCGTCCTTGCCCATATAATGACCCGATGCAAACCGCCCACAAACTCGCCAACTGGCTCGTGCCCATCGCGGCAGTCGTTCTGCTGGTCACCTGGCTGCAAATCGCCCCTCCCGGCATTCTCGGCAAAGCCGACGCCCTCGGCTACGCCGTCTGCCACCGCCTCGACGAACGCTCCTTCCACCTGGACGACGGCAGGCAGTCGCCGCTCTGCGCACGCTGCTCGGGGATGTATCTGGGCGCGGTGCTGGGGATAGGATTCCACTTCGCCACCGCCCGACGCCTGGCCGGTATGCCACGCTGGACGGTTATCCTGCCCCTCGGCCTGTTCGCCGCCGCCTTCGCCATCGACGGGGTCAATTCCTACGTTTACCTGATGAAAACCGTTACCCCCGACCGCCTGGCCTGGATTCCCAACCTGTACACGCCCAGCAACACCCTGCGCCTGTGGACCGGAACCGGCATCGGCCTGGGCATGGCCGCTGCTGTCGTCCCGGCCTTCAACCAGACCTTCTGGCGCAACTGGGACAACCGCCCGGCCCTGACCTGGCGCACCCTGCCCATTCTGCTGGCCCTGGCGGTCGGGATGGTGCTGCTCGTCCTGCCCGAATGGGATTGGGTGCTCTACCCGGCCTACCTGCTGAGCGCCAGCGGGGTGCTCATCCTGTTGACGATGGTTTATTCAATGGTCTGGGCCATGCTGATGCGGGTCGAAAACACCTTCGACTCCTGGCGCGAGATTGGCATTCCCCTGCTCGCCGGGCTGACGGTTGCCCTGATTCAAATCACCGTCATAGACCTCTTCCGCCTGTGGCTGACCGGCACCTGGGGAGGCTTCCCGCTCGGATAACCCCATGCAATACAAGTACGCAACAGAAAACCAGGATTATTCAGACTACAGCAGCGGACGCGTATTCCATAGCCTGCCGGGGCATCCGGCTTTCCCGGTCAGACTGGCAAGCGAAATCTTCCAACGCTGCATAGAACATCGCAAAAAAATCTATGCGGCATCCGACCCGTGCAGCCTGTACGACCCATGCTGCGGCGCAGCCTATCACCTGGGTGTATTGGGGTTTTTACACGGGGAATCGATTCGGGAAATCATCGCTTCCGATGTGGACGCCAAGGCCATAGCCCTGGCAAAACGCAACCTTGGCCTGCTAGGCAGGTCCGGTTTGGAAAACCGCATCGCAGAAATCGCCCAAATGTTTGCGCACTACCAGAAAGACTCGCACAGGAATGCGCTGGCAAGCGCCGATTTTTTAAAGAGCAAAATCCCTGCCGCAGGCACACTGGCTACAAAAATCTTCCAGGCCAGCGCCTTCGACCGAGAAACGCTGATGAAAAACATCCATCCCGCCTCGGTG
>JAGVAO010000155.1 GCA_020060235.1 Anaerolineales bacterium | reverse complement strand
CTACTTAAAACGCCCAGATTTTCTAGATGTTGCAAAAAGAAACGCCCACTTCTTATTGAATACCCTCTACCAAAATGGGCGTCTTCTGCGCTCATGGCGGAATGGGAAATCAAAGCACAATGCTTACCTTGAAGATTATGCCAGCTTGATATTGGGCCTGCTCACGCTCTATCAGACTGACCCGAACGTGTATTGGTATCAGCAGGCGTTAAAACTTGCCGATGAAATGGTTATCCATTATAGCGATCCAATGGGCGGCTTCTTCGATACGCGTGATGATCATGAAAATCTATTACTGCGGCCAAAAGATCTCCAAGATAATGCAACTCCTTCAGGCAATTCTTTAGCTGCCAATGCCCTATTAAAAATTGCTGCTTATGGAGATCGCCCAGAATATCGAAAACTGGCCGAAGATATGCTCCTGCCAATATTGGAAACAGCAGTTCAATATCCCACCGCTTTTGCCAAATGGCTCGAGGCTGCCGACTTTGCTCTTGGGCCTGTTAAAGAAGTCGCAATTATTGGGCAGCAAGCCGATTTGATAATTGATAGTCTCTGGAGTAAGTATCGTCCACGCCTGGTGGCGGCAATTTCGGAATATCCACCGGAACAAGGTTCTCCGGCTATTCTTGATGATCGGCCGTTGGTAGATGGAATCCCTACAGCTTATGTATGCCAGAATTTTGTATGCCAACAACCAGTTACGAGCCCAGTTGAGTTGGCCGCACAACTCGATAATAGTACGGCCAACCCAGCATCTTAGTGCCATGACAGAACGCTACCCAAAGTAAAACGAACAGAAAAGACAACTTTTGATGTGTGATTGTGTGAACCATTTTGAAAAAATGTTGTACGACAACGCCCAACTCGCCCGCGCCTACCTTCACGCCTGGCAGGTCAGCGGCGAACCGTTTTACCGCCGCATTGTCGAGGAGACCCTCGACTTTGTCCTGCGCGAACTGACCGACCCGCAAGGAGGCTTCTACTCCTCGCTGGATGCCGATTCTGAAGGCGTCGAAGGCAAATTCTATGTTTGGGATGCCGCCGAAATCGAGCAGACCCTGGGCGAAGATTGGGATTTTTTCAAAACGGCTTACGGAATCACCGCGGCGGGAAATTGGGAGGGACGGACGGTTCTCCAGCGCGCGCTGGACGATTCCACCCTGGCCGCCCGCTTCGCGCTGACCGAAGACGGGGTCGCCGTCAAACTGGCCAAATGCCACCGAAAACTGCTCGCCGTCAGGGAAACCCGCATCCGCCCCGGCCTTGATGACAAAGTCCTGACGGCTTGGAACGGGCTAATGCTTTCCGCCTTCGCCGAGGCCGCCCGCACTTTCGAGGGGACGGATGCGGGCGAAGGTTATCTAAAAGCGGCTACGCGCAGCGCGGACTTCCTGCTGACCCAACTGCACCCCGAGGGGCGGCTGTGCCGCACCTGGCGGGCGGGCAAAACCTCGCCCGAAGTCTTCCTCGAGGATTACGCCGCCCTGATTCTTGGCCTGCTCGACCTATACGAGACCGATTTCAACAACCGCTGGTTCGCTGCTGCCCAGGACCTGGCCGATGAGATGATGGCCCGCTTCGACGACCCGAGTGGCGGCTTCTTCGACACGCCATCTGACGGGGAGTCATTGTTGATTCGACCGAAAGAAATGCAAGACAACGCCACCCCCTCCGGAAATGCGCTGGCAGTGGAGGCCCTGCTGCGCCTCTCGGCCCTGACCGACCGCGCCGAAACCCGTACCAAAGCCGAAGATTCCTTCCGCCTGGTCGCCGAATCCGCCATCCGCTACCCGACGGCCTTCGCGCGCTGGCTCGGGGCGGCAGATTTCGCCCTTTCAACGGTCAAACAGGTGGCGGTGGTGGGCGCTCCCGGCACAGCCGAGACCAAAGCCCTTTTGGCGGAAGTCCGCGCCAGTTGGCGGCCAAACCAGGTAACGGCGGCATCCGCCCTACCCCTGCCGCCGAACGCGCCGCCGCTCTTAAACGAACGCCCCATGCAGGACGGAAAACCAACGGCCTATGTTTGCGAGGGGTTTGTGTGCAAAACCCCGGCGACCGGGGCGGAAGCCCTGCGAGACTTGCTCTAGAACCCTGACTCCCGGCAAGAAAAACCGGGAGTTTTTATTTGCCTCTTGACATATTTTTTATCTATAGTAATATTTAGTCACACCTAAATTTATTTTTAGAAAAGACTATGGAAACAACATCCATTCAGGATTACCTGAAAACCATCTTTGACCTGACCCGCGACGGTGAAACTGCCTCGACCACCGCGCTCGCCACCCGGCTGGGGATTGCCCCCGCTTCGGTGACCGGCATGGTGCAAAAACTGGCCGCCGCAGAGCCGCCGCTGGTGCATTACCGCAAACACCAGGGCGTCACGCTGACAGCCGGGGGCGAACAAGCGGCGCTGCGGGTGATTCGGCGTCATCGGCTTCTCGAAACCTACCTTGTGACAACGCTCGGCTATGCCTGGGACAACGTCCACGAGGAGGCCTGCCGGCTCGAGCACGTCATCAGCGAGGAGTTCGAAGCCAAGATTGCGGCGGCGCTGGGCAATCCGGAGCGCGACCCGCACGGCGACCCAATCCCGGATGCCGACCTGCGCCTGCCGACCGACCCAAGCACCCCCCTGAGCGCGCTGCGGCCCGGACAAGGCGCAACCGTCCTGATGGTTCGCTCGGACGACCCGGCCTTCCTGCGGCATGTGGAGGAAATCGGCCTGCTGCCGGGAGTCGAACTACACATCAAAAATTATTCCCACTTCGACCAAAACCTGGAAGTCGAAATCGACAGCCAACCCGCCAGGGTGATTGGCCTGGCAATTTCCTGTCGAATTTTTGTAAGCGTTCACTAACTTTAGGAGTATCGTATGAATATCGAAACATTTTTTCGTTTAACTGTTTTTGCCACACTTGCCATCAGCGTCGGCATCTCGGGCTATTTCCGCCGCAAAGCCGACCTGGAGAAAAACGAGGCCATTTCGCGCAAAGTGGACGGTAACGCGCTGATGAACATCATCCGCCTGGGCGGGCTGGCGCTGTGGCTCAGCCCGTTGGTTTATGCGCTCAACCCGGATTGGATGTCCTGGTCGAAAATCGGCCTGGCGGAAGGGTGGCGCTGGCTGGGAGCCGGGCTTGGCGTCCTGTCGGTTTTTGGGGTCTACTGGCTGTTCAGCAACATCGGCAGCAACATCACCCCGACCAGCGCCACGCGTAAGGAGCACAAACTGGTTACCAGCGGCCCTTATCGCTGGATACGGCATCCGCTATATACCTTTGGCCTGACCCTGTTCGTTTCGCTTGGGCTGATGGTCGACAACTGGTTCATGATGATTCTCGGCGCGCTGGCGTTCACGGTCATGGTGATTCGCACCCCCAAAGAAGAAGCCGGTCTCATCGAAAAGTTTGGCGACGAGTATCGCCACTACATGAAGACCACCGGCGCATTTTTGCCGAAGTTATTCTAATTACAAAGGATGTTCGCATGATTAACTTCCCACAACTCGCCATCGACGCACTGATTTATGTCGCGCTGGCAAGCGTGACCCTGATTGGCCTTGTGGTCTACAACCCGCGCCTGATGCTGCAAGATTATCCCCCCGCCATCCAGGCCGTTGTCCCGCCCAAAACAGAAACAGAAAAACGCCAGAGTATCCTGTTGGGGATGCCCTTCCTGTTGCTATTGTTGGTGCTGCCCTTTGTTTTTGCCTTCCGGCTGGAACAGACTTCGTTCGCGGCATTGTTCCTGTATGCCTTTGGCGTAGTCTGGGCCTTCAACCTGTGGGACTGGCTGGTGCTGGACTGGCTTCTCTTTTGTACGATTACCCCAAAAATGATGGTCATCCCCGGCTCCGAAGGTCACCCGGCCTACAAGGATTACGCCTTTCACTTTCGAGGCTTCCTGATAGGAACAGTTTTTAGCCTGGTGATGGGACTGATTGTCGCAACTGTCGTTTACTTTATCAAATAAAAAGGAAATTTGCCCTATGGATGAAAATGTTTTATTCGCGTTTGGCCTGACCCTTTTTGCCGGGCTTTCGACCGGCATCGGAGGCTTGCTGTCGATTATGACCAAGCACACCTCCAAAAAATTCCTTTCTGCTGCGCTCGGTTTTTCAGGTGGCGTGATGATTTACGTCTCATTTGCCGAAATCCTGGTCAAGGCCAACACCTCCCTGAGCGAAGCCACCGACAAAACCAGCGGCGCCTGGATTACAGCCCTGGGCTTTTTCGGCGGGATGCTGCTCATCCTGCTAATTGACCGCATGATTCCTTCGGCGGAAAATCCGCACGAACCGCCGATGCTTGAAGATGCCGACGAATCGCCGATAGAAAAGCAAAAACACAGCGAAAAGAAATTGATGCGCATGGGCCTGCTCACCGCCCTGGCCATCGCGATTCACAACTTCCCCGAAGGCCTGGCAACCTTTACCGCAGCGCTCTACGACCCGACGATTGGTATCTCGATTGCGATTGCAATCGCCATTCACAACATCCCCGAAGGCATCGCCGTTGCAGTTCCCATCAAGGCCGCCACAGGCAGCCGGCGGAAAGCGCTGCTGCACTCCTTCCTCTCCGGCCTGGCTGAGCCGATTGGCGCGCTGGTGGGTTACACCCTGCTGATTCAGTTCTTCTCGCCGCTCACTTTCGGCATCCTGTTCGCGGCTGTCGCAGGCATCATGGTCTTTATCTCACTGGATGAACTCATCCCGACCGCGCGTGAATATGACACCGGGCACACCTCCATCTACGGCGTCGTCAGCGGCATGGTCGTAATGGCGCTTAGTTTGCTGCTCTTTTTATAAGAATGTTTTTGTAACCCAGCAATCACAAAACCCGGATGCCGTAGAGCAGGCATCCGGGTTTGCATTACTTGCAAAAGTATCCAAGCTAATAATTCGATAAAACGAGGTTCAGGCGATTAATTACGGTATCCAATTCACTATCAAGCACCTGGTCAATATCGTCGGCCTGGGACTCGAAGAAGCGCTGCCAGAGCATTTCAAGCATGGTGACAATCCGCTCCTCAACCATGCCCGAAAGCGGGGTTTGTGGGATAGCCACCCCGCCGCGAATGGCCGATTCGACCAACAGACGATATTCGGGCAGCAAGTAATCAGCAGGCAGGTCGTGAATTTTATCAAGGCGGGCAGGCAGCATCCCCGCAGAGACGGCAAGGGTTACTGAATCGTCCCGGCCGGCCAGCCTCCTGAGAAGATTGACCGACTCGAGCGGGTAGCGGCTCGAGTTCCACATCACAAGCCCGGAGCCGCCCAGATATGTGCGATTCATGGGTATCGCCATACCAAGGTTGTCACGAACCTCGGGGGTGCAATAACGGGGCAGCCAGGGGCCGGAAACGCGCACAGCGGCCTTGCCGTCCACGAACAACCTGTCGGCCCTCTCCGACGTGATGCGTTTCTCGCCAGCCGGCAGGTATTTGTGCATCGACAGGTACGAGCGCAACACCTGGCGCGGCCCCGGGTCTGCCAGGGTGACACGCCTGCCACTTTCATCAAGATAATTAAATCCACTGGCTTGCAGCCAGATAAAAAGTTCGTGAATGCTCACGTAGGAGCGGTCAGTAGGCATCAGGCAGGGCGTCTCGATTCCCGCATCAGCCAGAGCTGACAGGGTTTCGAGAAAACGCTCCGGCGAAGAGAAAGCCCCCTCTTCCTTGATGCCAGTCTTCTGAAACAAATCACGGCGATAATAGACCATCGAAAGGTCGGTCATCCATGGAATGGCATATAAAACGCCATGCGAGTCCGAGCAGGCAGAAAGCAACGCCGGGGGATAATTATCCAGGCTGCCCATAACGCTCTCAGAAAACTGCTGGCACGGGCGCAGGGCGCTCATACCGACAAAATCATCCACCCAAGTCGAACCCATTTCAGAGACATCAAACGCGCCGCCATAGATGGCGTTATTGACAAACTCCGCCCGCCCTTGTTCGTAGGTAATTTCCCGTTTTTTAATTTCCAGACCCGCCTGTTGCCTGTAAGAATATAGGATTGCCTCCAGGCGCTCAGACAAATCGGTATTATGAAGCATGGTCGAAAAAGTAAGTTGAACGGTCATATTCCTTCCCATTTATAAGGCAAAAATGAGCTATTGAGATTCTTGAGGAATTATAATAATTGTATCAGAGCTTACGGTAAAATAAGAGCAACCAACAACCAAGGAGAACAACTATGGAATACAGACGCTTAGGACGCGCTGGCATCAAAGTCAGTGTTTTATCTTTTGGTTCCTGGGTTACATTCAGCAACCAGGCTGATGTCGATGCCGCCACAGCCATGATGACCGCCGCCTATGAAGCCGGCGTGAATTTTTTCGACAATGCTGAGGTGTACGCGGGCGGCAAATCGGAAGAAGTGATGGGCGCCGCGCTCAAAAAACTGGGCTGGCGGCGCGGCAGTTACCTGGTCTCGACCAAGTTTTACTGGGGGCTAAATAATAATATCAATGAACAAAATACCCTCAACCGCAAACGGCTGATGGAAGCCATGGACGCCTCGCTGAAGCGTTTCGGCCTCGACTACATCGACCTGGTTTTCTGCCATCGTCCCGACCCTGAAACGCCCATCGAAGAAACCGCCCACGCCATGCACGACATCGTCGCCTCGGGACGGGCAATTTACTGGGGCGTTTCAGAGTGGAGCGCGGACGAAATCCGCGCCGCCTGGAGCATTTGCGACAAATACGGCTGGCACAAGCCCATGATGGAACAGCCCCAATACAACCTGTTCTGGCGCAAACGTGTCGAAAAGGAATATGCCCGCCTGTACGAAGACATCGGCCTGGGAACCACCACCTGGAGTCCGCTGGCGTCGGGGCTGTTGACCGGCAAATACAACAACGGAATCCCCAAGGATTCACGCGGCTCGTTAAGCGGCTACGAATGGCTGCAAAAAGCCCTGACCGATGAAGAACGGCTTGAAAAGGTGCGCCAATTGCAAAAAGTGGCCGACGAGTTGGGCTGCTCACTGGCGCAGTTTTCCATCGCATGGTGCGCCAAGAATCCCAATGTCAGCACGGTCATCACCGGGGCCAGCCGGGCCGCGCAAGTGGAAGAAAACATGAAAGCCCTCGAAGTCCTTCCCAAACTGACCCCCGACGTCCTGGCGCAAGTGGATGAAATCATGGGTGAAACCGAATAAGCATTGGAAATTGCCCACAAGGCTGTCCGCCGATAAGAGCGGGCAGCCTTTTATTTACGCCAATTTAGCCCGCTTTGTTCAGTTTCTTTACAAACCTGTTAAAAACCTTGATTTTTTCTCACTCGTGGTAAGATTACCGCGCCATTTTCAAGGAAGGAAAATTTACAAAATGAACTTTCGCTCAAAAATCCCCAACCATTTCGACCTGCCGCGCCGCATTGGCCGGTTAAGCGAAATGGCCTACAACCTGTGGTGGGTCTGGAACCCGGTTGCCCAGCGCCTGTTTAACCGTATCGACAACGCACTCTGGGAACGGGTCAACCACAACCCCATCCTTTTCCTGCGTCAAATCGAGCGCCGCGTACTCAACGCAGCCGCGCAAGACGCCAACTACCTCGACCTTTACGACCGCGTATTCGCCGATTTCGACAACTATCTCAACCGCAAAGATACCTGGTACGCCAACAATCACGCCAAAAAAGACCAGGGTATCGCCTACTTCTCGATGGAATTCGGCCTGCACGAAACCCTGCCCATCTACTCGGGCGGCCTGGGCGTGCTGGCGGGCGACCACCTGAAAGAAGCCTCCGACCTCGGCCTGCCGCTGGTCGGCGTTGGCCTGCTCTACAGCGAGGGCTACTTCTCCCAGCACATCAGTGAAGACGGCTGGCAGGAAGCCATCAACAACCCGCTCGATTTCGACGCCCTGCCCATCCTGCCGGTGCTGAAAGACGACGGAACGCCGCTGACCTTCAGCGTGGATTTCCCCGATGGGCTGGCAACCGGCCAAATCTGGGAAGTGCGCATCGGACGCACTCCCCTCTACCTGCTCGACACCAACATCGACTCAAACCCGCCAGTAACGCGCCAACTCACCATGCGCCTGTACTGGTCGGATATCAACCTGCGCATTATGCAGGAAATCCTGCTCGGCATTGGCGGCGTGCGCGCTCTGCGAGCCATGGACCAGAACCCGACCGTCTACCACATGAACGAAGGCCATGCCGCCTTCCTGACCCTCGAGCGCGCCCGCGAAGAGGTTGCCGGGGGCAAAGACTTCCAGACCGCGCTGGCCGAAACCCGCAAGAACAACGTCTTCACCACCCACACCCCCGTTCCGGCGGGCAACGACGAGTTCCCCCTGTGGCTGGTCGACAAGTATCTGTCCTTCTACTGGCCCGAACTCGGCCTCGACCGCGAACAATTCGTCGACCTGGCCCGCAACCACCAAAGCTGGGGCGAAACCTTCAGCGTGGGCGTGCTGGCCCTGCGCCATTCCGAACTGCACAATGCCGTCTCCGAACTGCACGGGCACGTCTCGCGCCGCATGTGGAATCACCTGTGGCCCGAACGCAGCCTCGAGGATGTGCCGATTACCCACGTCACCAACGGCGTCCACACCGGCACCTGGATGGCGCGCCGCATCCGTGTGCTGTACGACAAGTACTTCGGCCCCAACTGGTATGACGAAATCGACAATCTCGAACTGTGGGAAAAGATGGATGTCATCCCGCCCCAGGAATTGTGGGCGGTGCGAAACCACCTCAAGCGCAAACTAACCTTCTACATGCAGGAACGCGCCCGCCAGCGCTGGATGAAGGGCGGCTTCCACCCGGTGCAGGTTATCGCCGGTGGGGCCATCCTTGACCCGTATGTGCTGACAATTGGCTTTGCGCGTCGTTTTGCGACCTACAAACGCGCCGGGCTGGCCCTCAGCCAGTTCGACCGCCTGCTCGAAGTCATCAACCAGCCCAACCGCCCGGTTCAAATTCTTTTTGCCGGCAAATCGCACCCCGCCGACGAACCCGGCAAAGCCCTCATCCAGGAAGTCTACCGCAAGGTCAAACTGGCCGAAAACGGCGGGCGGATTGTCTTCATCGAAGACTACGACATGAACCTGGCCCGTTACCTCGTCCAGGGCGTGGATGTATGGATGAACACCCCGCGCCGGCCCAACGAAGCCAGCGGCACCTCAGGCATGAAAGCGGCCATCAACGGCGGCCTGAACTTCTCGGTGCTGGACGGCTGGTGGCGCGAAGCCTTCAACGGCGATAACGGTTGGGCAATTGGCCCCGACGCCGACCTGGACGAACAGGTTCAGGACGAATCGGACGCCGAAAGCCTGTATGCCACCCTGGAGAACGAAATCATCCCGCTGTACTACGAAAACCGCGATGCCAACGATGTCCCGGTAAAGTGGGTGATGCGCTCGAAAGAGTCGATGCGCACCATCACGCCCCAGTTCAGCACCCGGCGCATGGTCAAGGAATATACCGAAAGGTTATACATCCCGTCCATGCCAGCAGCTTCCAAAAAGAAGTAACCGACCAAAACCGGGGCGCAGACAAACCTGCGCCCCGATGAATTTAAGGAGCCTTATGTTTGAAGTTTTTCTCTCTCCCGCCGCCTGGCTGGGGGCTTTATCCATCTTCAGTTTACGCATCGTCGATATGAGCCTGGATACCTTACGCCTGCTCTTCGTCGTGCGTGGACGCAAAACAGTCGCCTGGGTGCTGGGATTTTTCCAGTCGGTTGTTTTTGTGATTGCCATCACCTCGGTGTTGAGCAACCTGAACAACCCGCTCAACGTGATTGGCTATGCCGCAGGTTTTGCGACCGGCAACGTCATCGGCATGTGGATTGAAGAGTGGCTTGCGATTGGGCATACCCACCTGCAAATCATCAGCCCGCGCCTGGGCGTTTCGCTCTCGCAGGCCTTGCGCGAGGCCGGTTTCGGCGTGACCGAAATCCCGGCGCGCGGCAAGGACGGCATGGTCAGCATCCTGAGCGTTTCGGTGCTGCGGAAAAATGCCAAAGGCGTCGAAAAAATCGTCTACGAAAAAGACCCCGATGCATTCATTACATCGGAAGATGTACGCCCCCTGCGGCGCGGATTCTGGCGCGCATAGGACAAAGCAATGACCCCCGAAGAGTACCCCGAAATTTCCCCTGCCGACCTGGCCGCAAAACTCAAACAGGAAGCAGGCTTTCACCTGCTCGATGTGCGCGAGTTGTGGGAATTAGACCTGGCCCAAATCCGCGACCCGCGCCTGATGGTCGTCCCGATGAGTCAGATGGCGCGTGAACGCGAATCAGCAATCCCGGCCGAATTACAAGACCGGGATGCGGAAATCATCGTGATGTGTCATCATGGGGTGCGCTCGATGCAGGTCACCCAGTGGATGCGCGCCCTGGGTTGGCGCAAGGTCTTCAGCCTGGCGGGCGGCATCGACGCCTACGCCAACCAAATCGACCCCGGCGTCGGCAAATATTAGGAAATCGCCAGCCGCCCGGCTTGCCCGGCCCGATGCAGGTCGCGGTAATTCCAGCGAACCTGCCAGACGCGAAAAGCAGCCTCCAACTGGATTTTGAGCGACATTTTTGATTTTCCCCAGCGGCGGTCGGCGAAATAAATCGGCACCTGGGCGAACTGGTATCCCAGGCAGTAGGCCATGTAGGCCATCTCGACCAGGAAAATGTATCCGCTGGAACGAATGCGCCCGAGCGGCATTCCGCGCAGGGTTTCGGTGCGCCACAGGCGGTAGCCAGTGGTGACATCGCGCAACTTGAAGCCCAAAATGGTGCGGGCGTAGAAGTTGCCAAAGGCCGAAAGGCCCTTGCGCCACAGCGGCCAGCGCTCGTCCACGCTGCCGCCGGGGACGTAGCGCGACCCGAGAGCCACATCGGCCCCCGCATCCAAGGCGGCGGCCATTTCAACCAGGCGGGCCGGTTCGTGCGAAAAATCGGCGTCCATCTGGGCAATTGCCCCGGCGCCATCGGCTATCGCCCGCTGCATCCCCTCCAGGTAAGCAGTACGCAGGCCCAACTTCCCGACGCGATGCAGGACGGAAACCCGTCCGGGGTGGTTTTGCGCCAGTTCGTCGGCAATCCGGCCTGTTCCGTCGGGGCTGTTATCGTCCACCACCAGCAAGCGCAAGTCGAGCGGAAGCGAAAATAAAGCGGAGACCAGGACAGGCAGGTTCTCCGCTTCGTTATATGTCGGCAGAATGACTGTTATCTGCACAAAAACTCCTATTTTCCGATGTTCAACAACGCTTTCTTGAGTTCTTCGAGGGTTTTCATCTTCTTGCCAGAAGGCAAGAGCGTGCCGATTTTTACCGCCAGGCGGTTTTCACGAGAGATGGCCTGGTCGCGGTCTTTGATGGGGTAGAAGTAATCGAGCGATTGTTCGAGACGAGTGCGCACCCGTTCTTCCATGCTGGCAAGCGATGCCGATTCCAGCACCAGGATAAACTCGGTCGCAGAAAGATGCCCCAGGAAGTCGTTGCCGTTGCCTGTGTCGCGCAGGGCGTTTTGCAGCATCATACTGACGGCGCGCATGACATCGTCGGAAGCCACAAAACCGTAATGGTCGCGGAAAATGTCGAGGTTGTTGAGTGTCACCAGCATCAGCGCGGCATTGCTCGCAGTCAGGGTTTCGGTCAGTCGCTCGTCCACCAACTCACCTTCAGGCAGCGAGGTGACCGGATTGGTCAGGGTATCCTGCTGAGTGCGGCGCAGGGAATTGCGCACGCGCAGGCGAAGTTCCTGCACGTCGAAAGGCTTGGTGATGTAGTCGTCCGCGCCAAGTTCGAGGCCTTGCAGGCGGTCGGAGCGGTCGCGCTTTTCGGTCAGGAAAATAATCGGGATTGCATTGGTCTTTCGGTCTGAGCGCAGGCGGCGGGCGACTTCGTATCCGTCGATATCCGGCAGGCGGATGTCAAGGATTATCAGGTCAGGCCGAGCAGTCATGGCGGCGCGAACTCCATCTTCCCCCCAATTGACGGTAAACACTTCGTAGCCCTGCACGCGAAAGTAAGCATTGAGCATGTCAGCGACATCAAGGTCGTCTTCGACAATCAGGATTTTGGATTTTTCTTCTGCCACGGCTGCCTCTTCACAACATTTAAGTTTATAAGATAAAAATGGCTTGCTTCAGCCATTTTTATTAAGCAGGCATTGAAAGGCCCGATATTACGCTATTGGTTCTTTTTGGATGATGAATTCGCAAACATCGTCGCCAAGGGCGATACAACGCGATTCGTTGACGCGGAATTCGTTGCCGCCGGAAACCCACTTAAGGCCTTCTTGCAGCAGGCCAACGGCGATAAAGCAGACCGGCTTATCAACACCGGAGCGCCCCTGGCAAACCGGGCACTTGTGGATGGTATACACAAACTCGTTTTCGCGCTCCTCGACCGTGCTGTGTTGGTCGGAAACCTGGCTAAAGATTTTCGCCATGGCCGGGATACCGATGCGCATTTTGGCCTGCAAGGGCAAGACCTTGAAAGCCAGGTCACCCGCGCCAGCAAGAGCGCCGAAGTTGCGCAGGGCATCGGCAAACGTGGCGCGCCCGGCGCGCAGGGCCAGACCGCGTCCACCGCGCGGGCCGTACATTTCCTCGAGGGCAATATTGATGGAGGAGACATCGGCAAAATCGAACTGCTTTTCGAGGTTGTCAGCAGGATAGTTGTCAATGTATTCGTTGAGGCCTGCCAGGTTCAGGATGGCATTCAAGCCATTCTTGCCCATCACTTCCTCGAGGGCTTTTATCATAATCAGGCCAAATTTATTGGGGTAGTAAAGTCCAGCTTTTTCAATCGGGCTCATAGCAGTCTCCGCCTTAGATAAGTTTTTCCAGGTCTTCCGTGGCCCGGCGCATGTCGAGGAAAATCAACCCCAACCTGGCCTGTTCACGAGCAAGGGCTGTCAGAACAGCCTCTTCACCAACAGCGAGAAGGATAACATAACCTTTTTCGCCTTTGATATAGACCTGTTCAAGCGAACCGCGCCCCAGTTCAGAAGCAATCCTTTCACCCAGCGAAAGCATTGCCGCCGACATGGCCGAAACACGATCTTCTTCAACGCCTTGCGGGAGAGCAGATGCGATAATCAAGCCATCTACACTGACGATTGCCGAGGCTTCAATGTCTGGTGAGGATGCCTGCAACTGCCGCAACCTATCCACCATTTGTTGAGTACGAGACTTGGACAAGACAACCCTCCTAACAAGAGCAGTGATGCGCTATATTGGCTACGCGAACAAAAGGGCTAATACGCTAACAATTGTTACTTTAGCACACCAAGATTTTTGTGTCAAGTTGCAATGATTTTATAATTATAGCATGAGACTTACAAAGAGTTTACATTTCAGGCAAAAAAGGCATGTATAATCCTATCGCGCTATAGAGGTAAAAATGACAAAAACAATTCCCTTTTCCCTGATAATTCTTGGCCTGCTTTTCAGCCTGCTCCCGGCTGGAGCCGCCACCGCCCAAAACGCCGCATCGAGCGAAGCCGAAAGCGGCGATGTGGTCTGCCTGCCCGATGTCTATTTTAGCGACCCCGGCGACTGCCTGCCGCTCGGCCCCTCCCAAACCCTGACCGAACTGGCCCGCCAAGGATTCCCCTACCCGCCCCAGCCGCTGGCGGCCATCAACCGCGACGACTCGCTGGCTGTTGTGCCCTACCAGTATTACAAAATCACCGAATACAAAACCAACACCTATCCGAGTCTCGATGCCGCCATCAGCAAATCCGGTGCGCTGCGCCAGATTGGGCCGGGCGACCTGCTCTACCTGACCTATGTGCGCATGGAACGCACCGACCGGGGAACTTACTTCCTGCTGCCCTCTGGCGAGTGGATGCCCGGCGACGGGACGCGCGTTTCGACCCCCAACCTGTTTCGCGGGCTGGAATTCTACAGCACGCCCCGAACGCCCTTCGGTTGGGCAATTTTCGGCGTCGATGTGCGCTCCAGCCCCGGATACGCCTATAACATCCCGGTGGTACGCACCATCGGTAAGCACGAACTCGTGCAAGTGCACAACGCCATTAACGTTGAGGGCGAGGAATGGCTGCTGATTGGGCCGAACGAATGGGTCCCGGCGCGCCAGGTGGGGGTGGTGTACCCCAACACAACCCCGCCCCCCGGCGTCACCAATGGTCGCTGGATTGACATTGACCTGGCCGAGCAGACCCTGGCCGTGTACGACAATTATCAGTTGGTCTTTGCCAGCCTGGTCGCCACCGGCATGGAACCCTTCTGGACGCGCCCCGGCCTGTTCCAGGTTTACAGCATGAAAGAAACAGAAAATATGAGCGGCGCATTCGAGGCCGACCGTTCGGATTATTACTACCTTGAGCATGTGCCCTACACGCTCTACTTCGACAAGGCACGCGCCATTCACGGGGCGTACTGGCGCACTTCGCTTGGATTCGAGCAATCGCACGGCTGTGTCAATATGTCGATTGGCGATGCGGCCTGGGTTTTCAACTGGGCCAACGAAGGCGACTGGGTCTACGTCCACGACCGGACGGGCAACACCCCCGTCGACCCGGCCATCTATGGCGACGGCGGGGCTTAATCGTTCCCGATAAATAAAAAGATGACCTGCCGGAACCCGGCGGGTCATCTTTTTGTTTTGATTGATGTAGGACTAAACGCTGCGATGGCCCTGTTCAGCGTCACGCGACTCGCGCAACAACTCCACCGCGTGCGGCAGGACAGGCGCGATGACCGCCAGGGTTTCGACGACCCCGCGCGGACTGCCGGGCAGGTTGACAATCAACGCTGCCTTGCGGATTCCGGAAACCGCCCGCGAGAGCATGGCATGCTGGGTCACTTTCAGGCTGGCGGCACGCATGGCCTCATCCAGGCCAGGAGTCAGGCGCTCGACTATTCGGCGGGTGGCTTCGGGGGTGACGTCGCGGGGCGCAAAGCCGGTTCCGCCGCTGGTCAGGATGACATCCGCCAGGCCGCTGTCGGCCCATTCGGCCAGGGTCGCGGAAATCTGCTCAATCTCATCAGGGACAATTTCGGCGCGCACCACCTGCCAGCCCAGGGCCGAGACTTCCGCTTGCAGGGCCGGGCCGGAAAGGTCTTCGCGCTCGCCGCGAAACGAACGGTCAGAAACGGTCAGGATGGCTATTCTGATGCTCATAAAGAAAATCCCGAAAAATAAGTCCCCAATTTAGGAAAAATAATCGAAACATTTTGCAAATCAGGAGAGATTTTTGCCGAACAGGTGCAGATTCATTTCTGACCAGCCGCGCTTTTCATAAAAGGGGATGACGTCTTCGTTCTCGTTGGTGACCATTAAATAAGCCTTCAGGCAGCCTTTACGCGCCAGCCGCGCCTCGACTTCCTGCATCAATTGGCCGCCGACCCCATCCGCGCGGAAGGCTGGCTCGACCGCCAGGTGGTAAATCATACCGCGCCGCCCGTCGAAGCCGCCCAGGACAGTGCCGACAACGCGGCCCCGGTGTTCAGCCACGAGGAACAGGTCGGGGTCGCGCTCGAGTTTTTTCCGAATTTCTTCCGGGTCGTCCGATTTGCGCACCTGCACCCCCGGCCCGCAGCGATTCCACAGGTCGATGACGGCCGGGTAATCCTGCTCAAAACGAAAGGCACGCAAGGTAATTTCCATTCCTACCCTGGCGCAATCAAGCGGAAAGCAAAGTACGGATGGAATTTATCAGGGTGTCGGGCATAAAAGGCTTGAGCAGGAAACCGTTCGCCCCGGCAGCCAGGCATTCTTCATTAAGGCTCATCCCCGAAGCCATCAACACCACCAGCCCCTCAAAGCGCGAATCGGCGCGCATCTGCCGCAGGAAGTCGAGACCGCTTCCCTGCGGCAGGTGAACATCCAACAGGAGCACGTCCGGCAATTCACGCGCAACCGCATCCAAAACATCTTCATCGGGCTTAAGCGAAACTGTTTCAAACCCCTCCAGGCCAAGGAGCGTATTCAACAGCCGCAGCATGGTCAGGTCATCCTCAGCCAGCATGATTTTCGGCATCCGTTTTTTCCTTTTTCCGGGATGATTTTGGTTTCTTTGGCGTTTCAGCCGGCTCATCGTGCGCTTTGGCCGGTTCGAGCGCGGCATCGAGAACATCGTCCACGCTTTCGGCAAAGACGAAGGTCATCGTCTTCTTGATTTCATCTGGCACATCGTCGAGGTCCATCTCGTTGCGCTTGGGCAGGATGACCGTATTCAGCAGGTTGCGATGGGCGGCCAGCACTTTTTCCTTGATGCCGCCTACCGGCAAAACCTGCCCGCGCAGGGTGATTTCACCGGTCATGCCAACGCCTTTGCGCATCAACCGCCCAGAAATCAGCGATACCAGGGCTGTCGCAATCGTAACGCCCGCCGAGGGGCCGTCCTTGGGCTGCGCGCCGGAGGGGACATGCAGGTGGATATCCGACTTGTCGAAGAAATTGGCCTGCAGGCCCAGGCGCTCCGCTCTCGAGCGCACATAAGAAAGTGCGGCGCGGGCCGATTCCTGCATCACGTTACCGACAGAGCCGGTCACCTGGAAGCCTTTGCCGCCGGGCATGCGCGTGGCTTCAATAAAAAGCACATCGCCGCCGTAGGGAGTCCAGGCCAGGCCAGCCACCACACCAGGAACCGCCGTGCGCACGTTCATCTCCTCTGGCCCCTGGAAGAAGGGATTGCCAAGCAATTCGCGCACCAGGCCGGGTGTCACCTCGAACGCTTCTCCCTTGCCTTCGGCAATGCGTGTGCCGATTTTACGGCAAACCGAGCCGATGTTACGTTCCAGATTCCTTACACCTGCCTCGCGGGTGTACTGGTTGATGATAGTCTTGAGCGCCTCGTCTGAAAAAGAGACCTCGGAGAGCCGCAGGCTGTTCTCGCGAATCTGGCGCGGAATCAGGTAGCCCTTGGCAATGGCAATTTTCTCACCTTCTGTGTAACCGGAAAGCGCGATAATTTCCATGCGGTCGCGCAGCGGGCCGGGAATGGTCTCCAGCGTGTTGGCGGTGGTGATGAACATGACTTGCGAAAGGTCGTAGCCGACTTCAAGGTAATTGTCGCGGAATTCACCGTTCTGTTCGGGGTCGAGCACTTCGAGCAGGGCCGAAGACGGGTCGCCGTGAAAATCGTTGACCAGTTTATCGACTTCATCGAGCATGAAGACCGGGTTGCGGCTCTCGACCCGCCGCAAGGCTTGCAGGATGCGCCCCGGCATAGCGCCGATGTAAGTGCGACGATGCCCGCGAATTTCAGCTTCGTCGCGCACACCGCCGAGCGAAATGCGCACAAATTTACGCTCCATGGCCCTGGCAATGGACTGGCCGAGCGAGGTCTTGCCGACGCCGGGCGGGCCGACAAAGCACAGGATGACGCCTTCGCGTTCGCGCCGAATCTGGTCGTCCGATTCGGGTTTTTCTTCGTCGCGGCGGTCGAGGCGCAGTTTGCGAATGGCAAGGAATTCGAGAATGCGTTCCTTGATATCTTCCAGCCCGTAGTGGTCTTTGTCGAGCACCTCGCGGGCGTGGGCAATATCCAGGTTGTCTTCGGTGCCTTTCGACCAGGGCAGGGAGGTCATCCAGTCAAGATAAGTGCGGATGACGCCGTATTCTGCCGCGGCAGTCGGAAGGCGCGAGAGACGCTCCAACTCGCGGCGAGCCTGTTTGTCAGATTCCTCGGGCATTTTGGCGTCGTCTATCTTCTGACGGAATTCATCCACCTCGACAGCCTGCTCATCGCGCTCGCCCAACTCCTTCTGGATGGCTTTCAACTGCTCGCGCAGGAAGTATTCGCGCTGGACCTTGTCGATTTCGGAACGGGCCTCGTTCTGGATTTTCTGCCCCAGTTGCAGCACTTCGCTTTCGCGCACCAGCAGGCCAATCAGTTTGCGCAGTTTGTCGGTGGCCGAATCGAGTTCGAGCAGGGTTTGGGCGTCTTCCAGGTCGATGCGCTGGAAGTTGGCAATCGCGTAAACGGTTTGCAGAGCATCTTCGATGCCGGTAATCGAGGCCACCAACTCGCGCGGGAAGGAGGGAATCATCTCGGCGATGGCGGCGAACTGGTCACGGGCGTTGCGCGCCAGGGCATCCAGTTCGAGGCCTTCCTCGGCGGCTTCAGGAATGCGCTCGATACGCGCCATCAGGTAGGGTTCGGTCTGGGTATATTCGAGCACGCGGAAGCGCTCAAGACCCTGCACGAGGATGCGGATGGTGCCGTCGGGAGCGCGCAGCAGGCGATGGACGGTCGCCAGCGCGCCGACCGTGTACAGGTCGTTGGGACCAGGGGTTTCGAGTTCGGGGTTTTTGGAGGCCACCAGGCCGACAAATCTGTCGCCGCCGACAACGTCATCGACCAGCCGAACAGAGCGGGGCTGGCCTATTGTCAGCGGGACGGCGGTCTGGGGGTAGACGACCAGCCCGCGCAGGGGCAGGATGGGGACAATTTCGGGGGAAGATTCGGCCGCTTGAACGGGGTCAAACTGCGGGTCGTCCGCTTCGGGGGGTTCGTCCCCGATTGCAAAATCAGAAAAAAGCGACGGGATGAACATCTTGAGAAGTTCGGCATCGTCGTCGCTGTTTATCCATTTGAACAGGTCGGCAGGGCTGGAATTCCAACGGGAGGCGGGCATAGAGGCGAGAAGTTTCCCTTATATTTGGGTGGATTTGGGCAGGGTGACGGTCAGGAAGCCGTCTTCGTATTCGGCGCGGCAGTTTTTGATTTCGACCGGGCCGGGCAGGGCGACGACGGTGCTGAACTCGCCGAAGCGGACTTCCATTTGATGATAGGCGCGGCGCTCGTGTGGTTCGCTGCGCGCGCCGCTGATGGTCAGGTAGTTGTGTTCCAGGACGACTGAAAAATCCTGTTCGCGCATTCCGGCGACTTCGACGCGCGCAACGTAGTCGGATTCTGTTTCGTAAAGGTCGGTGGGCGGACTCCAGACGTGGTGCTGGACGCGCACCTGCCAGCCAATCGTTTCGACCAACATGCGGCGGCGTTCCGCCATAATTCCCCCACGGCCAGGTTTGGGTTTGACCGTTATCATACATACTCCTTTGGGGATTACGAATAAGGAATAAAACAGCGCCCCCGGCGGGATTCGAACCCACAACCCACAGCTTAGAAGGCTGTCGCTCTGTCCATTGAGCTACGGGAGCATTTTTATCAGTCCTGTACCGGACGAATTCCCTTATAGACCCGCGCGCCTGAGAGCGTGGTCAGGATGATGTTGGCCGGACGGCCCAGCCGGTTGGATAGTTCGGTGGCCGAGAGTGGGCTGTTGCCGTTGGCCAGGAAAACCCGAAAAACGGCTTCGACCATGGCGGTTTGGCCGGTCAGGAATTCGGGCTGGCGGGCGCAATGGGTCAGGATGGCCTGCTGGATGCCATTCATGGGGCGCACTTCGGCGGTTTCAGGGTCGATGAAATCTATCAGGTCGCCGACGCCATGCTCGGCAAACATTTCGGCGTGTTCGGGGCAGAGCAGGCCGCGCAGGTGAATGTGCCAGTCGTTTTCGCTCTGCCGCCACCAATCGAAATCGATGTGATAGCGGGTGTTCAAGGTCGGTTTGACGAGGCTCATGGCTTACTCCTCACCTTCGCCGGTTTCGGCCAGGCGGAAATATAAATCACCAATATGGTTGAACTCGCTGCTGGATGTCAGCAGGGCCAGCAGGGGCGCAGGCGGGATTCGGCGCAGGATGTTGACCGCCGAATACAATTCCTCCGCATGGACGTGCCCCTGCGGGGTAAGTTTCGAAAGTTCGTGCAAAATATTCTTGACAATTTTTTGCAGCGGCTGGCGGCTTCTGGACATCTGCAAAACAGCCTGGTCGATGCCCGAAGCATCAGGAACGGCAATCACCATGCGGTCGTGATACTCGCAGGCGACTTCCTGGCGCAGCAGGGCAAACACGATGCCACCGTCTGAACCGGCCAGCACCGTCCGCACCCAGTCTTTGGAGGCCTTGCGAGTCTTGGCTTCAAGGATGACTTCGCCCCGGTTCTTCGAGCGGCGAATAACGATTTGCGCGCCGGGAATCAATTTATTCTTCTCGAACCAGGCGGCCAGGCCGTACACATAACCATGCTCGCGCACCACCCAGGCCGGGATTTTCTCGCCAGTCTTGTCGTCCACGAGAATAAAGCGCACGCGCGGCGACTCGTAGGCAGTTGGGAAGAAATGCAAAACTCGCGGGGAAACCGGCAGGGTTCCGGAACGCCAGTGCGGATAGGTCAGGGTGATGGTGGCTTCGTTGGCCCTGGCGGGTTTTTGCTCAGTCTCCGAAAATTCGTCGTCCAGTTGGTATTCGAGTTCGAGCATTTCCTCGCTCAACACAGAGCGGTCGTATTCGATGGGATGGTAGGTTAGGGCCGCCGGGGGCTGTTGGACTTCATCCGGCTCGAGGCGTTTCAGGCACCAGAGCACCTCGCCAGCCGGGCCGACTTCGTCGAAACGGCCATCCTCCTGCAGGGCATAATTCAGCGAAAACTCGAGCAGGCTATGGCTGACGCCGTCGGGGGTGCCGACCTGCTCCATCAGGGCTGAAATCGGGAGCGGTTCGCCCTCCGCAACCTCGATGACCGCTTCGGCCAGGTTCAGGTGGCCTTCGTTCATGTCCACAATCAGCGCGCGCGGGAACCACTGGCCTGCGCTGCGAATCAGGCTCTCGTCGGCCTGCAGGGCCATTTCCAGTTTCTTGACCAGGCTGTCGCCGTATTGTTCGAGGATGGCTTTCGGGTCAGATTCGGGGTTGGGCGCTTCCTCGACCGGGTCATTAAGCGCATGCTCCGGCAGCGAGGCCGCAAACAAGCGGGTGGAATCGTCGTCGAAAGCGACTTCCAGCACATCGAACGGGCCGGTCTCGGGGTTGTTTCCGGGGCGCACAGAAAGCACCTTGCCCTTGCGCCAGTTGAGCGCGGGAAAAGCCAGTTTCTGGCCCTTTTTGTATGTTCCTTTTGGAAGGTAAATTTCACTATCCCCTTTTTGTTGCTTTGCGAGGGCTTCCTGTTCGTATCGAATCCGTTCTTCGACAAGCACGCGAGTTATATCGCGTTCGGGCAGGGGGGTCTCGGTTTCAAAGAGATAGTTTTGCAGAAAATCAATATCACGCTTGGTGACAGCAAAATTCAGCCAGTAATCGGCAGCCAGTTTTGGTTGGGTATTGGGCATAGAAATCTTCCGTGCAGTAATTTATTTGCCCGCCTGCGGCAGTTTTAATGACAAAGAATCAAAACCTGCCCTTAAAACCAGGGGACAACCTATTATACCCCAAGATACTTTGTGCTATAATCGGTACACTATGCGCGAACTATTTACAACCGCCAAAGACGCTAATAATTCCCTGCTGGCCGGCTGGTGTCGGACCGGCGGAATTGTCATTCCTGCCTGAGTTCGCTTCTTCTCCGTACATCACCGGTCGCCCAAACGCAAACGCGATGGGCGATATTTTTTGTCAGCAATCATAATTCAGGAGGCCAGAATGTATAAAACTCACACTTGCGGCGAATTACGCTCCGCCCACATCGGCCAGGCCGTGACCCTGGCGGGATGGGTGCATCGCCAGCGCGACCACGGCGGCGTCACCTTCATCGACCTGCGCGACCGCTATGGGCTGGTGCAAATCGTCGGCGACCCGGCCCTGCCCGGCCTGGAGGTCATCCAGGATGCGCGCCAGGAATGGGTGCTGCAAATCAGCGGCGAGGTGCGCCGCCGCCCGGCGGGAGCAGAGAATCCCAACCTGGCAACCGGCGAAATCGAGGTCGAAGTCAAACAGTGTCAAGTGCTGAACCCGTCCAAGCCGCTGCCTTTCCTGATTAACAAAGACGAAGACATCGACGAAAACGTGCGCCTGAAATACCGCTATCTCGACCTGCGCCGCGAACGGATGCAGAAAAATATGGTTCTGCGCCACAAGGTCATCAAGTTCATGCGCGACTACCTGAGCGAGCGCGAGTTCATCGAAGTCGAAACACCCTTCCTGTTCAAAACCACGCCCGAAGGCGCGCGCGACTTCCTGGTTCCTTCGCGAATGCAACCGGGCACCTTCTACGCCCTGCCGCAATCGCCCCAGCAACTCAAGCAGTTGCTGATGGTCGCCGGGGTGGACCGCTACTTCCAGATTGCGCGCTGTATGCGGGATGAAGACCTGCGCGGCGACCGCCAACTGGAATTTACCCAACTCGACCTGGAAATGTCCTTCGTCGAGCGGGATGACGTGCTCGACCTGGTCGAGGGCCTGTTTACCGATATGGTCAAGCAAATCCTGCCTGAAAAACGCCTGCTGGCCTCGCCCTGGCCGCGCCTGACTCACGCCGAAGCCGTCGAACGCTACGGCAGCGACAAGCCTGATATGCGCTTTGGCATGGAAGTTTACAACCTCGGCGACATCTTCGCCGGGTCCGACTTTCGCGTCTTCCAGATGGCGCTCGAAAGCGGCGGCGTGATTAAGTGCATCGTCGCGCCGGGCTGTTCGGAATATACCCGCAAGGAAGTAGACGCCCTGACCGAGTTCGCCAAGACCCAGGGCGCAAAAGGGCTGGCCACCCTGGCGCTGAGCGCCGAAGGCGTGCGCGGCACCGCCCAGAAATTCATCAAACCCGAAGAGGTCGAAGCCATCCAGCAGCGCACCGGGGCAAAAACCGGCGACCTGGTGCTGTTCGTGGCAGACTCAAACAGCGTGGCAAACAAAACCCTCTCGGCCCTGCGCCTTTTATTCCGCGACAAACTCAACCTGGCCGACCCCAACCTGCTGGCCTTCGCCTGGGTGGTTGACTTCCCGATGTTCGAGTGGAGCGAGGAAGAACAAAAATGGGACGCCGCCCATCACCCCTTCACCATGCCCAAGATGGAAGACCTGCCCAAATTCGAGACCGACCCCGGCCAGATTCTGTCGGACGCCTACGACATGGTGCTGAACGGCTACGAAACCGCCTCCGGCTCGATTCGTATCCATCGCAGCGATATCCAGCACAAGGTTTTCGAACTGCTCGGGCTTAAGGACGAGGAAATCCAGTCCAAGTTTGGGCACTTGATTGAAGCCTTCGAGTATGGCGCGCCGCCGCATGGCGGCATGGCTCCCGGCATCGACCGCCTGGTGATGATTTTCGCCGACGAGCCCAACATCCGCGAGGTGATTGCCTTCCCAAAGAACCAGGCCGGACGCGATGTCATGGCCGAGGCCCCCTCCCCCGCCAGCGAAAGGCAGTTGCAGGAACTGCACATCCGCGTGGTCGAACCGGAAAAAAGCGACAAATAACCCCAAAGGGGCAGGAAATTTCCTGCCCCTTTTTGAATTAGGCTCTATAGGAATTCCCACCATTATAGGTCCCCGCATTTTG
>JAGVAO010000018.1 GCA_020060235.1 Anaerolineales bacterium | reverse complement strand
GCCGCGTCGTCGTTGGCCTGGTTGGGATGGCAG
Organism: Anaerolineales bacterium; assembly: GCA_020060235.1. GTDB lineage: Bacteria > Chloroflexota > Anaerolineae > Anaerolineales > Villigracilaceae > UBA8950. The sequence continues at coordinate 21,359 of JAGVAO010000018.1, read as the reverse complement.
GTGTGCGCCATGATGAACATTTCACCCGCTGACGGGTTTTTCCCGCCCCGAGGGTGAATCACCGCTTCGGCGACTTTGAATCCGCCCTGGGCCGGGTCAGTCAAAAACTCGGAGCGGATGACCACCCGGTAGTTTTTATCCCGCGGCAGGGCGTCGAACTGGTTCTTGCTCAGGCAGAATCCCCACGAGCGGTCGTAGTATTTGAACTTCCACGGGATGGCGTGCGGACGATTTTCGTTGTAATAGAGATGCGGCTCCAGTTCGCTGAACGGCATGAGCGCGTCCATCGGCAGGGAGTAGGAGACCAGGTGCAGGGGATTGTCCTGGAAATCGACGACGCGCTGTCCGTCCTCGGTTTCGAGGTAAGCCTCGTGGACGACGTAACGCTCCGGCACGTACCAGGTCCAGACCGGCGTCAGCGGGGCGTAGGTCTCGATTTTGTAATGGGCAGTTTCCGGGAGGTACGAGCCGACAATCTCCAAAGCGGTATCCATGCCGTCGCTGGCAAGAGTCCGGTGCAACGGCACAATCTCCCCCAGGACATCCCGCAGGGAAGAAATCGGCTTCATCGGCGGAATCCAGTCCCTGGCGCGGTCGGGGCTTTCGAGGATGTAGGTCAGGCCGGGGCCGGGATGGTCTTTCATCGCCTGGACGGCCACGCGGAAAACGTCGTTGCACTTCATCAGGCGGCACTCGCCCAGGCCGATGGTGCGTTTGTTGACGACCTGACTGTCGAGCAGCGCGCCGATGGGTTCAAAGTCCAGCACCACGCCGCGCTCGACATCGCGCACGAACATGGTGACGGCCGCGTCGTGGGGTTTGCCCTGCATGTCGATGGCTGTGCCCCTGAATTCTTTCAGGAAGCGGTAATCGACGCCCGCCATTTGCTCGCAGTGGTGCAGGAAGGTGATGGATTTGCTGTAGGGCAGGCCGAGAATCAGGATTTTGGCGTCCCAGGCGCGGAATTTGCTAAAGATGGTGGTTTCGCCGAAGCAGTCGTCTGAGCGGTGCGCGGCCAGTTCCTCAGCGTGCGCGCCGATGGCGGCCATCGAGTAGATGGGGTGGAACATGCGCTTTGCGCGCGGGTCGATGCGGACGAGTTCGGTCAGCGCGCCCATTTGGGAGGGGGTGGTGCGCATGTCCCAGGGCGTGCCGCGCAGGAAGTCGTAGTTGAAGGTCGGCATAATGAGCGTGCCGTCGGGGCCGATGACTTCGAGAATGGCGTCGATGACGGTCTGCGGGCCGCCTTCCACGCCGCCGGGCGCGCGCGAAAGGGTCGAATAGGCCGAATGCACAAAGATGGTGTCGCCGCTGGTCATGCCTAGGGCGCGGAAGTTGCTGGCGAGGGAGGTAAGGGTTAGCAAGGGAAATTCTCCTGGGATGCAGATTGCAGAGTTCGAAATGATGAATTTTTGCAGGGGGATTTTAACCGCAAAGTGTGGGGAGGGTGCAAAGAAAAGCAACGAATAGCAAATTTAAGGCTAAAATAAAGCAGAGGATTACACTATGGCGCAAAAAATGTCGGTTGCCCAATTTGTCGAAAAATGGAGCAGGATTCAACTCAACGAAAAAGCGGCTTCGCAGAGTCATTTCAATGATATTTGCGCGTTGGTTGGCCATGCCACACCTACCGATGTTGACCCAACCGGAAAATTCTTTACTTTCGAGGCCAATGTTGACGAAGACACTGCTGGCGCGCGAGGCTGGGCGGATGCCTGGTATAAGGGCAAATTTATTTGGGAATATAAAGGCAAGAGGAAAAACCTGGATGCGGCTTACCAGCAGTTGCTGCGCTACCGGGAATCGTTGGGCAATCCGCCACTTTTGGTCACTTCTGACCTCGAAACCATTGTTATTCATACTAATTTTACAAATACTCTCAGTCATGTCGAGGTGATTGATTTTGACCGCTTGCAAGCCGATGGCTTGCAGGTACTGATGGATGTGTTTTACAACCCCGAAGCCTTCAGGCCAACTGAAACACAGGAAAAAGTCACCGAAAAAACAGCCGATTCATTTGTGGAATTTGCGCGCAGCCTGCAAAAACAAAGCGTTGGGCAGGGCGCGTATTCATCAGAACGGCTGGCGCATTTTGTGGTGCGGATTCTGTTTTGCCTTTTTGCCGAGGGTATCGGCTTGCTGCCGGACAAGGTTTTTACCAATTTGGTAAAACATCGCTACAAAGACCAGACAGCTGAACAGTTTACCAAGAGCCTGCGCATTTTGTTTGCGGCCATGCGCGAGGGTAATTCAGTTTTTGGCGCGCACCCAATTCCCTGGTTCAATGGCGGCCTTTTCGATGACGATTTTGTGCCTGAGTTGGTCAGTCAGAATGTGCGTGAGTTGCTGGCCGCCTGCAACAAAAACTGGGCCGGGATTGACCCTTCAATTTTTGGAACATTGTTCGAGCGGATTATTGATGAGAGCAAACGGGAACAACTGGGGTTACATTACACCAGTAAAGATGATATTTTACTGGTCATTGAGCCAGTGCTGATGGCACCGCTGCGGACAAAGTGGCGCAAAATTCAGGTCGAGGCCCGTAGCCAAATTGAGAGCGGAACCCCGCTGGCGGCTTATTTGCTTTTGAAAAAATTTTCAGATGAATTGGTAACTCTGAAAATTCTCGACCCGGCTTGCGGGAGCGGAAACTTCCTGTATGTCGCATTGCGCGAACTGCTTGATTTACAAAAACAAGTGATAGTCTTTGCCGAAGAACATGCTTTACCCGAAATTGCTCTGACCGTTAACCCGCAGCAGCTTTATGGTATCGAAATCAATTCCTATGCTCATCAACTGGCCCAAATTACGGTCTGGATAGGGTATATCCAGTGGCGATATGAGAACGGCTTTGCCGATATGCAGGAGCCGATTTTGCGTGAGTTGAAGGGAATTGAAAACCGAGACGCGATTCTCTATACAAACCTGCCTGTTGGAGAAACCGAGGGTGTAAAAGCTGCGCTAGAACCTGTTTGGCCTGACGTTGATGTAATTATTGGGAACCCCCCATTTCTCGGCAGCAGAAAAATGCGCCCAGTTTTAGGAAATGATTATTGTGATGCATTGCTGAAAGTCTATGAAAAGAAACTGGATGGAATGCCCGATTTAGTTTGTTATTGGTTTGAAAAAGCGAATCGGCATATAGCAGATGGTAAAGTGAATCGGGTTGGATTGTTGGCAACTCAGGCGATTCGTGGTGGTGCGAATCGACAAGTATTAGACCATATCAAAAATTCTGGAGATATTTTTCTGGCTTGGAGTGACAAAGAATGGGTGTTAGATGGTGCGATTGTCCATGTTTCTATCGTATGCTTTGATGATGGTACCGAAGAAAGTAAATCGCTAGACGGTAACATCGTCCCATCAATAAATTCCGATCTGACATCTGACGTTGATTTATCAGAGGGCTATATTTTGCTCGAGAATGGGAATTTATCATTTCAAGGCGTAGTTTTGCGTGGTAAGTTTGATATGCCGCGCGATAAAGCTGAAGAAATGATAAAAAAGTTGGACAATCCAAATGGACGCTCCAACAAAGACGTGCTCAAGCCTCGTAGAACCGGCGAAGATGTTGTAAACCGCAATTCAGACGAATATGTTGTTGATTTTGGTGTAAAGATGCCGATAGAGGAGGCTTCGGAATATCTTGCACCTTTCAGATATTTAAAAGACAACGTTTATGAAAAACGCCAAGAAGCAAACCAAGCGTTGGCGCGTGATAGATGGTGGATACACTGGAACCCAAGAACTCAAATGCGGGATGCACTAGCAATATTGCCGCGCTATATCGCTACACCAAGAGTTGCAAAACACAGAATTTTTGTTTGGCTTATTAGCGAAATCCTCCCAGATGCACAATTAGTTGTTTTTGCCCGTTCGGACGATTACTTTTTTGGCGTTTTACACTCAAAAATCCACGAACTCTGGTCAAGACGTAAAGGTACTCAGTTGAGAGATGCAGAAAGTGGTTTTCGTTATACATCAACTACAACATTCGAGACGTTCCCTTTCCCTTATACGCCGGGCAAAGAGCCGTTTGACGACCCGCGCGTAAAGGCCATTGCTGCCGCCGCCAAAGCTTTGGACGATTTCAGGAATAACTGGCTCAATCCCAAAGATACCTTGCTGCAAGGCTCCAGAGAACTACAAAAACGTACTCTGACGAATTTATACAATGGCCTGGTACTCTACCGCGAAAAAATGCGCGGTAAACCGCGCAGTGAAGCCGCCTGGAAAGCTGCCCTGCGCGAACTCTTTCGCTCTGAAAAACTGGCTGTCGATGCCATTCTCTCACTCGATGAAGTCGAGACCCTGGACGAAATCCATGCTGCGCTCGACCACGCCGTTCTGGATGCCTACGGTTGGCCGCATAGTCTGAGCGACGAGCAGATTTTGGTGCGGTTGCTGGCGTTAAATCTCGAAAGGGCAAAGTGAAAGTCCGCGCGGCAGGTGGCGGAGTAAAGGCAAAAGGGAATCGGACTGAAAAAGGTGACAGTCATCTCGCAGATGACTGTCGCAGATGACTGTCACCTTCTTGCTCTACTGGATTAACTGCAAGGGTTTTGCGCAAGTCCTGCCTCAGGGTATGAAGAATCAAAACAGGGAACCGCGCGGTTCCCTGTTTGTGGTTTAGTACACCCGGACGACCTGCCCGACGTAGATTTTGTCGGGGTTGGTGATGCCAGGGTTGAGCGCCAGCACTTTGTCGAGCGTGGTGCCGAAGCGGACGGAAATTTTCTTGAGCGTGTCGCCGCTTTGCACCGTGTAGGTCGTGACCGAATCGGGCAGGCTGATGACCTGTCCGACATAAATCAGGTTGGCGTTGGTGATTTGCGGGTTGACCGCCAGGATGGCATCGACGGTAGTGTTGGTCCAGGTGGCGATTTTCTTGAGGGTATCGTTTTTCTGGACGATGTACGATTTGCCGGTCGGGACGGGGTTGGATGGCGGGGTGCTGCCGCCGGAGCCGGGAACGACCAGGCGCTGGCCTTCGTAAATCCTGTTGGCGTCCTTGATGTCCGGGTTCAGGCTCATCAGTGAGTCAACGGTGGTGTTGAAGCGGTTGGCCAGGCTGCGCAGGGTGTCGCCGCGGGCGATGATGTAGGTGTCATAGCCGCCGCTGCCTTTGATGAGCGCGCCGGGCAGGTACAGGTATTGGCCGGGGTAAATCAGGTTGCCGTTACCGATTTCGGGATTGGCGCGCCGCAGGGCCGAGATGGTCGTATCGCAGCGGGTTGCGATTTTGCCGAGCGTATCGCCCTTGACGACGGTGTAGCCAGTTCCGCAGGACGATGCCGCGAAGGCCTCGCCCGCCGGGGCAAAGGCGCTGACCACCAGCGCGGCCAGCACGAACAGTTGGATGAAGAACTTGCGTTTCATTGGAAACCTCCAGGTAAAAAGAGAACGTTGTTGAACACGGTATAGATGTTCAACAACGTCCTGATGTTCCCGGGTTTCATTGCAGAAGCGTTGCAGCCGCCAGTCGGCTGGGGCCTGACAGGTATTCCTGGATGGTCTTTGGCCTTGGCGCGGCTTCGCCACTGGTCACTGGTTACTGGTTACTGGTTACTGAACCCACCCCTGCGCCACCAGCAACTCGCCGTTCAGAATCGCCCCGCCGGCCGCGCCGCGGATGGTGTTGTGCGACAGGTTGACGAACTTGATGTGAAAGAGCGGGTCGGGGCGCAGGCGTCCGACGATGCTGGCCATGCCGTTGGCTTCGTCGCGGTCGCGTCGCGGCTGGGGGCGGTCAGCCTCCGTCCGCAAACGGATGACAGGCTGGGGCGCGGAGGGCAGCCCGGCAACGACCGGCGGGGCGGAAAAAGCCGTCAGGGCCTCGGCGGCCTGCTGCGCGGAAACATCCCGGTCAAATTCCACCGAAGTGACCACGAGATGCCCGTCGCTGACCGCCACGCGGTTGGTATGGGCCGAGAGCCGGAAGGGGGCGAAGTCGATGCTTGCGCCGTTGAACTGGCCGAGCATTTTGCGCGGCTCTTCTTCGACTTTTTCCTCCTCGCCGCCGATGTAGGGGACGACGTTGTCGAGGATGTCGAGCGAGGCCACGCCGGGGTAGCCCGCGCCTGAAAGGGCCTGCATCGAGACGATGAAGGCGCGCCGGATGCCGAAGGCGTCGTGCAGGGCGCGGAAGGCGATGGTCAGGCCGGTGCTGGTACAGTTCGGGTTGGTGACAATCAGCCCGCCCCAGCCGCGTTTTTTGCGCTGGATTTCGATTAGCCCGGTATGGTCGGGGTTGACTTCGGGGATGAGCAGCGGCACATCGTCCCACATGCGGTGGCTGGAGGCGTTTGAGCAGACCGCGTAGCCCGCCCAGGCCAGTTGCGGCTCGATGCTTTTGGCCTGGTCGCTGGGCAGGGCCGAGAAGGCCAGTTTGGCCTCGAAACCGGGCGCGGAGGGCGCGACGACCATCTCACGCGCATATTCGGGGATGCTGCCGGGCAACACCCAGCGGCAGGCTTCTCCGTATTTTTGCCCAATCGAACGCTCCGACCCGGTCAGCGCGGCGACTTCAAACCAGGGATGATTTTCCAGCAATTGCACGAACCGTTGCCCAACGGCCCCGGTCGCGCCGAGAATTGCGACTTTGATTTTTTGTGACATGATGATGGCTCCTTTTTTCTATTAAACTGTCATTTCGAAGGAGCCGCGTAGCGGCGACTGAGAAATCTTGTGTGCGGTGGGTAAGATTTCTACCCTACGGGCACGATGTCACCGCTACGCGGTTCGAAATGACAGGCATTGGCCTGTAGGGGCGACCCGCCGGGTCGCCCCTACAGATTAACCCACAATCAACTCATGAATCGCCAGCACAGCCTTCTGCGCATCTGCCGCATCGACCACCAGGCTGATGCTGCACTCCGACGACCCCTGGGCGATGGCGATGACGTTGACCCCGGCCTGGCCGGTGGCGGTGAAGATTTTGCCGGCCAAACCGGGCGTGGCGCGCATCCCGGCCCCGACGATGGTAATGATGGCGGTCTCGTCCGATTTCTGGATGCTGTCGATGTCGCGGCGATTCAACTCCAGGCGGAACTCGGTTTCGAGGGCTTTCAGGACAGTATCCGCGCTGTTTTTCGGCACCACGAAGCAAATGCTCTGCTCCGAGGAGGCCTGCGAAATCATGACAATGCTCGTATTCTCGCGCGCCACTGCGCCAAAGGTGCGCGCCGCAATGCCGGGGATGCCAATCATGCCGCGCCCCTCGACCGTGATGATGCTCTGGCCCTTGAAGGCTGTTACCGCCCGCAGGTCGCCCAATTGCGCCAGGCCGTCGGCGACGATGCGCGTTCCGGCTTCCTCCGGGGCGAAGGTATTCTTGACCCACAGCGTAATCCCTTTCTCGACCACCGGGCGGATGGCTTTGGGATGCAGGACTTTCGCGCCGTAAAAGGCCAGTTCCGAAATTTCACGGAAGGCCAGTTCGGGGATGGTGCGGGCGCGCGGGTCGATGCGCGGGTCGGTGGTCATCACGCCGGTTACGTCGGTGTAAATCCAGACCTCGTCGGCTTCGAGTACGACCCCGAAGATGGCCCCGGAAAAATCGCTGCCGCCGCGCCCCAGGGTGGTGACAACGCCGTGCTCGTCCGCGCCGATAAAGCCGGTGACGACCGGCACTTTTCCTGCCTGGAAAAGCGGCCAGATGACGCGCTGGGCGTTGCGGGTGGTGGTCTCGAAATCCGGCGCGGCAGACTGGAAGACGCTGTCGGTGCGTACCACGTTGCGGGCGTCCACGCCCTCCGAGCCGATTCCGGCATGGCGTAAGGCCGCGGCGACTACCGGCGCGCTCATCCGTTCTCCCAGCGAGGCGATGGCGTCCAGCGCGCGCGGCGAGGCCTCGCCCAATACGCGGATGGCGCGCGCCAGGGTGACGAATTCGTTCAGGCTGCTTTCGATAAAGTCGCGCACATCGTCCGCCTGCGGGGCCAGTTCGTCGAGCACCTCGAAGTGCTTTTGAATCAGGTCGGCGGCGGTTTCCTCGGCGCTGTACTCGTCCCCGGCGACGGCGGCGGCGGCCCCGTTGAGCAGGGCATCGGTTACGCCGCTCATGGCCGAGACCACAATGGCTACATTTTGCCATTCGCTTTTGGCCCGGCGGGTAATCTCGATAATTTGCCGGATGGCTTTTGGGCTGCCCACCGACGTGCCGCCGAACTTCATGACCAGCGTATTTTTCATAATGATTTCTCCTCGGTTTGGGATAACAAAAAACGCGGAGCCTTGGCTCCGCGTTTGGTCTTTGCGTGATACGGTTTGTCAGTCCCTACCACCTGGCACGAAGCAATGGCTCTTGTTTTAGAGTCATGGTCATCATAGTGGTAGTGGACATGGAAATACAGAACATTGTTGGTTTTCCTGACTGGGCGCGATTATAGCGGCTTTTGCTATTTTTGTCACCCCGGGCGCGTAAAAATTGCACAAAATTTACCGCTTCAATCTTCCTTTCTTTGCCGTTCAAGAGCAAGCGGCCTATGCTATACTCGGCCATACGCCGCAGAAACCGACAACCAGAGAAACCCATGTCCCTTTACCTTCACGACATTCCCCTCGCGCAAGCCAAGCAGGCTTTTCACGACGCCCTGCAACAGGCCGGGTTGTGGCAGGTGCTTGCCAGCGAAACCATCCCGCTTGACGAAAACGCCCTTGGCCGCGTACTGGCCGAGCCGGTCTGGGCCTTGCGTTCCTCGCCCCATTATCATGCCGCCGCCATGGACGGGTTCGCCGTCCGCGCTGTGGACACCCGCGGGGCGCAGCCTTCCGCCCCGGCCACACTGGCCCTGCCTGATGCCGCCCAATACGTCGATACCGGCGACCCGCTGCCCGATTGGGCCAACGCTGTCATCCCGATAGAAAACGTCGAATCGCTGGATGAAAACGAGAGCATTTGTGTGGATGTCCGCCGTCCGGCTTTTATCCGTTTTCGGGCCGCTGCCGTGCCCTGGCAGCATGTCCGTCCATTGGGCGAGGACATCGTCGCCACCCAACTCGTGCTCCCATCTGGACACGTTCTGCGACCCTACGACCTGGGCGCGATAGCCGCCTCCGGGCATGTTTCCGTTTCGGTGGCGCGTCCGCCGCGCGTGGCCATCCTGCCGACTGGCAGCGAACTCGTCCCGATTGGCTCGGAACTCAAGCGCGGCGACATTCTCGAATACAACTCGCTTGTGCTGGCCGCGCAGGTTAAAGCCATGGGCGCCACCCCGACCCGTTTTCCCATCACTCCCGATGATTTTGAATCCATTTGCGCCCGCGTAGAAGAAGCCGCCCAAACCCACGACCTGGTTCTGTTGAATGCGGGTTCCTCCGCCGGGGCCGAAGATTTCTCCAGCCGGGTGGTCGAGAAGTTGGGCACGCTGCTGGTTCACGGCGTGGCGGTCAGGCCGGGGCACCCGGTGATTTTGGGCGTCATTGCGAGGAGGCCGAAGGCCGACGAAGCAATCTCCCCTGGCAGCAAGGAGATTGTTCCCATCATCGGCGTTCCCGGCTACCCAGTCTCCGCCGCGCTGACAGTGGATATTTTCGCCGAGGAGGTGATTGCCCGCTGGCTGGGTCGCCGCCCGGCGGAACTGCCGCTCGAAAGCGTGACCATGACCCGCAAGGTCACCTCCCCGCCCGGCGACGACGATTTTATGCGGGTAGCCATAGGGCGCGTGGGGGACAGGGTGCTGGCCGCGCCGATTGCGCGCGGCGCGGGCGTCATCACCTCGCTGGTGCGGGCCGATGGGCTGGTGCTGATTCCCGGCGGGGCACAGGGCCTCGAGGCGAGGGAGCAGGTGCAGGCGCGTTTGTACCGCTCGAAGCAGGAAATCGACCGAACCATCTTTTGCATCGGCTCGCACGATGTCATTCTCGATTTGATGGCGCAGTTTTTATCCGACCATGAGCGGCGGTTGGTGTCGGCCAATGTCGGCTCGCAGGGCGGGCTGCTTGCGCTCAAGCGCGGCGAAGCGCATCTGGCGGGTTCGCACCTGCTCGACCCGGAGACCGGCGACTATAACGTGAGATACATCCGCCAGTACCTGCCCGATTTACCGGTGCGGTTGGTGGGACTCGTCAACCGGGAGCAGGGGCTGATAGTGCGGCGGGGCAACCCGAAGGGAATCCGTTCCTTGCAGGATTTGGCCGGGGCCGAAATCGCATTTATTAATCGGCAGCGCGGCGCGGGGACGAGAGTCCTGCTCGATTATCATCTCCAAAAAATGGGCATTTCCCCCGATGATGTGCGCGGCTATTCCGACGAGGAATACACCCACCTGGGCGTGGCGGCGGCGGTTGCCAGCGGGCGCGCCGATTGCGGCCTGGGCATCCCGGCTGCGGCCCAGGCGCTTGAACTTGATTTTGTGCCGCTCTTTCACGAGCGTTACGACCTGGTAATCCCCCAGATTTATGCCGAAAGCGACCTGCTTGCGCCGCTGTTCGACCTGTTGAAATCGCAATCATTTCAAAATGCTGTGCGCGCCCTTCCGGGGTATGATACGGCTATCATGGGACAGGTTTACCTGGAGGCATAAGGATGCGCAACGTGCTGGTCGTGGATGATTCGCGGGTGACGGCAGATACAATGATATTGCTCTTGGAGGCGCTTGGCCACCAGGCGCGGGCGGCTTATGGCTCGAGCGCGGGGTTGGCGATTTTGCGTGAAGAAGTGCCCGATATGGTCTTTCTTGACATCAATATGCCGGGCGTGAGCGGTTTTGAAGTATTGAAGTTTATCAGCCGTGAGCCGCGGCTGGCAAAAGTGCCGGTGATTGTGGCGACTTCGGATGACCAGAAGGAAACCCGCGAGCAAGCCCTCCGTCAGGGTGCGCGCGGGTTCCTGGTCAAGCCGGTCAGTGTCGAAGCGCTGGCCGAGGTTTTGGACAGTTTGCGGACTAAGGCGTAACCTGGATGGATTCCATCATCTGGTCGAGGCGGGCCAGATTGGGGGCGAAGATTTCAGGTAGGGCGGTGTTGAGCAGGTCGGTCATGTTGCTGTAATAATTTTCCATTTCGACATCGGTGGCGGTTGTGTAGTCGGGGTAAGCCGGGAAGCCCGCATCGGCGGGGGCACTGCCGGGGTTTGAGTCTGCCTGCAAGCCGGGGTGGGTGATGGGCAGGATGGCAATGATGTAATACTGGCCGTTATCGGTCAGCCCCTGGAAGTGATAGAACAATTCGTGGTTGCTAACCGGGGCGTAATACTGGCCGAAAACGGCCAGCGCGCGCACCCCGCTTCCGTTTTGGAAGCGGACGATTTGGGTGTTTGCGGCAAACACTGTACCGGCATTGAAGAAGTGAATCCCCGGCAGGCTGTGAATCGAGAGCGGCGCATCAGGCGCGGCCAGGATTTCTTGCAAGCGGTTGATGTTTTCCGCCGCGCCGGGCTGGACCGCTGCCAGGCCGACTACAGGGAAGACGTACAGGCGTGGCGTATGGAATTTTTCGGACAGGGAATACCCGTCGAGCCGGATTTCAAGGTGGCCGGGGGTGACTTCCCAGGGCGGCGTGTTTTCGTCTCCCGTGAGCGGCGGCAGGCTCTGGCCGGTTGCCCCGCTGGCGATGCCTTCGGGGATATTGAACGAAAAATGTTCAAAGTTGAAGGGCAGGCCGGTTTGCGGCGGCAGGGTGGCTGTTGGAATTGCCTCCGGCTGCGGCATGGTTTCCTCTTGCTGCGGCGCGGCAGGTTCGGCGGCTGGAGCGGCCTGCGGAGCAGGTGTGAGCAGGTTGCAGGCCAGCGCGGTCAGGGCGATGAGAGAGAAAGCAAAAGCGGGGTATTTCATAGTTCCTCCTGAATCAAAAAGAGCCATCTCCATTGTATGACTCTTTTTGCGCTTGGGATGTTCCCAATTTTGAGTGATTTTTGGCTAATCGGTTTGCGGGTCGTACAGGATGACGCTTTCCTGCTCGTTGGGGTCGTTGCGGGCCACAATGGCGACGACCTCCTCGGTGTCGCTCAGGTTCATTGGCAGGTGCGGCACGTTGGGTGGGATGAAGATGAAATCGCCGGGGCCGTTGACCATTTCCTTTTTCAGGCCAACCCCGTACAGAGTCTTGACCTGGCCGCTTATTACGTAAATTACTGTCTCGTAGCCGTCATGGTAGTGCGAGGCGGCTTTTGCGCCCGGTGGAAAGACCACCATGTGCATGCATAAGACCTTTGAGCCGGCGGTGTGCCCTGAAATTCCCTCGAAATTGACCAGTAATTGCTTGGAAAGGAAACTTTCGCCAGGGCGTACTGTGACCATATCTTCATTACTGATTGTCATCGGGTTTTCTCCTTTGTCCTATTGTAACCTTTTTGGAGAAAAAGGATAATAACAGGCGGAATTTATTCGCGTTGGAAGGAGCGTAGTTTTATTTGATGGCGAAATAGCGCAGCGCCCCGGCTAACAGTGAGCCTCGGTGGAAAAGGTGCCATCATGGATGGCGTATACCGTATAATTGCAGCATGTCCACGCCAATCCTGGCTACCAAACTCTACCTGCCTGCGCCGCGCCCGCAAATTGTATCCCGTCCGCGCCTGGTGGAGTGTCTGGCCAGCGGATTGGCAGCCGGACACAAGCTGACGCTTATCTCCGCTTCGGCGGGATTTGGCAAGACTACCCTGCTTGGCGAATGGATTTCCCCGAATACGGATTTTCGCGCTGCCTGGCTGTCGCTCGATGAAGCCGATAGCGACCCGGCGCGCTTCCTGCTTTATCTCGTTTCTGCCTTGCGGACGGCCGCGCCGAATGTCGGCCAGCCGGTTTTGGCCGCGCTGCAAACGCCCCAGCTGCCGCCAGCCGAAGACCTGTTGACCGGCCTGCTCAACGAAATCGCCGAACTGCCCGGAAGGGTGATACTCGTCCTTGACGATTATCACCTGCTTGATTCCCCGACAGTTGATTCTGCCCTGGCTTTCCTGCTCGACCATCTCCCCCCGCAACTGCACCTGGTCATCGCCAGCCGCGAAGACCCGAACCTGCCCTTGCCGCGCCTGCGCGCCCGCGGCCAACTGACCGAACTGCGTGTTGCCGACCTGCGCTTTACCCCTGCCGAAGCCGCCGAGTTTCTCAATCGGGTGATGGGCTTGAATCTCACCGAAGCGGATGTGACCGCGCTCGAATTCCGCACCGAGGGCTGGATTGCCGGGCTGCAACTGGCGGCCTTGTCCATGCAGGGGCAGGCCGACCCGGCCAGTTTCATCCAATCCTTCACCGGCAGCCATCGTTTCGTGCTCGATTACCTGCTGGAGGAAGTGCTCGGTCAACAGCCACCTGAAATCCAGAATTTCCTGCTGCGCACCGCCATTCTCAACCGTCTATGCGGCCCGCTCTGCGAGGCTGTGTTGGAGACCTCGTCTGGCTCTGGGCAGACTGCCCTTGAGTCCCTTGAACAGGCCAACCTGTTCCTTGTCCCGCTCGACAATGAACGCCGCTGGTATCGCTATCATCACCTTTTCGGGGACCTGCTGCGCCAGCGCCTTGCCACACTGCCCTCGTCTGTGCTTTTGGAAGAACTCCATCTCCGCGCCAGCCAGTGGTGGGAAGCGAACAGCGACCTGGCCGAAGCCTTTAACCATGCCCATGCCGCCAGGGATTTCGAGCGCGCCGCGCGCCTGTCCGAACTCGCCTGGCCGGGCATGGATGCAATGTTCCAGTCTGCCGCCTGGCTCGGCTGGGTGAAAAAACTTCCCGAAACCGTGATTCTCTCTCGCTCCCTGCTATGCTATCAACTTGGCCGCGCACTCTCCGATGCTGGCGAGCCAGAAATCAGCGAAACGCATCTAAAAAACGCTGAACGCGCCCTGGCCGAAGCGTCCAACCAGGCCCGGTTTGCATCCCTGCCGGGGGATATTGCCCTGACCCGCGCCTACAACGCCCAGGTGCTGGGAGACATCGCGGGAACAATCCAATATTCTGAAGATGCCGTGCGGCTCATCCCTGCCGAGGATGTTTTTCGCCGCGCCCAGGCCGTTATCATGCTCGAATTCACCCATTGGGCTGTCGGCGACCTGGAAGCCTCCCTGCGCGCCATCCAGGCATGGATGGCGGATATGCGGAAATTGGGCAATCCGGTCTTTGAAGTGGCCAGCGCCTTTGCCAAAGCCGACTTGCTGGTTGTGCTGGGACGGTTGGACGAGGCCATTCAGTCTTATCGGCAGGCGTTACAACTCGCCGCTGAAAGCGGCCCCGAAGCCCGGCAAATCACCGCCCATCATCATTTGGGCCTGGCCTTAATTTATCACGAATTGGGCCGGGATGAATCCGCCGCCGCGCACTGGCAGACCGCCGCTGACCTCGGCCAACGCACGACCCTGGTCGATTGGCCGCACCGCTGGAAACTGGCCCAGGCCTGCCTGAAAGAATCCGCTGGCGAATGGGACGCGGCCTTGAATTTTCTCGACGAAGCCGGGCGGGTCTATGTCAAAAACCCGGTGCCTATCGCCCGCCCGGTCGAGGCGCTCAAAGCGCGCATCCATCTCAAACAGGGGCGGTGGGACAAAGCCGAAGCTTGGGCGCGGGAGCGGGGCATCTCTCTGGCCGACGAGGCCAGCTACCTGGCTGAGTTCGAACTGCTCACCCTGGCACGCCTGCGGCTCGATGCCCCCGGCATCCACAACCTGTTGGAGCGGCTGCGAACCCTGGCCGAATCACAAAACCGGCTTGGCAGCGTCATCGAAATCCTGCTGGCCCAATCGCTGGCCTATCGAGCGCAGAACCGCCAGCCCCAGGCCCTTGTCGCCCTCGAACGCGCCCTGACGCTGGCCGCGCCGCAAGGCTACCTGCGAACCTTTGTGGATGAAGGCGAAGCCATGCGACAGCTGATTGCAGATTTTAGGGCTGTGCTTGAAAAACATTCAAACCCGCTGCTTGTTTACACTGACAAACTCCTTGCCGCCTTCCCGCAGCCTGAAAGCGAAAATCAAAAGTCCGAAGTCCTTTCTTCTCGCGAAATTGAAATCCTGCGACTCGTCGCGGAGGGGCTTTCCAACACCGAAATCAGCCAGCGGCTTTACCTGGCATTAAGCACCGTCAAAGGGCACAACCTGCGCATTTTCGACAAACTGCAAGCCCAAAATCGCACCGAAGCGGTAGCCCACGCCCGCGAACTAGGACTGCTCTAATCCCCCAAACCATACTCCAAATCAATACTTAAGTTGCTACCCGGCGCTTGTTGTTGCCGGTATAGTTGCGCTTATGAAACCAACGAGCCCCGTTTGCTATCAAATCCGCGTCGAAGGCCAGTTGCCCGCGCAGTGGCGGGACTGGTTCGACGGGCTGGCCATCACCCACGAAAACGGCGAAACCCTGTTGACCGGTTGGCTGGCCGACCAGGCGGCCCTCTATGGCCTGCTCAAAAAGGTGCGTGATTTGGGACTGGCGCTTGTTTCAGTTAATCCGATTTCTAATTCATCGAAGGAGTAAACCCATGAAAGCCATTGTTCAAACTGATTACGGTTCGCCGGATGTTCTCAATCTGGCTGAAGTTGCCCTGCCAGTAGTAAAAGAAAATGAAGTGCTGGTGCGCGTCAAAGCCGCTTCGCTCAATGCCGGGGATGTGTTCACCATGCGCGGGAATCCCTGGCTGACCCGGCTGATGGTCGGCTTTCCCAAACCCAAGAACCACATCCTTGGCTGGGATATGGCCGGGGTGGTCGAGACAGTCGGCGCAAGTGTGTCACAGTTTAAACCGGGCGATGAAGTGTTTGCCTCGTGCAGCGGCGCGCTGGCGGAATATGTCAGCGTGGCCGAGGACAAACTGGCCCTGAAACCGACCAACCTGACCTTCGAGCAGGCCGCGGCTGTCCCGACCGCGGCCCTCACCGCCCTGATTGGCCTGCGCGACGCCGGGAAGTTGCAACCCGGCCAAAAGGTGCTCATCAACGGCGCGTCGGGCGGCGTCGGCACGTTTGCCGTGCAGATTGCCAAAGCCCTGGGCGCTGAAGTGACCGGCGTATGCAGCACGCGCAACCTGGAAATGGTGCGCTCCCTTGGCGCAGACCATGTGGTGGACTACGCTCACGATGACTTTACCAAAAACGGCCATCGCTACGACCTGATTCTTGATAATGTCGCCAGCCGTTCGTTTGCCGACCTGCGCCGCGTCCTGACCCCGCAGGGCAGGATTATTCCCAACAGCGGGCATGGCGGCATGAGTTATGTATTCAAAGCCTATTTGCTTTCACTCTTCATGCGCCAGCATGGCGGTATGTACCTGGCCTCGCCGAATGGCGCAGACCTGCTGGTTTTAAAGGAATTGGCCGAAGCGGGCAAACTCACGCCGGTAATAGACAAAACCTTCCCGCTGCGCGAAACCCCGGCCGCTTTCCGTTACCTGGAAATAGAACATGCTCGCGGCAAAGTGGTCATCACGGTTTCGTAAGGGTCTGCAAACCGCTGGGCCAACATCTTTGTAGCGGGCTTTTTCATCCTGTTCAACCTGGTTGGCCTGCCAACGTATCCTTCGCTGTACGATAAATTCCTGTTGGTGGTTGGCATGGTTTTCAACGGTATCACCATCTGGTACGCCTGGAATTGGGCTTACCCCGCAATTGGAATGGGATTCGACACGACTGCCAAAGGCAGTCGTGTTTTGTTTTGGGAAAGGGTGTAAAATTGCATGTAAGTTATACTTGACATTATGTATGTTGTGTATTACTATATGTTTAATATATCTTACTAAAAGTCACCTTGAAAGGACAAGCGAGGAAACCATGTCATACCAGGAAAAAAATGTCACTGTCTCATTGGTAAGCCACCTGTTGATAGGCGGTTATTACCTGTTCAATATTTTCCAGATGCTGCAGGATGGAGGGCTGGTTGCCCAAAGGTTGTTCAACCTGTGGGCGGTTACCGTTATCGCCACCATCTTTGTCGTTATCGTCGGCAGCATCCTGACCAATATCTTGTCGAGCATTGTTTACGCTATACGGAACAA
The DNA here is from genome assembly GCA_020060235.1 of Anaerolineales bacterium. Lineage (GTDB taxonomy): Bacteria > Chloroflexota > Anaerolineae > Anaerolineales > Villigracilaceae > UBA8950. The sequence goes on along the minus strand of JAGVAO010000018.1, from coordinate 4,445 downwards.
TGGGCGCGAACCCGGCGACGGGCAATTCATCGAAGACGAGCGCGACAAATTGTTCGACCTGAAGGGCGACAGAGTGTCTTATATCACCTTCGCGCTCGGTGTCCTGGCCGCCATGCTGACCTTTGTCTTTGGGCAGCCGCCGCTGGTCATGTTCAGCCTGATAATTTTCTTTTCCATTCTGGGGCAGGTCTTTGGCGATGTTGCCAAAATAATCCTTTACCGTAAGGGAGGGTAGGATGGAAAAACGACAGGTTCGCAACAACATTCGTAAATTGCGTTTTCATAACGATGAAATGACCCAGGAGCAATTGGCCGAGAAAGTGGGCGTGACCCGCCAGACGATTATCGCCATTGAGGGCGGCAAGTATGCCCCCTCGCTCGAACTGGCCTTCAAGCTTGCCCTGGCCTTCAATGTGCCGATTGGCGAGGTCTTTTCTTACGAAATTGAAGATGGGCGATGAAAGCGATTCTCTATACCCAATACGGTCCGCCCGAAGTATTGCAAATGGCAGACATCCCCAAACCGGCCCCGCACCCCAATGAAGTTCTGGTCAAAGTCTACGCCACCACCGTGACGATTGGCGACACCATCATGCGCAGCCTGAACATCCCTGTCCCGGCTTGGCAGAAAATCATGGCGCGGCTCTACCTGGGCTGGAGTAAACCCAAACGTCCTATCCTGGGCATGGAACTGGCCGGGGAAGTCGAAGCGGTTGGGCGACACGTGACCCGTTTCCAGCCCGGCGACGCGGTTTTTGCCTCGACCTTTGCCGTCAATTTTGGCGGTTATGCCGAATACAAATGCCTCCCCGAAAATGGCGTGCTGGCGCTCAAGCCGGGCAACCTCACCTTTGAGGAGGCTGCTGCCGCTCCGGGCGCAGGGATGACGGCCCTGGCCTGCCTGAGAAAGGGCAACATCCGGGCCGGGCAGAGAGTGCTGGTCTACGGCGCATCCGGCGCAGTCGGGACGAATGCCGTCCAGCTCGCCAGCCGCCATTTCGGCGCGGATGTGACCGGGGTGTGCAGCACCGCCAACCTTGAACTGGTCAAGTCGCTGGGAGCCGGTCGGGTCATCGATTACACCCGCCAGGATTTCAGCCAAAACGGCCCAATCTATGATGTCGTTTTTGACGCAGTGGGTAAACTTTCCCCGGCGCAGGCCAAAAAAGCCGTTAAACCGGGCGGAGTCTACATCAACGTCCATGCCGATTCGGATGGCGGCGACTCAATTGCCCATCTGATTCTGCTTAAAGAAATCATCGAGGCCGGGCATCTGAAACCGGCCATTGACCGGGTTTACCCCTTCGAGCAAATCGTTGAGGCCCACCGATATGTCGAAAAAGGCCATAAAAAAGGCAATGTCGTCATTCAAGTTATTCAACCTTAAGGAGAAAATCATGAAAACCTTGCAGAAATCTGGCGCTTTTGCCGCCTTTTACCTGGCTGCCGCCTACATCATCGGGATTGCGCTTTTCCTGGTGGTTTTGGATTATCCGAGCATCACCAACCCGGCCCAAAAAGTAGCCCTGTTGGTCGAACAGCAGACGGTGATTTTTTGGACCAACTTGCTGATGTACGTCTTTTTTGGCCTGGTGCTGGTGGTGCTGGCCCTGGCGCTGTATGACCGGCTAAAAACGGGCGCGCCCGCCCTGGCCCAGGTGGCGACAGTGCTGGCAATCATTTGGGCGGGTTCGCTGGTTGCCAGTGGCATGGTTGCCAATGCGGGCATCGCCCCTGTCCTTGCGCTTTACGCCCAAGACCCTGCCCAGGCCGCGCTGACTTGGCAGGTCTTTGAAACTGTTGGCAGCGGGTTGGGCAATGGCAATGGGGAAATCCTGGGCGGTGTCTGGACGCTGCTGATTAGCCTGGCCGCTTTGCGGGGCGGTGGGTTGCCCAAGGCCTTGAATTTCCTCGGCCTGCTGGTCGGCGCGCTGGGAATTGTCTCCATCCTTCCCGGCCTGACGGACTTGGTGGGTATGTTCGGCCTCAGCCAAATCATCTGGTTCGTTTGGATGGGCATCATTCTATTGCGCCGCCAGCCGGTTCAGGCGGCATAAAAAAGGAGCCGATGATGAAAAAGGTTTGCGTTGTTGGGGCCTCTGGCAAACTCGGCCAGTACATGATTCGGCACTGCCTCGACCAGGGCTACCAGGTGATTGGCGTCTGCCGGGAGCGCAGTGTTGGCAAACAGGAAGCCTTCAAGGAACAGATGACCATTTTCCCCGGCGATACGAACAACCGCGCGGTCATCCAGAAAGCGGTTACTGGCTGCGATGGCGTTCTAACTGTGCTGGTGCCCTGGGGTCGCAAGCGCTATTCCACTGGCACGGCCCAGGCGGTGCTCGATTATGCCGAGCCGGAAGCGCGGCTGGTCTTTTCCTGTGGGTGGCATATTACCCTTGACGGTCAGGATGCGTACCCCGCATCGATGAAGCGGGAAGAGAGATTGTATCGTTGGCTTGGGCGGCTGACCGGCCTGATTGACATCGACGACCAGGTGGAAGCCTGCCGGCGTATCTTTGCCAGCCCGGCCCGTTGGACGGTGGTGCGCGGCAGCGACCTGGAAGAAGGTGAGAGCCAGGGCCTGCCGGTCTGGAGTCGACACGTGGGCGACTCCATCCTCGCCAGCAACCTGACCCGCCGCGTGGACTATGCCCTTTTCATGGTAACGGCTCTCACAACTGATGAGCTGGTCTACGAAGCCCCGGCCATTGTTGGCTGCCAGACACCCTCGGCGCTGGCACATGTCGCCACACAGGAGATATCGAGATGACCGCAAATCTGGCAGAGAGCTTATACCGCTTACAGAAAAAGGATGTTTTGGAGGCCAGCGCGACGCTGGCAGATGCCTTCCGCGATGACCCTGTCTGGAAAAAGATTTTTGTCGGTGTCAGGCTTGATCAAATGCAAAGCATGTTCGCAGTGCCTATTCAGTATTCCCTGCGATACGGGCAGGTTTACGCCACATCTGAAAATCTCGAAGGCCTGATTACCTGGGTTCCGGGCAGCCTGTCCAATATGACCATCTGGCGTTTGCTCCTCAGCGGGGCGATTTGGGCGGGCTTGAAAGGAGACTTTCGGCTCGCGTCCAAAATGCAGCCTGTATTTCGTCCAATCGAAGCAGACCGCAAATCCAACATGAAAGGCAATCCATATCTTTACCTTCCTGTCCTGGGGATTGCCTCACAGTTCCAAGGACAAGGTTTTGGCAGTAAATTGCTGAAGGCTTTGATTGCCGAAAGTGAACGCACGCAATTGCCCGTTTACCTGGAAACCGAAACTGAAAATAATGTCAGGTGGTATGGCAAATTCGGCTTCGAGACGGTCAAACAAATCACCCTGCCCATCATTGGCCTCCCTATGTGGGAGATGGTGAGAAAACCAACACACGCATTGAAGGTGTAAAACCCAGAAAGGTTATCAACCATGAAAGCGATTATTTTTACCGAATATGGTTCCCCCGATGTTCTGCAACTCACAGAAATCCCCAAGCCCACCCCCAAAGAAAACGAAATCCTGGTGCGAGTGCGGGCCACCCCGGTCAATTACGGCGACCTGACCGCGCGGGACTTTGCCCATGCCGAGTTCAACATGCCCGCTCCGCTCTACCTGCCAGCGCGGATGACTTTTGGCTGGAACAAGCCCAAAACCAATATTCTCGGCAGCGAACTGGCCGGGGGTGTGGAAGCGGTTGGAAGTCAGGTGACGAAGTTCAAGCCCGGCGACGCTGTTTTTGCCTATGTTGGCATGAATATGGGCGCGAATGCCGAATACATCTGCCTCCCTGAAAACGGGATGATTGCCCTCAAACCCGCCAACCTGGACTACGCCGAAGCTGCCACCCTGCCTTATGGCGCCATCATGGCCGCCAGCCTGCTCAAGAAGGCCAAACTTCGCCCAGGGCAGAAAATCCTGGTCAACGGTGCGTCCGGCGGCATCGGGGCGATGGCCGTCCAACTTGCCAGGCATCACTACGGCGCGCAAGTGACCGGGGTGTGCGGCGCGGCGCGCATGGAATACGTTAAAGCCCTGGGCGCGGAAAAAGTACTTGACTATAAAAAACAGGATTTCACCCAACACGGCGAGACCTACGATGTGATTTTCGACATCCTTGGGCGGGTTTCGTTCGCCCGCGCCAAACAATCGCTCAAGCCGGATGGTATCCTGTTGTATGCCAGTTTCAAGGGGCGCGTGCTGTTGGGCTCGCTCTGGACGACGCTTTTCAGCAATCAAAAGGTTATCTGCTCCCTGGCCGACGAAACAGTCGAGAGCCTGGAATTGGTCAGAAAATTGGCCGAAGCGGGCAAGGTCAAGGCCCTGGTGGATAGGCGATTTCCGCTCGAACAGGCCGCCGAAGCGCACCGCTACGCCGAGGCTGGGGATAAAAAGGGCAATATCGTCATTGTGGTAAATGCCGAAGAAAACTAACCAAGCGATAGCGTTTT
>JAGVAO010000214.1 GCA_020060235.1 Anaerolineales bacterium | reverse complement strand
TGCCAGGCCTTTTTTCATAACCGCTCCTTAAGCGAAAATAATACCAAAACTGATTATGCACGCGCCGTCAAGCGCAAAGAGAAGCCGATGGAGGTCATCCATCGGCTTTGTTGCACTTATTTTAAGTTGTTTTTACCGTTGCAGTTGCACCCCTTTACAAATCACTTGCCAAAACATCTTTACACTTGCAACGCACTTACCAGCAAAAACGTTCTTGCCGAGGAAAGGACGGGAAACCTTCTTCGTGTCGAGGTGGACATCTGGGAGCGGCTTTCTTACAGCATCACCAGGAGGAAACTTTCACCCCGGCCTTTCCCCTCATGTTGTACGGTTCCATTGTTTCGATTTGAACCTCCTTTCATGCGAACGGAAGTAACTTCTAAAGACATCATACAATAAAAACACCTGTTTTGTTCCTTAAAGTTTAATTGCACATCTGTAAACGCTTGTCTGGACAGAAAAATCCGCCATTCGTTGTAGAATCTAATATCCCCGTTCAAAATCAACCTGGTACAGAACCGACTGGCCCGCAATATAGCGGCGATAGTTTTCGATAAACAAACCGGCAATCTGCGCCGGGAAACTCGGCGCGGAGGTGTGGCTGGTAATCAGGACATTTGGCGTCGCCCAAAATGGATGCGCTGGCGACAGCGGCTCCTGCGAAAAAACGTCCAGCACCGCCCCGGCCAACGCGCCCGACTGCAGGGCCGCGATTAACGCCGCATCGTCCACCGCCGAGCCGCGCCCGACGTTGATGAACAACGCGTGGGCAGGCAGGCGGGCCAGCAGTGCCGCATCGACCACCCGACGCGTGTCAGGAGTGGCAGGCAGACTCGCTACCAGGTAGTCCAGGCCAGTGGCAAAATCAAGCAGCCGCCCGGCGTGATAATACTCGTCCACAAATTCGCAATCTTCGCTGGCGCGGGTGTAGCCGCGCACCTTCATCCCCAAAAAGCGCGCGGTCCGCGCCAGTTCTGCGCCAATCGAGCCGACCCCTAACAGGCCAATTGTCTTGCCGCGCAGGGTTCCGGTCAGGGTCGCGTCCCAGCGGCGCTCCTGTTGGGCCGCAAGACGCCGCAAAACCTTGCGTTCATGCAGCAACAAATACGCCAGCACAAACTCAGACATTAGCCCGCCAAAGACCCCGCGTGCGTTGCTCAACACATAATCCCGGCGCAGGGACGGGTCCAGCAGCGGCTCGACCCCGGCCCAGGTCGATTGCGCCCACTTCAGGCCGCCCAGGCCCGGTAGTTGGGCGCGAATCAAATCCGGTTCGCCGAAAACAATCTCAGACAGCGCGAAATTCCCGGCCTGCCCAGCATCCAGAATTTGCAAATCGGGCAGGTTTGCCGCTTCGAGCAAGGAGCGGTAAGCATCGGCCTGCTTGGAAAGGATTAAAAGTCCCGGCATAAAACACCCCTACAATGTGCCGCGATACATGCCGCCGTCTACGGTCAGCATCACGCCGGTAATATAACTGGCCGCCGGCGAAACCAGGAAAACCGCCGGCCTGGCAAACTCATCCGGCTGCGCCATGCGCCCCAGCGGCGACTCGGCCATTTGCTTGGCAATCTCCTGCTCCATCGTCGTGCCGTTCTGCCCGGCGCGGAAAGTCATCAGTTCGGTCACGCGCTCGGTTTCCGTCCAACCCGGCAAAATCGAATTGAATCGAATCCCATCCCGGCCCAATTCCAGCGCCAGGGACTTGGTCAACCCGACCGTCGCCGCGCGGATGCTATTCGAGAGCACCAGGTTCGGGATGGGCTGTTTGACCGAATACGAGGTAATCGTCAGCACCGCCGCCGCGTCAGAGCGGCGCAAATGCGGCAGGGCTGCCCGAATCAGGCGCACATGGCTCATCAGCGAAAGGTCGATGGCCTTTTGCCAGGCCGCCTCATCGAAAGACTCAAACCCGCCCGCAGGCGGTCCCCCGGCATTGGTTATCAGGATGTCCAACCCGCCCAGGCTTTCGACCGTTTCGGCAATCACCCGCTCGGCCGCGCCGGGTTCGGTTATATCCGCGGGAATCGCGACTCCCCCCAGCCCGTCCGCCGCGCTGCGGAGTTTATCCCCGCCCCGGCTGTTGAGCGCTACGCGCGCCCCTTCGGCCGCCAGCGCCTTGGCAGTCGCATACCCCAGCCCACGCGAAGCCCCGGTGACCAGGGCGCATTTTCCGTTAAGTCCCAAATCCATTATGCCTCCGATATTCAGTATTCAGTGGTCAGTGCCCGGTATTCCTTACTCTCTAATCTCTAACTTCTCATCCCAGATATCCCCATCCGTCCAGTTGGCCTCGACCCACTTGCGCACCGTCTCAAGCGCCGATTGCAGGAAAGCGGCGTCGTTGCCAACCATTGCGCAGCCAATCAACGCTTCGCCCCATTTGTCGTTCAAGCCCACCTCGGCCACCGACAGGTTGAACTCGCGCCGCAGGCGGTTCACCAGCGGCTTGATGCGCCCGCGCTTTTCCTTGAGCGAGCCGCAGCCCGGAAGATGCAAGTGGATGACCAACGTGGCAATCTTCAATGCAAAATCTCCCGGTCAGCCAGGTCGGCCTCCTCGTATATTTTTCGCACCTCGGCCTTGATTTCAGCGCTGGCGCTGGGCGTCAGGGTGATAAATTTAACCAGGTCGCGGGCCTGGCGCAGCAAATCCTTGACACCGGCAATATATGACAGGTCATACTTGCCTTCAGGCGGCACGGGAAAGTCTCGTGCCTTTTGTATCAACGCCCGCGCACGGGTAATCCGTTCGGCGGCAGGGATAAGTTTTGGCATAAAAGCCTCCGTGGCAGCCCCGAAATTTCAGGAACAGAATTACAAAAATTTCGTTTTTTAGTATAGCATAATGAATCCATCGAAAAGCGTTAATTTGTCGAGACAGCCCTGACAGCCATGCTATACTTTTAGCGTATCGAAAGGAGGAAGAAATCCGTGAAAAAACAAAACCTGGCCCGCCTTGTGGCGGTATCACTGATTGCCGTTTTCATTTTTTCAGCCTGCGCCCCGGCGCCACAGGCAACTCCCACCCAGAACGTCGAGCCAATCCTGACCGAAATTGCCATGACCCTCATCGCCGCGTCGGCCACGGATGAATTTACGTTTGAGCCAAGCGCCACTCCCGAACTGGTGGTAATAGAACCCTTACCTGAGGCAACCCTTGCTCCCGAAGCGACCTCCGCGCCGTCCGAAGAAGCAACCGCCACGACAAGCCCTGAACCGACGGCGACAACCTCCTCTGGCCTGCGGGTGCTGATTCAGGATGATTTCTCGTCAGGCAGTTTCTGGTATGTGGATGAAAGCAACGACAAATTCGGATTCGCCTACAAAGACAGCGGCTACGCCATCTCCATCAACATCCTGAACGCCTGGATTTGGAGCCGCCGCGGGCCGGACAATCTCGGCGACCTGCGGCTCGAAGTTAATGCTGCCCGGAAAAGCGGCCCAACGAACGGTTACTATGGCGTATTCTGCCGCTTTATCGATGATGGCAACTACTACGCCCTGGCAATCTCGGAAGACGGGGATTACGGTATCGCCAAGAGGAAAGATAAGGAATTCACCTTCCTGGCCCAGGGGACAGATGAAAATGGCCTGATAAAAACAAACGGCGAAGCCAACAGCATCACGGGTGAATGCCTCGGCAGCAAACTCGCCTTAACTGTCAACGGCGTGCAACTCTTGCAGGTTGAAGATTCCGACTTCGCAAGCGGCGCCAGCGGCGCAATCGCTTCCACCCGCCTCAGCCCCGGATTCGAGGCGCTGTTTACATTATTCCGCCTATCCGTGCCAGAAACACCCTGATAGCTTATCCATTTTTACAGCAGGGGCGACCCGCCAGAGAATAGTGAGAATTTTTTTGCCGGAAAGTCTGGCATACATAAACGCACAATTTTTAGCGCATGGCGGGTCGCCCCTGCTCCACACAACCCATCCCTGAATACAAGGGAGCATTCGCAAAACTGGCGAGGGATGGGGTTTGATTTTGTCCAATAATCGACTAGAATCATTTTAATGGACACTGAAACCCGCTACAACCAGGCTCTTGATTACCTCTATAGTTTCATTGATTACAGCCTGAAAAAAGCCACCGAACTGGCCAAGGCTGAATTCAATCTCGACCGCATGGAAGCCCTGCTCGAAAAACTGGGCGACCCGCACCGGGCCTACCCTGTCATCCATGTGGCTGGCACGAAAGGCAAAGGTTCGGTGTGCGCCCTGTGCGCCTCGGCCCTGCAACACAGTGGCTACACGACAGGATTATATACGTCGCCGCACCTGCTCGATTACGCCGAGCGCATCCAGGTCAACGGGCAACCCATCGGCCATAAAGAACTGGCTGACCTTGTCGATGAAATCAAACCGGCAGTTGCCAGCGTGCCCAAACTGACCACTTTTGAAATCACCACCGCCCTGGCTTTCCTGTATTTCGCCCGCAAAGGCTGCACTGCGGCAGTCATCGAGGTTGGCCTGGGCGGGCGGCTGGATGCCACCAACGTGGTCAGGCCAAATGTGGCGGTCATCACATCGATTTCTTACGACCACATGGCCGTGCTGGGCGACACCCTGACGCTTATCGCCGGGGAAAAAGCCGGGATTATCAAGGAAAACTGCCCCGTTGTCAGCGCGCCGCAGACGCCCGAAGCGCTGGCGGTGTTGGAGAAGGTCGCAGCGAAGCGCTCCGCCCCGCTAACCCTGGTTGGACGCGAGGTGACATACAACCGGCTGTTGAGTTCGCTGGCCGGGCAGACCGTCCAGGTTTCCACTCCCAGCCTGCCCTCGCTAACGTTTGCCCTGCCCCTGCTGGGAAAACACCAGGCCGTAAACGCCGCCACCGCCCTAGCAGCCCTGCAAGCCTCGGGGCTAAAACTGCCTGCCCCGGCCATTCAAAAAGGCTTTTATGGGGTAAAATGGCCTGCCCGCTTTGAGATTGCACGCCAGGAACCGCCTGTCATTTTCGATTCGGCCCATAACCGTGATTCTTTCGCCCGCCTGCGCGAGACGCTCGATGAGCACTTCCCCGGCAGGCCTGTGACGCTGATTTTTGGCGTATCTGAAGACAAGATGCTGACGGATATGCTCGAGGAAATCCGCCCGAGCCTGGGGGTTGTGGTGGCGACACGCGCCGACCACCCGCGCGCGCTGGAGCCCGAAAAAATTGTCGAAACGGCGAGACAGGCCGGTGTTGAGAGCGAGGCGGCGACCCCCGTCGAGGCGGCGCTGGCCCGGGCGCTCAAACTGGCCGGCGAAACGGGCGTGGTGGTTTCCGCCGGGTCGCTTTTTGTCACCGCTGAAGTGATGCGGGCCTGGGAAAAATACAAGTAAGAACGAGGTTTTATGAATAGCGATTGGGAAGACGACGAAGAAGATTTCGACAGCGCGCTCAGCCAACGGACTGAAGAGTTGTACCGCGTGCCAAACCGCACGCCGGACGAGAACGGCATCATCGAGGCAATGGCCCTGCCCCTGCGCGATATGGTGGTCTTCCCGCGCATGGTTTCACCGGTTTTTGTGGATAACGATGCGGCGATTGCGACCCTGCAATCGGCGCATGAAAACGACCAGACGGTTATCGGGATTGTGCAACGCGACCCCGACCTGCAAAACCTGAAGGCGGTGGACTTCCTGCCGATTGGGACGGAAATGGCGGTCGGACGGCGGCTTTCGATGCCCGACGGGGCCAGTTCGGCCCTAGTGCAGGGACGGCGGCGGGTGGAGATAATCGAGTTCACACGCATTGCGCCGGTGATGAAGGTGCGCGCGCGCATCATCGAAGAAAACGAGACGGTTGACAAGAAAATTCGCGCCCTGATGCGTTCGGCGCTCAACCTGTTCGACCGGGTGGTCGAGCTGAATCGCTCCATCCCCGAGGAAGCGCACCTGTTTGCGCTGAATATTTCCGAGCCGGGCTGGTTGGCCGACATGCTGGCGACCGCCCTTTCACTCGATTTCGAGGAGCGCCAGGCGCTGCTGCTGATGCGCGAACCACAGGCGCGGCTCGAACGCCTCAACGAACTGCTGGCTGCCGAGGTGGACGTGCTCGAGCTGGAGGACGAAATCCACAGCCGGGTGCAGAGCGAGGTGGACAAGAGCCAGCGCGAGTTTTACCTGCGCGAACAAATGAAAGCCATCCAGACCGAGTTGGGCGAGGGCGACATCTGGACGCGCGACGTAACCGAGCTGCGCCAGAAGGTTGATGAAGCCAAACTGCCCGAAGAAGCCAAAAAAGTGGCAATGAAGGAACTCGAACGCCTGAACCAGATGCCGCCAATGGCCCCTGAAGTCGGCATCATCCGCACTTACATCGAATGGATTCTGGAACTGCCCTGGACCGAGCGCACCGAAGACAACCTGGACGTGAGCAACGCCGCCAAGGTGCTCGACCGCGACCACTACGGTCTGCAAAAGGCCAAAGACCGCATATTGGAATTCATCGCCGTGCGTTCGCTCAAACCCAAGAAAGAACGCCAGCCGATTTTATGCTTTGCCGGGCCTCCCGGTACGGGCAAGACCTCGCTGGGACGTTCGATTGCCGAGGCACTGGGGCGCAAGTTTGTGCGCGTTTCGCTGGGCGGCGTGCGCGACGAAGCCGAAATTCGAGGCCATCGCCGGACGTATATCGGCGCGCTGCCGGGGCGCATCATCCAGACCATGAAGCGGGCCGGGAGCGGCAATCCGCTTTTTATGCTCGACGAAATCGACAAACTCGGTTCGGACTTCCGCGGCGACCCGTCTTCGGCGCTGCTGGAAGTGCTCGACCCGGAACAGAACAACTCGTTCAGCGACCACTACCTTGAAATTCCCTTCGATTTGTCGAAGGTCATGTTTGTGACAACTGCCAACCACCTCGGGGCCATCCCGCCCGCGCTGCTCGACCGCATGGAGGTCATCGAATTCCCCGGTTACATCGAGGAAGAAAAGATGGCGATTGCCGACCGCTACCTGGTTCCGCGCCAGATGGAAGAAAACGGCATGGACGAGAGCGGCCTGCGCTTCTCGGCGGCGGCCATGCAGCGCATCATCCGCGAGTACACCTACGAAGCCGGCGTGCGCAACCTGGAACGCGAAATCGGGCGGGTCATCCGCAAGGTGGCGCGGCTCAAGGCCGAGAAGAAAGATTTCCCAACCATGGTTTCGCCCGCCATGGTCGAAAAATTCCTCGGTCCGCCGGAATATTTCTTGAGCGAGGCCGAGCGTCAGGACGAAGTCGGTGTCGCCACCGGCCTGGCCTGGACGGAGAGCGGCGGCGAAATCATGGCCGTCGAAGTCGCCCTGCTGGAAGGCAAAGGCTCACTGCAAATCACCGGCCAGGTTGGCGAGGTGATGCAGGAAAGCGCCCAGGCCGCGCTGACCTACCTGAAATCGCGCGCGCACCTGCTCGACATCGACCCGGACATGTTCGAAAAACTGGACATTCACATTCACCTGCCCGAAGGAGCCATTCCGAAGGACGGGCCTTCGGGCGGCATCACGCTGTGCACCGCGCTGGCCTCGGCTTTCACCGGGCGGCGCGTGTATCGCGACGTCGCCATGACTGGCGAGATTACCCTGCGCGGTCGGGTGTTGATGATTGGCGGCGTGCGCGAAAAAGTGCTGGCCGCACACCGTGCCGGGGAGAAGGTGGTGCTGATTCCGGAGCGCAACCTGAAAGACCTGGTGGATGTGCCCAAGCGGGCGCGCACCGACTTGAAAATTATCCCGGTAACTCACATGGACGAGGTGCTGGGCATTGCCCTCGAGCCGCAGCCGAGCGTCGAGCCTGTTCGTCCCAGGCGGCGCGAGAACGAGAGCGAGCAGGACGAATGAGTTGGTAAACCCGAGAGAGGAGGGACGATGGCTATTAATTTGAAAGGCAAAGTGGTGCTGATTACAGGCGCTTCGTCGGGTTTTGGCGAAGACGCCGCGCGCCTGTTTGCCGCCGAGGGCGCTTCAGTCGTCCTGGCAGCCCGGCGCATCGAGCGGATGCAAGCCCAGGTGGAGCGCATCCAGGCCGAGGGTGGCGAGGCAATGGCCACCCCGGTGGATGTCACCAACAAAGCCGACATCCAAAATATGGTCAAGGGCGTCATCGAAAACTATGGACAGGTGGACATTCTGTTCAACAATGCCGGCTTTGGCCGCCTGGACTGGCTCGAAAATCTCGACCCGGCCCGCGACATCGAAACCCAGATTGCCGTCAACCTGACCGGTCTTATCGAAGTCACCCATGCCGTGCTGCCGCACATGCTGACGCGCCGCAGCGGGCACATCATCAACATGGCCTCTGCCGCGTCCTGGCTTTCCGCGCCGACTTACAGTGTTTATAGCGCCACCAAGTTCGGCGTGCGCGGGTTTACCGACGCCCTGCGGCGCGAAGTGACCCCGCTTGGAATCCGCGTTTCGGGCATCTATCCCGGCCCGGCCAAGACCGAGTTCGGCGAACATACCGGCAAAAGCAGCATAAAAAAGAATATCAAAGTTCCGAAATTCGTCTACCTGTCGTCCGAATACGTCGCCCGGCAGGTGGTGGCGGTTGCCAAACACCCGCGCCGGGCGCTGGTACTGCCCTGGTGGTTTGTGCCGCTCATCTGGCTCGACCGCGCCTTCCCGTCCATCTCCGATTGGATTCAAATGCGCGTTTCCAAGAGATTCCACACTTAACCTGGAGAAAACATGCCCAACAAACGCTTCGAGAAACTTGCAGCCGCGCTGGAAAACACTGACTTTGACGCGATTGCTCTCAACCCCGGCCCCACCCTTACCTACCTGACCGGGCTGGATTTTCACCTGATGGAGCGCCCTGTTGTGCTGGTATACGCGCCCGGCAAAGTCCCGGCCATCATCCTGCCGCAACTCGAGCTGCAGAAACTCTCCGGCCTGCCGTATGAACTAAAAGCCCATCCCTATGGCGAGAATCCGGCAGAGTGGGGACAATCCTTCCGCAACGCGCTCTTCGAACTGGACCTGTACGGGCGTACCATCGGCGTCGAACCGCGCCGGATGCGCGTGCTGGAACTGCGCCTGGTCGAAAACGGCGCGCCCGGCGCGCACGTCATCGCTGCCGAGCAGGAACTGGCATCCCTGCGCCTGCGCAAAGACGCCGATGAAATCGCCAACATGCGCCGGGCTGTCCAAATCGCCCAGGATGCCCTCGAAGCCACCCTGCCCCAAATCAAAGTCGGGATGAGTGAGCGGGAAATCGCCGCCGAGTTGACCGTCCAGTTGCTGCGGCACGGTTCGCAGCCCGAAATGCCGTTCTCGCCCATCGTCTCGGGCGGGCCGAACAGCGCCAACCCGCACGCTTCCCCCTCCGAACGAAAAATCCAGCCCGGCGACCTGCTGGTCATCGACTGGGGCGCAGCGTATGAGGGCTACATCTCAGACCTGACGCGCACCTTTGCCGTCGGCGAGGTGGACCCCGAATATCGCAAAATTCACGAAAGCGTCCAGCAGGCCAATGCCGCCGGGCGCGCCGCCGGGAAACCGGGCGTCGCCTGCGCCGAGGTAGACAAGGCCGCCCGCAACGTTATCGAGGCTGCCGGGTATGGCGAATACTTCACCCATCGCACCGGCCACGGCATCGGCATGGAGGGCCACGAAGAACCCTACATGCGCGGCGACAACCAGCAGCTGCTCAAAACCGGCATGGCGTACACCGTCGAACCGGGCATCTACCTGCCAGGCCGCAACGGCGTGCGCATCGAGGACGACATGGTCGTCACCGAAAACGGCTGCGAGTCGTTGAGTAACCTACCCAGAGAAATTCGCACGGTGGGATAACAGGATAAAAAACAACAGCCCGGCAAAATTGCCGGGCTGTTGCATCTCATGAGAAGCCAGACATATTATTCACGCTGGCCGAAAGTTTCTGGCAAGGACTCGAAGCCTGGGCACAGGCGCGTTTCCTGCCCATTTATTCCGGCTCCTTACGCAAAACCACAGCCACATCATCCTCCGCAATGCTTATCCAGCCGCTATGACGAGCGGCAACTATCAATGCCCCCTGCCGCGCCTTACTGAGTATCAAGGTATCAACTTGATACCGCTCCAACAATTCGTCCCAACCAGTGCTAGTTGTAGCAATGGTAAGGTAATCATCCCAAATTGCATGCGGGAGTAACTCCGCCCTTCCGTCTGCAAAAATGGTTGTTGGCGGATGAAGTGAAAAGGTGATGTAGCCTCCCCATTCAGGCAAACTAAAAACTCGCGTCGGACGAGCAGGTAACTTGCTAATTGCTTCCACTGGAAAATACGAGCTAATTAAGCTGGATGTTGGTTTTCCCAGGACCGATAGATGAACCCATGGGAGGCTGCCTATCATTCCCCCAAGCAGAGCAACAAGAAATATGCTGTTTGCAAACGCGTTAACCGGGTTAGAAGTGTTAGCCCCGGAATGTAGAAAGCCGGAGAGTCGCCTATGTAATTCATCCCATCGAAGATTCCCAACGGTTTCTGCGACAATTGGGGCCGCCAGGATTAAAAAAAACGGCATCATACGTAAGTAACGCAGCGTTAAAATAGCAAAAACCAACATTAGGAAAAGTTCGTAGATGCGAGGTCGCCGCTCCGTATGCGCCAACCCAAAAATCCATAATCCGAGCAAGCCCAAAAAAGGCCATGAAACACTATTTGTGATTACAAGAGGTTGCCACTCGCTTATAAATTGCTGAACAATTGAGTTACTGCCAATCGCTACTACACTGCGATAGACCATCAACCCTTCCGGGTTGAGCGGCAGAACCAACAGGGTTACAGCCATCCATACGAGCATTGGGCGTAATGAAAGCTCAAGAGTAGGATTCCACCACCGCTCCAACAACAAACTTCCCAGAAAAATTCCTAACAGAACAATCCCTATGACCCAGGCCCCGTGAGAATTTATCCAGGCAATCATTACAACTGGCAATAACCATAAGCGATTTTGTCCTTGCGTTAAATAATTACGACACAACAAAAAGAACAGGCAAAAGAATAAAAACGAGAAAATTTGCGACCTTATAGAGCCAAAAGAATAATATCCCAAAAAACAGAACAATGTCAAAACAGCAGAAAAAGATGGCGCCACCCCTTGACGCACACATTCACGCAACAACAGAGCAAAAATTGTTGTGCCCGTCAATGCCTGAACCAACACCAACCCGGATAATCCAAACAGCTTATAAACTACATAAAAGCAGACAGCGCTCAACCAACTGTAGCTGAATAAATATTCCGACTGGAAAGCAGTAAAAGTAAACTCGTCAAAACGTGGCACTTGCATTTCGCGCAAGGCCTGCTCTCCAACTTTTATATGCCACCATAAATCACCCTCTTTTAGTGGGGTCATATTAAGGGCGATGAAACTAATGGCCAGAGGAAGAACAAGCCAAAGATGCTCCATCGCAGGTGGAGTAATTTGAAATTTAGGAAGGTTGATTTTAAACATGGAAGGCTTTTTGTCTGGTGAGAGAATAAGCGAGAGAGACGAATTACCCGCGTCGACTGAAAGTTTCTCGCAAAGCCTCGAAATCTGGAATAAAGACTACTTTACCAACTCAATCAGTTCCGGCGGCACCCAGAAGCCCCCCAGTCCGCTAAAAGCCAGCACCACAGAAACAAACAGGACAAGGCAGCCTACCGCAATCAGAATCCGGTCACGGAGTTTGTAGGTTAACTGAACCAGCCAGGTGCGCGGCCCAACGCCAAAGGCGCGCAAGTCCATGGCGTCGATGATGTCTTCGGAACCAATAATGGCGTGAATGGTCACCGGGACGATGACCGGCCCCAGTCGGCGCACCTGCTCAATAAGCCCCCCGCTGACCTTCTCCAACTCATAACCGCGCGCGCGTTGGGCATCCATCGTCAGTTGGAAGTCGCGCCCAAAGGTCGGGATAAAGCGCATGGTCAGGTCCATCGCGTAAGCGATTTTGTCCGACATGCCCAGGCCCTTGAATGTGATTCCATAATGGGCCGGATTAAGCGAATACGGGATGAGAATCGTCATGACAGCGATGCTGAAGACGCGCACAAACTGGCTGACCGCAAAAAACGAACGCTCGACGGTCACATCCAGGGTCGGCGTCCAGCCAAGGATGCTGAAAGGCGCAACAAACTGACGAATGAGATGCTCCTGGGTGTAAACTTCCTGCCCGCCGCGCCCGGTCAGGAAGGTCAGGATGGCAAAGAATGTGATAAACGCCCCGATAAAAAGAAATGCCCGGCGAATTTCATGCCACTTGACGCCCGATGTCAACAGGGTAAACAGCGCCATCAACATGAAGGGCAGCAAGAAGCGCACGTCCCAGAAAAACAGGGTCGAGAACAGGAAGCACAAATAGAAAATCACCCAGGCGCGCGGGTCGAATGATTGGATGAAGGATGACTTTCTTTCGCGGTATCGCCAGGAAACGAGCATGGTTTTACGGTATCCAGAGTTTAGCGTTCAGTATTCAGTAGCCAGTGTCCAGTATCCAGATTTTTTCACTGGATACTGGACACTGAAAACTTGCACTAGCGTCCCGACTGGCGCTGGACGGAGGCATAAGCCAGCACCAGCATCGGAACCAGGACAGCCGCAAAAATCAGATTCGGCCCCGCCGCAGGCAGGAACTGGCCGACAATGGTAACGGGCAGGCTGAAACCGTTAATCCAGATGTCTGAAATGGCGGCGAAACCGATACCCAGCAGGTTGCCGAGCATGCCCCAGGTAACGGCTGCGGCAATGTCTTCATTCTTGGCAAAACCGAAGCGCACCGCCAGCACCAGCACAAAGCCGATGATGATGGAGATACCCGCGAACAGCGAAATCTGGGCATCGCCAAAGATGCCGTTATCCACATCATAGAACATCATGTTGGGCATACTCTGATTCAGGAAGTAAATCACCACAGCCAGCAGGGCCAGCGCGGCGCTGGTGTAGAAGACGGTATCCATGCTCTTCTTCTTGTCAGGGAAGAGGAAAACCATGCCGCTGATGAAGCCGACCAGCCCGTTGCCGATGCTCCACTGCGGGGAAAGGCCAAAGCCGGTCAGGGCATCGCCGAACATGTTGCCCACCGCGCCGGTGAAGAAACCGACCACCGGACCAAAGGCAAAACCAAAGAACATCGGAATGGCAATCGCCGGGCGCAGCGAAACCTGGCTCAGGGACGGTACAACAAAGACCGTGCCGTTGAACAGGTACGAGAAAATGGCGTAGAGCGCCGCGCCAATCGCCATGTAAACGACGTGGCGGGTTTCCACTTCCCAAATTTTGTTCTCTTTGGTGAAGTAGTACACCCCGAAGGCAATCAGCAGGCCGACTGCAACAAAAACGAAGCGCAAGACCGGATTTTCACCCGTCTGGAAGCGTTCGTTGCCGAGCATGTTGCCGACCACCAACACCGCGCCCATGACGATGACCAAAATCGCTACCAGCGTTCCGGCTACAGAGAGTAACTTTTTGTCCATCTTGCTTCCTCCTGAAAAATAAAAGTGAATTAACTGCGCCCACGCGCAGGTTTACACATTCGCCAGGGCTTCCGCCCGCATAAACCGCCCGGTCAGCCTCAGGCGCGCCAGGTTGGCATCCAGCAGCGAAGTTGGGATAACCCGGCAGCGCCGCAACAACTCTTTATCGGCCAGCACCTGCTCAGGCCTGCCATCCGCCTGGATGCGCCCATCGGCCACCAAAATCACCCGGTTGGCATAAATCGCCGCCAGGTCGATATCGTGAGTGATGAACAAAATCGCCTCGAAACCGGGCATTTGCAAGATGGCGTCCATAAAATTCATGTAATTCTTGTAATCCTGCCCGGCGGTCGGCTCGTCCATCACCAAAATCTTCGAGCGCATCGCCAAAATGGCCGCAATCGAAACCCGCTTCTGCTGCCCGAAAGACAGCGACAGCGGCGGGTCTTGCTCCTTATCCGCCAGGTTGACCGTTTCCAGCGACTCCCTGACCTGCGCCTCAATCGCATCAGGCTTGTGCTTCAAATTCTTCGGCCCAAAAGCCAGTTCCTCGCGCACCGTCGGCGCAAAAAGCATGTGGCTGGGGCTTTGGAAAACATACCCCAGCGTGCTGGCAATTTCGGCCACGCTGGCCTCGCGCGTATCGCGCCCATTGACCAGCACCCGCCCGCTCTTCGGCTTCAAAAGACCAATCGCGTGCTTCACAAAGGTCGTTTTGCCCGCGCCATTCGGCCCAAGCACGGCAATCACATCCCCTTTTTGGATGGAAATGGCGACATCTTTGAGCACCGCCGTTTCGGGGTCGTACCCAAAGCCGACGTTTTCGAACTGCACCAGCGGCGCAGATGCGGACTCCCCGTCACCTGCCCGCCGCGAAACAAACCGAATCTCCGCCCTGGGTGGGGCGCCGCGTTCGCGCTCGATAATCATCTCTGCCGGCAACTTGATTTCGCTGGTATCGACCACATTTACCAGGCCATCGACATTACCCAGGTAACTGATTGCGCCATCCTTCATATACAACACCCGGTCAGGGCGAATGCGCAAAACATCTTCGACGCGGTGCTCGACCATCAGCACAGTCAGGCCTTCGTCGGCCAATTGGCGCACAATATCGAGTGTTTCCACAGCCGAGGCCGGGTCGAGGCTGGCCAGGGGCTCATCCAACAGCAGGATGGAAGGCCGCATCGCCAGCACACCGGCCAGGGCCACTTTTTGCTTTTCGCCGCCAGAAAGCAGGAAGGTCTCGCGCTCGCGCAGGTGCGGAATATGCAGGGTCGCCAGGGCTTCATCGACCCGCTCCAAAATTTCCTCGCGCGGCAAGCCCATATTCTCCAGGCCAAAAGCCACTTCGTTGATGACCCTGGTGCCCAAAATCTGACGCTCGGGGTCTTGCAGCACCGTCCCGACCATTTGCGAAATGCGCGAAAGCGGCAGGGAGGCGACATCCTGCCCGTTAATTAAAATTTGGCCTTCCACCTCGCCCTTGTAGGAGCGGGGTATCAGGCCATTAATGGCGCGAATGAGGGTTGTCTTGCCGCAGCCGCTGGCTCCCGCGATTAGCAGCAGCTCGCCTTTGGCAGCCGTAAAGGAAACACCGTGCAGGGCCGCCCCAACGCGGTCGCGGTAGCGAAAACGGAGATTTTTTACAGACAGGGCAATATTCGACATTAAAGGACTACCATGAGACATCGATGGGGTCGCCGGTTTTCACGCCGATGCGCTCGGCGGCGGAACCGTTGACGACAGAAACTATCAGGTTGCCGGTGCTGCCCATCAGGGCCACCAGGTCACCGGGCTGGCGTTCACCAAAGGTGTTGACCATGCCGCGGATAACCTCGCCCGCCAGGGTGACGGTGACTTTGTCCATGTGTTTTAACGCCTCCGCAAGGTGTTCGATGCGAATATTGGAGGCAAGGTTACCAAAATGGTCGATGTGAATGATTTCGCCGCGCCAGCCGTGCCCGGTTTGCTCGGGTTTGGGCAGCGCCAGTCGGACAGGGTCCAGGATGCGGGTGCCGAGTTCCGCCAGCGAAACGCCGCTCGCCAGGTGCCCGGCTGCGGGCGCAAAAATATCCCGACCGTGGAAGACGTGGCTGATTTTATCCAGCCAATATTGGGGCTTGTCGAGGTGGACGAACTCGGTTTGCCAGCCCTCGTCTTCGGCGCGCTCGAGCAAAAGGGTAATGGTGCCGTTATCCGGCCCGACGTAGAACTGGCTGCCGATTTTTGCCGCCATCGGGCGGCGGGCGGTGCCAACACCGGGGTCAACCACGACCACATGGACAGAATCTTCGGGGAAATATGGCGCAGAACGGGCCAAAATCAGGGCGGCCTCGCGAATGTTCTGCGGTTGAATCATGTGGCTGAGGTCTGAAATTTGGGCATGCGGCGCAATGCCCCAGATGACGCCTTTCATCACCCCCACATTGCCGTCTTTAATGCCAAAATCGGTCATCAAGGATATGACTGTCACCCAACACTCTCCTCATCTGCCCTAACGTATTGCTTCAATTATATAAGAATTTGCTCTTCAGGGTAAGCCACAAGCCGGTGCGGGGTCAATTGGGCCAGAGCCATGACAATGGTCAACGCGCCCAGGCGTCCCCAGAACATCACCAGGCAAATCATCACCTGCCCGAAAATGCTCAGGTTGCTGGTATAACCCAGCGACAGCCCGCAAGTTGCAAAAGCAGAAATGACTTCAAAAAACACGCGTTCCAGTGAAGCGTCGGGATGCGTGAGCAGCAAAACCCAGGTAACGCTGATAACCACCGCAAGCGAGATGGTCAGCACGGCCGAGGCGCGGCGCAGGGTTGCAAGGCCCAAACTGCGGCCAAAAATGTGCGGGGTTTCACGTCCACGCGCAAAGGCCCACAGGGCAAGCAGGAGCACCACCAGCGTGCTAGTGGTGATTCCGCCACCCATCGAGGCCGGGGCTGTGCCGACGAACATGAGCGAGATTTTCAACATCTGGCTCGAAGGGGCCAGGTCATAGAAATTGTCTATCGCGCTGAACCCGGCCGTCCGCGCCGAAATCGACTGGAAGGCCGAAATGACCAGGGCGCGCGCAGTAGGCAACTCGGAAAGGGTCGCGCCGGGCTGAGTTTCGGCAGCAAACAGGCCAACCACGCCAAACAGGAAGAGAAAGACGGTTGTAAGCAGGGTCAGGCGCGAATGCAGGGTCAGGTGGTGACGCTTGTGACGGGCCACCAGCAAGACGTCGGCAACCACAGGGATGCCCAACCCGCCGACAAAAATCAATAACCCCATGACAGCCAGCGAGAAATTGTCGTCAGGGATGCCACGAAAACCGGGCGTGCCTGAAAACAAATCGAAACCGGCATTACAAAACGCAGAGACAGCGTGGAAAATCGCATAAAAGACCGCCCGCCCGCCGCCCAGTTCGGTTCGCCAGCGCATCCAGAGTAAAAATGCGCCGATGCCTTCGAGGATAAAAACGGCCATCAAGACCCGACGGGTGAGCGCAAGGATGGCGCCCATATCGAGCAGGCCAAAAGAATCGCGCAGGGCCAGGCGGTCGGCAAAAGAAATCCTGCGCCCCAACAGGCGAAAGATGATGACCGAGGCAACCATATACCCCACCCCGCCGGTTTGAATCAGTAGCAGTAACGCAATTTGCCCCCAGAAAGACAAATCGGAGCCCGGCTCGATGATGGAAAGCCCGGTCACAGTCAACGCAGAGACGGCAGTAAAAAAGGCCTCGTTCAGCAACAAGGCCCGTTCCGCGCCGACGATTGGCAGCATCAACCCGAGGGTGGAAATAAAAACCATCAGCGCCAGCCCGAAGGCCAGCCTGATGGGAGTCGGCATGCGGCGAGAAAAAACACCAACCCGCTTCAGTTTCTGGAGCATTCGATTAATTCAATTCAGCCAGTTTGGATATCTTCTCAGTGCGGCCAATCACAACGATAATATCGTTTTCACTAATAATCTGGTCTGCATTGGGAGAAACCGTTACCGAAGCCTCGTGGCGCACGGCAACAACATTGGCTCCGTAGTTATTGCGCAAATCCAAATCGGCAAGGGTTTTGCCGGTCATCGACTCGGGGGCGCGAAACTCCAACACGCTGTGGCTGTCTCCAAACGAGATTTGTTCGAGCAAGTTCGGGGCAGCCAGTTCTATTCCCAGACGCCGCCCGGCATCAGCCTCGGGGAGAACAACATGGTCAGCGCCAACGCGCAACAGGATATCCTTCTGGCGCTGCGAGAGTGCTTTGCAAATCACCCGCCTGACGCCCAGGGCTTTAAGTGCAACTGTTGTAATCAGATTGCTCTCGAAATCAGAACCAATTGCCACAACGACCGTGTCAAAAGAAGCGATGTCAAGCGCGCTCAAAGATTCTTCACTGGTCGAATCGACAACAACCGCCTGGGTACAGGATTCGCTGATGTACTGCACGGTAGGGGCATCTTTGTCGATGCCCAGAACGCTGTACCCTTTTTCACTCAGGGTGCGCACGACTGCACGGCCAAAACGGCCCAGGCCGATAACCGCAAATTCTTTACGTTTTGCTTTCGATGAACCAAACATAGATTTGATTATCACACAAAAAATCGCCGCCTGCCAGAGGAAGAGGCGATTTTTTATTTTCAGATTTGCAATTTTTTTAAATTAAGCCAACGCCTCGAAATCGGCGGGATTGCCCAGCGGCAGGGTGGCTGCCCCGGCTTCGATGCGCTTGACGAGACCGGCCAGAACCGCGCCTGTTCCCGCTTCGACAAAGGTGGTCACACCCTGGGCGTACAACCAGCGTACCGACTCCGTCCAGCGCACACGCGAAGTCATCTGGGCGCAGACATCGGCACGCAGGTCTTCGGCGCGGGTCAGCGGGGCACAGGCTACGTTGCCGACCACAGGAATGACCGCGTCGCTGAAACTGGCCGACTGCACGGCTTCGTCCCACTCGGGGGTGATGCACTCCATCAGGGGCGAGTGCGCGGCGATGCTGACCGCCAGCGGGATGGCGCGACGCGCTCCGGCGGCTTTTGCCAGTTCGAGGGCACGTTCGAGGGCGGGTTTTGCGCCTGAAATCACCACCTGTCCCGGCGAATTGTCGTTGGCAACCTGCACAATCTCACCCGGCACGCTGGCTTCGGCGCACAGCCTGTCAAGGGTCGGAATGTCAAGACCAAGAACAGCCGCCATGCCGCCGGGGTTCTCTGTCCCGGCGCGTTTCATGAGTTCGCCGCGCTTGCGCACCAGGCGCAGTCCGTCGGCAAAGGAAAGGCCTCCAGCCGCGGCGATGGCGGATAACTCTCCCAGCGAGTGCCCGGCCACGAAAGCGGGAGCCAGGCCAGGGTGGCGGGTAGAAAAGACGCGCCAGACCGCCAGGGAATGGGTGAAAAGCGCAGGCTGGGTATTGAGCGTGTCGGTCAAATCCGCTTCCGGGCCATCCCACATCAACTTCGAGAGCAAAAAACCGAGCAGGTCGTCGGCTTCTTCGAACGCCTGGCGGGCTTCAGGGAACGCGGCAGCCAGGTCGCGGCCCATGCCGACAGCCTGCGAACCCTGGCCTGGAAAAACAAAAGCAGTGGTTTTGGAGTCAATAGTCATAGTGGTATCCTCTGCGCTTAAAACACAAACGCGCCGCCAGGGTGACGGCGCGCAAGCGGGCGAACCATTTATTTCTTTTCTTGTTCGACGGCAACAACTTCGCGGCCCTTGTAGTGACCACAGTTCGAACAAACGGTATGCGGCAGGCGCATTTGTCCGCAGTTCGGGCAGGCGGTCAGGTTGCGGGCTTCAAGGGCGTCATGGGCGCGACGGCGGTCACGGCGTCCCTTGGAAATTTTGCGTTTCGGTTGTGGGGGCATTTCGTACTCCTTAATGTATTGCTGTGCGTGTCTTTTCCGGGTTAAGCGGACAGATTATAGCGGCGGCAGGCAGAACTGTCAAGCAAAATCCTGGCCGGGATTCGCGCTCTTATCCCTGGCCGGGAATTGGATAACCTTGCCTTCCATCTCTCCGGGGATGGGCTGGCCGAGGAGGGTTAAGATGGTCGGGGCCAGGTCGAGAATGTCTGCGCCGGTCACCGGGCCGGGAGCGATGTCGGGGCCGCAAGCCAGCAGGAATCCATACGGGTTGTGGTTGCCGCTGCGCCCTTCCGGATTGCTTCCGGGCGTCGGCCAGGCAACGCGCCCAAATTTCGGCGAGACGACTGCCCGGTGCGCGCAGGCCGGGGTATCGGCCCAGGGGACAATCAAATCGGGCAGGCGGTGCAGGTTCTCACCCGATAATAACTGGCTGGTTCGCAAGACATCCTTGACGACCGGCTGACCGGTATCTTCATCCACAAAACTTTGCAAGCCCTGGCTGATTTCCTGCAATATGGCTTCGTAGTCCTTTGGCTCTACGATGCCCTGCGCCTCGCGGCCCTTCAGGTTGACGCGAATCCAACCGCCAGAGTCGGACAGTAAGGCGAAAGCGCGGGTTTTCTGCCAATCGTACCCACCACGCCAGAAACGGGTCAGGTTGCGGCGAAACGCATACGGCAACCTCGACTTAATTTCATGCCGCCAGCGGGCGGGGACTAGTCCGCGCAGCCATTCAAGCAGGCGATTGGTCTGCGATTTTGCAGTGTCTTTCTCCAAAATCAGTCGCAGCATTTCCGGCAAAATCCATATTCGACTGCGGTTGACGCCCATGCCATGCAACGAAAACACAAGCAGGGTCGTTTCGGGACCAACAGATTCGGCCAGTTTGCCGACCATTTTATCTGCTTCGATATATGCCTGGCGCAAGGCCGCGCCCATTTCGCGCTGTTGTTCGTCAGTCAGCGGCTCGGTCACATTGACGGTGCTCCAAAGCCGGTGGCCCGCATGGTGCAGGGCCTGGGTAAAAGCCAGGAAAAATTCCCATCTTTCTGTTGCCATCAGTTCTGCGCACAGGGCGGTGAACTTACGAGTGATATCGAATATCAGGTCGCGGTCTTTCAGGAATTCTTGCCTGGTAAGCAGGCCGTAAAATTCGTCGGGCAGCAAGCCAGAGCCATATTTTTTGTCAATTTGCCCGGCAAGTTCTGGCGGGTAAGCGCCAAAAGGCTGCAAGGAGTCATGCGAAGCCCAGCCGACAATTTCGATTCCGTTAAACGGCATCAGCGGGTAGATGTTGGATACATCCAGTACTATCGAGCGCGGGCCGTTATCAGGAAAAGAACGCCAAAACGGGACGAGAGGCAGCCAGTCGGGGCCGGGAGGCCGGAAGGTCATGCTCTCCGCGTGCCAGGTGGCATATCCCTGCGCCCCGTGCGAGGCCGGGTTGCGGCCAGAAAAAAAGGTGTACGGAACAGATTCAAGAAGATTCTCCGCCACAGAAGTAAGCCTGCCATAAGCGCCCCGCTCGTGCAAACGCTTCAGGTTGGGCAGGCTGCCATCGTCAGCCCATTTTTCAATCAGGTCAGGGTCGGCGGCATCCAACACGATTGCGAAAACTTTTTTCATCGTTCAATCTCCTGTTTTCTTTCCTGCATGCCATCATAAAAACCTGTCACCCAAAACCATAAACCTGCCAGTATGAATGGGATTTGCAACAGGTAACGGGGCAGGTCGCGCAAATTCCACTGCAAAACCCTCAGGGTTATATAAGCCAATCTCCGCAGGAAAATGAGCCACCCGAGCCAGCGATACCTGGAAATCCAGGCCATCGTTCGGCTAATCTGAATTTGTTGCGCAGCGCGGGTAAACCCAAAGGCTCTCTGGTGGGATAAAAAATCTTTCCAAGCAGAACGCCCAAAGTGGCGCACCTGCATTTTGGGGTTAAATATTGTTTTTTCGGGCCAGCGCTGGGCAGCGGTCATGGTGAAAACGACATCCTGGGCAACGGGATGGTTGCTAAAACTTCCCAGGGCAAAAAAAGCGTCCTTGCGAACCGCAACGTTCCCACCAGGCATGTAGGCCGTCATCCCATAAGGGCGCCCCGGCGGAAAATCCGCAAATTGCAGGCGATTATCGGTAGAGGCCACCCAATCCCATGGATGCAAATCGAGAATTGCGCCGCCGCACAATAAAACACCTGCCTGCATCGCCTCGAAAGCAAACGTCACCCAGTTGGGGTCGACCCAACAATCGGCATCGATGAAAGCGAGATAGTCAGCCTGGGCGCGCCGTGCGCCTTCATTGCGCGCTTCACCCGCGAGAAGAAAAATTTCCGACGCAACCGGCGATACGGACGGGAACTTCCTGACGACAGCGTCCACATCCAACTCCTGGCGGCAATAAACCACCAGCACTTCATATCGCACCGAAGTGTTTTGCGATATCAGGCTGGCTAGGCAAACTTCCAGTTCGGCGGCATGTCCACGACATGGCACGATGATAGACAATTCTACAGCCATCTTTTTATCTTTTCCCAATAAAAATTCAGTAAAGCATCAAGCACAACCACCAATTTTTTCTTCCCGCCGTCTTCGACAAAGCCGCGAGAAAAGGGCAACGGGCCAGCGGATAAAATATCCCGGTCAAAAACCTTTCTTGCCAACTGCCAACGCGCCCTCTTTTTTAAAACAGAGGGCGCAAGCCTGGCAAGAGAGAAGACTGCGCCAAAATATTCCCTTACCCAGCCCCGGCGCAAAACTTCCACAAAAGCGGCAAACTCGTACAGCGCAAAGGCTGGCAATAGCAAGAGTAGCGTCCGCAATTGATAGTGAAGCGCTATCGTCAACCAGCGATGGCGGAGGGTGAAATAGGCTCGCCGCGCAGGATATGCGCCTTTTCCACGAAACGACAGGTTTTCCGTGCCGCTTCCGCGCTCGTGCAAGACCGTCGCACCGGGTTCGCAGCATATTTTATACCCCAGGGTAGTCATGCGATAAGACAGTTCCAAGTCTTCAAAATAGAAAAAATAGTCTTCGTCGAACCCGCCCAGGCTGCGAAGCAGTTTTGCGTCGAAAAGCATGCACGCGCCGATGAAACCCGAAGTCATCACCCGCTCTGCCAGCGTGGACGCCGCCGGCTTGAACGGGTGGCGCATCGACAGAACCCCCATAAAGTGAATGCCCGCGCCGTCGCATTGGACAATATCGCTTTCGGGATGCAAAAGCACACGCGGACAAACCACCGATGCGCCGGTTTCTGCGAGAGCGCCCATCATTTTCTTCAAACTGCCGGGGGACAGGTAAACATCGTCATCAACAAAGAGTACATGGTCACTTTGGATAGCCGCCAACCCGGCGTTGCGCGCCCGCGACAGGCCCTGATTTTCACCCAGGGCTATTATCCGCACAAAAGGGTAACACCGCTCAACCTCAAGGCTGCTCCCGTCCGAGGAGCCGTTGTCCACGACAGCGATTTCATCCCAAACATCCCCCTGCTCGATGAGGGATTGAATGGCCTGCAATATCGTATCGCCACTATTAAAATTCACGAGCACCGCGCTAATCGTCATTCCGCCGCCAGCCAATGGGATAGGTCTCTGCCAAGAAAATCTTGAAGGTTTAAAATGTCCTGCCTGTATTGCGCCAGCAATAGTAACCGGGTTTGTTTGTCCAGCGGTGAATAACCGGGCAGATTCTTGTTCATCGAATACTCGAAATTCAGCAGGGAATAATATACCTTGCGCGGAATAAATTCCCTGACTCGCCGGGTAATTTCCTTCAAAAGGCGCTTGCTGCGCGGATTTTTGACC
This sequence comes from Anaerolineales bacterium, assembly GCA_020060235.1. Taxonomy (GTDB): domain Bacteria; phylum Chloroflexota; class Anaerolineae; order Anaerolineales; family Villigracilaceae; genus UBA8950. The sequence goes on along the minus strand of JAGVAO010000214.1, from coordinate 13,069 downwards.
AGCAACGGCGGCAAGGACTGATTGAAGCGCACCGACATATCGGGCACGAAGCCGGAATCAACGCCCAGAAATGCGAACAGTTCACTCATCAGCCCAGCCGGGTCGTCTTGAAGGTCATCCTGAAAAACGATTTTCAGTTTGGATGATTCAAAATACTGCAAATAATCGGTAATGCGCCGGAAATACATCCCGGCTCGCAGGTAATAATGCTCGCTGCAAACAACTTCTTCCGGGTGGTGTATCTCCCTTGTTATCCTGTCTTCGAAAGCGCGCGACTCAGTTCCCTCACGGCGGTTTTTCAAATAGGCGGAATAAGCGCGCTCGACAGGATTCCTCAATATCATAACCAGCCTCGCATCGGGCAGATGCGCCTTAATTTGCCGCGCAACCCCGGGGGCAAAAAAATACAGGGGAGATGCCTCCCCTAGCGCGGCATATTCGCCAGCCTGGAACAAGGCTTCATATTCCGCAAGGCTTTTTACCGGCCACAGGGTGGTTGGCCCTGTTTCATAACCTGGCTCAGCGCACGAGGCAAGATAAGCGAAATAATTTGTTTCCTTGATGCGGCTCATGCCAACCTGCGGATGCTGGCGCAAGTAATGGTACAAAGATGTCGTTCCCGCGCGCGGCGCGCCAATGATAATGAAGTTCGGCATCATACGCGGCTCGACAGCAGGGAGTCGTAAATTGTTTCCAGCAAGCGAATCGAATTCTCCCAGACAAAAAATTCCTGAACCACGGATTGCGCATTTTGTCCCAGCATCCCGGCAAATTCCGGGTCGTCCAAAAGGCGCAAAACCGCGCGGGCAAATCCGTCTACATCCCCATTGGAAACAACCAGCCCGCTGCGTTCATGCTCCAGCGCCTCGGCTGAACCTTCAAAGGATACAATCGGGCGGCCCGTCGCCATATAATTCAACAACTTGAGTGGCAAACCATCGCAATAGACTCGCGGGTTGAGCGCAATGCTGGCCGAATACAGGTGGTCGGGGATTTCGAAATAATCCGCGTCTGTGACGGTCAGTTGCCCTCGAAGTTCGAGAGCCGAGACCAGGTCACGGTAAGGTTCCATCGAAGAATGTGTAACAATCTTCAACTTAGCATCCGGGCGCTTGTCCAAAACTTTTCGAAAGGCCCGAAGCATCAGGTCTATCCCCTGGTAAGGAGCCAGGTTGCCCGTATATACCAGCACCGGAGAAATTATATCCTGCGCAGGGACAGCCCGGGCAGTAGAAAAATGCGCCAGTTCAACCCCACCATAAACAGTGGTGATTTTTCTAGGGTCGATACCGATTTCGCTGATAAGTTTTTCCCGAATCAGGTTGGTGACCGATACAATATGGTCGGCGCGGCGCGGAAGGCGGCGGTCTATCAGGTTGCCCAACCAGCGCAAAGTTCGCGCCGAAAGGCCCATCGAATAATGCGGAAGTTCAGAAGACAGCAGGGTGTGCACATCAAAAACAATCGGGATGCGTTTCAGGCGCGCAACCGGCAGGCCAACCAGCAATCCCTCGAAGTGATGGGCATGGATAATATCAAAATCAACCTGCCGGGCCAAATCAAGCAGTTTTTTGGCAAGCAGGATGTCCAAAATGGCGATTTTTTGATAGGTCGGGCCGGGAGAAACCTTTCGGTAAGTTGGCACATTGGGAATGCGATGCACCTGGAAGGGAAGGCTGTCCAATTTCTGGCCCAGGTGATAGGTAACAACATGAACCTCGTGCCCGCGCGCGGACAGGGCTTCCGACATTCTCAAAATTCGGATTGGCGTGCCGCGCGCGTAAGGAAACGGACAGGCTGCAACAACAGCGACTTTTAGCTTTCTACTCATACGATGGCTGATTATAATTAGGATACTCCAAACCCCCAAGCGAAAACCATGCTCATTAACGCGCAGAATCTTACATCCCAACAAATCATCGAAGCCGACCTTTGCATTATCGGTGCCGGGGCGGCAGGGATTGCCGCAGCCCGCGAGTTTTTGAATGCCGATATCAAAGTCATCCTGCTTGAAAGCGGCGGGCTGGATTTTAACCACCATGCCCAGTTTCTCTATCGCGGGGTGGTTGAAGGGCGCTGGTATACATCCCCCGAATTTACCCGCCGCAGGCAATTTGGCGGCAGCACGGCTACTTGGTTTGGGCGCTGCCATCCGCTCGACAGGGATGATTTTGAAGAACGCGATTGGATTCCGCACAGCGGCTGGCCTATTTCTGCGGCTGAATTGCGGCCCTTTTATGAACAAGCCAATCGTTTATTTGAAATCGACAATTACGACTACACGCCGAATCTTCGAGACATGGAAAGCGGGCTTGAACTAAAGAAATTTTCCTTCAGCCCGCCAACCAAATTCGGCGAAAAATATCGCGCTGAAATAAAACAGTCGTCCAACCTGCAAGTGCTTCTAAACGCAACAGCCCTGCATATTCAGTTAAACAACGATGGCAGCCAGGTTGATAGTGTGCGCTGTACCACCCTTTTTAGGAAACGATTTTCTGTCAGGGCCAGGTTCTTCATCCTTGCCCTGGGAGGGCTGGAAACACCCCGCCTGATGCTGGCCTCGCGCGATGTTCAAAAAAATGGGATAGGGAATCAAAACGACCTGCTTGGCCGCTATTTCATGGAACACGTCAGCCTGTTCGATGCGCACATCGACGACATCCCCGCCCACCAGCCAAGAGAATTGTTCAAGCTGGATTATTCAATCGAGCAGAAAAATCTCGGCAATGTGTTGGCCGCAGGGCTGACATCCGCGCACAGGCAAGAACACAGGCTGCTAAATGGCTGCGGCTTTTTCGTCCGGCGCGCCGCCCACAAAACCGACGACCTGTTCTACTCAAAAGAGATGCAGGATGTCATCCGCCTGTCGGAAATCATCCATCATGCCGCGCCGCCAAGCCTTAGGGCAGCGGAATATCTCGTTCAAGCGCTGTCCAACAGCCGAAAACTTTTACCGGCCATAAAAAGCGGTTTGTTTCAAAGAAAAGATAAGCCCCATTACGGACTACAGATGCAGTTGGAGTGTGTTCCCAATCCCGAAAGCCGCCTGACGCTCTCGGACGACAAACGAGACTTTCTCGGTATCCCCCGCCTGGTCGTTCGCTGGAAACTTTCAACGCAAGATTTGGACAGTTATCATCGGCTTCGCAAAGCCCTGTTCGAAGGGCTGACTCGCATCGGTCTGCCGATTCGCCCCATCAACCACGACCTCGACGAGGAAGGCTGGCCGGTTTCGATAACACCATCCAAGCATCACATGGGTGCCACGCGAATGCACAGGGACCCCCAGCAGGGTGTTGTAGACGAGCATTGTTGCGTGCATGGCGTGCATAATTTATATATTGCCAGCAGTTCAACTTTCCCGACTTCCGGTATGGCAAACCCGACCCTGACCATCGCCGCGCTCGCGCTCCGAATTGCAAACCGGGTCAAAACGATTATGTTATACTCCCCAACTGCCTGAAATTACGCGAGAGAATCGAACCTATGACATTGACAAGATTTGCAAAATTTTCCTGGGGCGTTGTCGCCTGGACCATCCTGGTGATTTTGTGGGGAGCGCTGGTGCGGGCAACAGGCTCCGGGGCAGGCTGCGGCAACCACTGGCCAACCTGTAACGGGGAAATCATCCATCGCCCCGAGGCCGTCGAAACGTTCATCGAGCTCACCCACCGCGCGACGAGCGGCATCGCCCTGATATTGGTGCTGGTTTTACTCATCTGGGCTTTCAGGGCTTACCCGAAAGGTCACATTGTCCGCAAAGGGGCTGTAGGTACTGCGGCATTTATCCTCATCGAGGCGCTGCTGGGAGCCGGTCTGGTTTTGCTCGAACTGGTTGGGGACAACGACTCAGTCCACCGCGCCATTGCGATGGCCGTTCATTTGCTTAACACATTCCTTCTGTTGGGCATCATGACCCTGACAGCCTGGTGGGCTTCGGGCGGGCGTCGGATTACTTTCAGGGGCAAGGGTCTCTGGCCGCTATGGTTTCTCCTCGGCCTGGCCGGGGTGGCCGTCATTGGCATGACCGGCGCCATCACCGCCCTGGGCGATACCCTCTTCCCGCCCGAATCGCTGGCCGATGGAATGGCCCAAAAATCAGACCCCAACGCCCATTTCCTGGTTCAACTTCGCATTGTCCACCCGCTGGTGGCTATCCTGGTTGGCTTCCTGACCCTGGTGCTCGTGCGAAATCTGTACGGCAAGACAGACAAACCGCTCACCCGTCGACTGGCTCTCTCGCTGGCCGGGCTGGTACTCGTCCAGTGGGCAGCCGGGTTTATCAATGTCATCCTGCTTGCCCCGGTCTGGATGCAACTACTGCACCTTTTCCTTGCCGACCTGGTCTGGATTACCTACGTCCTTCTGGCGGCAGATGTTTTATCTGTAGAGGCATAAGTTATGAGAATTGCGCGCGATACTTCCTTTATCCTGCGTTGGGTTTCGCTCTTTTTTGTTGCGGTAGCCATCATTTTGACGATGATTGAGCTAACCGCTTACAGCCGGGCGCGTGGGAATTATCCCGAAGGCATGACCATCGCCGGCGTTCCTGTCGGCGGGGTCAGTCCGCAGGAAGCCGCCCAGCGGCTTTTGCAGGTCTACACCTCGCCGGTCGAAATCCAGTATGGCGGAGGAGTCATCCACCTCGACCCGACCCTGGTTGGGTTTAGCCTCGAAACCGAAGCCATGCTGGCTGCTGCCGATTTGCAGCGCACCGGCAGCCCATTCTGGGTCGGGTTCTGGGACTTTATGTGGGGACGCCAACCCGAAACCACCCCTGTTCCGCTGGTCGCCTCCTTTTCGCAAGACCGATTGAGAAGTTACCTGCGCGAGGAGATTTCCCCACGCTACGACACCCCTGCCATCGCGGCCCAACCCGTACCCGGACAGGTCAACTTTGCGCCTGGCACTCCCGGCCAGGAACTGGACGTCAACCGCGCCCTCATCCTGATTGAAGACGCCCTGCGCTCCCCCAACCGGCGCATCGTAGCGCTGACCTCCCAGCGCACCCTGGCCGGGCGTCCCGCCCTGAACAACCTTGGCATCCTGATTCGCCAAATCATCGACCTGACGCCGTTCGATGGCGTGGTGGGCTTCTACATGCTCGACCTGCAAACCGGTGAAGAACTACACTTCGGCTATGACCGCAACCAAAACATCGGCATCGAGCCGGATATCGCCTTTACGGCCTCCAGTACGGTAAAAATTCCGGTCATGATTTCGGTCTACAACCATCTTGGGCAACCCCTGAGCAGCGATGTGGCAGCCCTGATAGAAGAAACGATTACCCGCTCCGAAAACCCGGCCACCGACGCGCTGATGGAACGCATTGCGCCGGGGCGCGGTCCGCTGGTCGTCACCGAAGACATGCGCAAACTGGGACTCAGGAACACCTTCCTGGCAGGGTATTTCTTCAATGGCGCGCCGCTTTTACAGCGATTCGACACTGACGCCAACCAGCGTACCGACGTTGTCACCCGCCCGGATATTTACAATCAGACCACTCCCTCCGAAATGGGACAACTACTTGCCGACCTGTACCAGTGTTCGGAAAGCGGAGGCGGCGCGCTGGTGGCGGCCTTCCCGGAAACCATGAGCCGCGAAGTGTGCATCGAGATGATTGAGTATATGAAACTCGACCGCATCGGGGTGTTGCTTGAAGCCGGGTTGCCCGAAGGTACCCAGATTGCCCACAAGCACGGCTGGATTAGCGGCCCTTCGGGCATCATCCAGAACATCAGCGATGTGGGCATCGTCTACACGCCCGGCGGTAATTATGTTGTTTCGATTTTCATCTACCACCCCGTCCAGACCATCTGGGAGCCTGTTTCAGGCATGGTGGTGCAAATATCGCAGGCGGTTTACAACTACTTCAACCTGCCGTCACAATAATCCCTTTTCCGCGCAGACAGGCCTCTTTCAGCGACATCCCGTGTATAATTTTAGATATGAGTCAAGTTCTCGGAATTTACCGCCTGCAACAAGTGGACAGCCGCATCGACCAGGCCGCCGCGCGCCTGGAGGCCATTCGCGCCATACTCGAAAATGACAGCGCCATGCAAGCCGCCCGCAGCACCCTGCAAAAGGCCGAAGCAGACGTCCGGGAAGCGGAAAAAGCCCTACGCGCCAGCCAGGCCGCCAGCGAAGCCCAGCGCATCAAACTGGAGCAGGTCGAGGCCAGCCTGTACGGCGGGCGGATTCAAAATCCCAAAGAACTCCAAGACCTGCAAAACGACCTGGCTTCCATCAAACGTTACCTGGCCTCGCTCGAAGACGCCGAACTGGAATCCATGCTCAGCCTTGAAACAGCCCGGGAAGCCCACCAGGACGCCGACAAAAACCTCAGCCAGGTCGAGGCTCGGGTCATCTCGCAAAATTCGTCACTCAAAGGCGAACAGGACACCCTGCGAAACAGCCTGGAAAACCTGAACGCCGAACGGGCCGCCACCTACGGAACAATCAGCCCGGATTTGTTACAAAAATACGAGGCCCTGCGCCAGAAACGGCGCGGATTGGCTGTCACAACCATCAGCGATAATGCCTGCGATGCCTGCGGCGCGGGGTTGACCCCTGCCCAGGCCCAGGCAGTGCGCATGGCCGCCCAAATGGTGGAATGTCCATTCTGCGGGCGGATTTTATTCAGCAATTAAGGCCCTGCCATGAACCGTCTGCCCAGCATCGACATGCTCTCGTTCTGGATTGGCGCGATTGTCGCCACAATCTTTTGGGCCATCCTGGCATCGCTGCGGCCCAGCCTGCGCAACGCCATCGAGGCATTGAAGCAACAGCGCGAGGAAGCCAAACTACGTGCCAGTTCTGGTATCGAGGACAGCCACCGGAAAATCGTCTACCGCCAGACGCAGGAGATGCACATTGCCGCATCCCTGTTTTCGCTGGAGGAAATCATGGTCGAGCCGAGGCTGCTGGCCCCGCCTGCCCAAATCGAGCCGGGAATGGCGCCCCACCATGAAGAAATTGTCGAGCAAAGCATTCCTTATATGCCCGACTGGCCCGAAGTGGGCGCTTTCTACGGCGCGCCAAGTCTGGGGCTGGCCGAAGCACTGGATGGCGGCGCGAACATCGTCCTGACCGGGCAGCCGGGCGCGGGAAAAACCACCGCCCTGGCCTACCTCGCCAGCCAGGTTGTCAACCGCCTGCCCGGCGCAGGGACTTTACATGAGGCCATTCCCTTCCTGCTGCACGCCCTCGACCTGGGATTGCCCATCGCAGAACCCAAGAAGCCGGAAGACCTGCTCAGTCCCATCATCGACCACCAATCCAGCCGTGCATCCGTTCTGGATGCAACGCGCATGCCCGAATTTGTGAAATACGCCTTCCAGACCGGACGCGCCTTACTGCTGCTCGACGGCCTGGACGAATTGCCCCAGAGCGGCGTGCAGGAAGTTTCAGGCTATCTGCGCCTGTTGTTGCGCGCTTATCCAAAAATCCGTGTCATGGCCGCCGGGTCTGACGAGTACATCGATGGGTTGCTACAACTCGGTTTCAGGCCGCTTGCCGTCCTGCCCTGGGATGCGCAAAAGCAGGACGAATTCATGCGCAAGTGGGATGAACTCTGGCTCAAATACGTCAAAAACGAAACCTGGGCGCAAACCGCTCCCGATGTGGACAACCTGCTCCTGCAACGCTGGCTGGCCGCCGATAATTTTGGACTAACCCCGCTCGAACTGACCCTAAAACTCTGGGCGGGCTATGCCGGTGATGTGCGCGGCCCGCGCCCGCTGGACGCCATCGAAGCCCACATCCGCCGGCTGGCTACCGCAAAAATCCCGCTCGAGGCCCTGCAAGTGCTCGGCGCCCAGGCCAGCCTGAACGGGATTGCCGCCTTCGACAACAACCAGGCCAGGGAGTGGGTCAAGTCTTTCGACCTGCCACTGGCCGAAGAGGCTGCCAGCGCCCCGGCGGTGGAGGAAACCCCCGAAGACAGCGAGACAGGCGCGGAGGAGTCCGTTCCCGCGGCGGAGGCTTTACAGCCCGGAGAAAAGGACAGGAAGAAGAGTCCCGCCCCGGCCAGCACAGCGCCCCAATCCATCACCGGAAATTTAAGCGCCAGCGGCTTGCTGACCAGCCACGCCAAAAACCGGATGCGTTTCAGCCATCCCGTTTTTGGCGCGTACCTGGCCGGACAAGGACTGCGCGGGCCAGGCGCGGCAGAACCCATCTTGAGCCAGCCTGCCTGGAGCGGACGCACCCAGGTGATGCGCTACCTGGCCGCTTTCAGCGATGCCACGCCGCTCATCCAGAGCCTGCTGGCCGAATCTGACCCAATCTTAATGCGCCCGCAACTGACTGCGGCGCGAACCCTGCGTGACACCCCGCGCAATGCGCCCTGGCGCAACAGCCTGATTGCCGGGCTGGTCGAAATTTTGCAAAACAGCGATAACCCGCTGGCCCTGCGCGGACAGGTGGCGGCGGCCTTTGCGCTCAACGGCGACCCGAACATGGGCGCGCTGTTCAGGCAGTTGCTGCTCTCGCCGTCTGACGAACTGCGCCTGATGGCCTGCCTCGGGTTGGGAATCATGCGCGATGCCAAGGCCGTCGAAGGGCTGACCCGCGTTCTGACCCAGACCATCGGCCCGGCCCAACGCGCCGCCTGCCTGGCGCTGGTGGCCATCGGCACACCACCGGCCCTCGAGGCGGTCGCGTCTGCCCTGCTGCAAGGGGACGAAGACCTGCGCCGCGCCGCTGCTGAATCGCTCGCCAACGACCTCTCCGAAGGCCGCGAAGCCTTGCGCGAGGGCATCAACAGTGACGACATCCTGATGCGCCGCGCCATCGCCTACGGCCTGGCGCGCATCCCCGAAGACTGGGCGCTCGAATTGCTCGAGAAAACCCAGGTTGAAGACACACAATGGGTCGTCCGCAATGTGGCCGTCGAACTGCTCGACAGCCGTTCGCGCCCTGACCCGCGCATTCCACGCCGCCTGACCCCGCCCGCCGAAACGCCCTGGCTGATTGAATTTGCCGGCAAGCAGGGCATGGGCATCAGCCCCGGCCAGATTGCCACCGACATGCTCCTTCTGGCCTTCAAGGGCGAAAATTACGACGAGCAGCGCGCCGCATTGTCCTACCTGCGCCAGACGCCCTCCGAGGGCATTATTGCCGAACTGTATCGCGCCCACTTCAGCGACGACCACGAACTAAAGGAACTGGTCTACCAAACCCTGTGCGACTACGCCCGCGCCGGTGTGCAACTGCCGCCGCCCATGCAATATGGATTAGGATAATATGCTGATAACCAACGCCACCATCGTCACCTGGGGGAAGCCGAATGAAATCCTGGCCGATTCGGCCCTTTTGATTGAGTCCGGCAAAATAGCCGATTTCGGCCCTTCAGCCGAACTCAGGGCGCGCCACCCCGACGCCCCGCTGTACGATGCGCGTGGACAGTTGCTCCTACCCGGAAGCATCTGCGCCCACACTCACTTCTATGGCATGTACTCGCGCGGACTCGCCATCCCCGGCGAACCCGCTTCGCGCTTCTCGCAAATTCTCGACAACCTGTGGTGGCCGCTCGACCAGGCCCTGGACGAGGAAGCCGTGCGCCTTTCGGCCCTGGTCTGCCTGGTGGATGCCATCAAGCACGGCACAACCACATTAATCGACCACCACGCCTCGCCCAACTTCCTGACCGGTTCCCTGAATGCCATCGGCCAGGAGGTCGAAAAGGCCGGCCTGCGAGCGGCACTATGCTACGAAACCACCGACCGCTACGGCGAGGCCAAAATGCGCGAGGCCATCGAAGAAAACGTTAACTTCATCAAAGCCGTGTCCGGTGGCAACCGCCCGTTGCTGCGCGCGGCCTTTGGCCTGCATGCCCCGCTGACGATTTCCACGCCCACCCTCGAGGCCTGTCTCGAATCCCTGGCCGGGCTGGACGCTGGCATCCACATCCACATCAGCGAATCGACCGACGACCGCGAAACGCTCAAGAAACGCGGCGACGGCCTGCCTATCGAATGGCTGGCGCGTCACGGCGCACTGGACGAAAAGAGCATCATCGTCCATGCCGTGCATGTCGAGGAGAGCGAAATCCAGGCCCTGGCCGGGAGTCGCGCCTGGGTCACCCACCAGCCGCGCTCGAACATGAACAACGCCGTCGGCGTGGCAAAGACCGAAGCCATGCTCGAAGCCGGGGTGCGCGTCTGCCTGGGCAACGACGGATTCTCCAATTCGATGTGGGAAGAGTGGCGCGCCGCCTACCTGATGCACAAAATCGCCCGTGAAGACCCGCGCCGCATGGGCGGCTACACCCTGACCGACATGGCCGTCTACAACAACGCCGCCTTTGCCAGCAGCCTGTACGGCGCGCCGGTAGGCATCATCCAAAAAGACGCCGCCGCCGACCTGATGCTGGTGGATTACAACCCGCCCACCCCGCTGGCGGCGGGGAACCTACCCTGGCACATCTTATTCGGCTTCCGCGAAAGCATGGTAACGGGGACTATCGTCAACGGCCAATGGCTGATGAAAGACCGCCAACTGCTCACCCTCGACGAAACCGAAATCGCCGCCCACGCCCGCGAACACGCCCCGAAAGTGTGGGAAAAGTACAATAAATTTGTCGCGTAATCCAGCAGGGGCGACCCATAAAAACCCAACGTCAGGAGACGTTGGACTCCGAATTACCACCGTTAAAAGGAACCCTATGACCGACTCATTGATGATGACCATCGCCATTCTCGGCGGAACCGGCAAAGAAGGCAAGGGACTGGCCTATCGCTGGGCCAGGGCCGGGTACCAAGTCGTTATCGGCTCGCGCACCCCTGAAAAAGCCGAAGCCGCCGCCGCTGAACTGACGGAGATGCTCGGCGACGCCTCCATCGAAGGGCTGGACAACCTGTCCGCCGCGCAAAAAGCGGATTTGGTTGTACTGACCGTCCCGTATGCCGCGCACAAAGACACCCTGTTGACCGTCAAAGATGCCCTGCAAGGCAAAATCCTGGTCGATGTGACCGTGCCGCTCGTCCCGCCAAAGGTCACCAAAGTGCAGATGCCCCCCGCTGGCAGTGCCGCGCAAGAAGCGGTTGAACTCCTCGGCGAGGGCGTACAGGTCGTCGATGCTTTCCAGAATATTTCGCACGAACACCTTATGACCGAGGGCGAACCTCCCTGCGACGTGCTCATCACCGGTACAAGCAAAGCCGCCCGCGAGGAAGTGCTCAAACTGGTGGCCGCCGCCGGGCTGACCGGCTGGGACGCCGGCCCCATTGAAAACTCGGTGGTGGTCGAAGGGCTGACCAGCATCCTGATTTACATGAACAAACAATACGGCTCAACCCATGCGGGAATCAAGATAACTGGAATCAGTGGTCAGTAAATAGTAACCAGTGCCCAGTATTTAGTAACCTAACGCTGGGTACTGGTTGCTAAACACTGGATACTGAAGACCTGCAATGCCGCCTCTCGTACTCACCCCCCTCCCCAACATTCCCCTCATCCGCCCGGGCGACAACCTGGCGGAGTTTCTTCTTAACAGCCTGCGCGAGACGGGAATCGACTTGCAGGACGGCGACATCCTCGTCCTGGCGCAGAAAATTGTCAGCAAGGCCGAAAACCGGCTGGTCAACCTCGCCAGCGTCAGCCCGTCGGCAGCCGCGCTCGAACTGGCCGAAAAAACGGGCAAAGACCCGCGCATTGCGGAACTTCTATTGCAAGAAAGCAGCCAAATCCTGCGCGCGCGCATGGGGACAGCCATCGTCGAACACCGGCTGGGATTTGTGTGCGCCAACGCGGGCATCGACCAGTCCAACGTGGGCGGCGAAGGTCACGACAACTGGGCGCTGCTGCTCCCCGAAAACCCTGACGGTTCTGCCGATGAAATCCGCGCCGCACTGGAAACCGCCAGTGGCAAACGCCTGGGCGTGATGATTATCGACTCGCATGGCCGCGCCTGGCGGCTGGGGACGGTCGGGGTCGCCATCGGCCTGAGCGGACTACCCGGCCTGGTGGACGAGCGCGGCTGGAACGACCTTTTTGGTTACACGCTAAAAATAACGATTGTCGCCGCCGCTGACGAACTGGCCGCCGCCGCCAGCCTGGTCATGGGACAGGCCGCCGAGGGGACACCCGCCGTGCATGTGCGCGGATTTCCCTATCCCCTGCGCGAGGGGTCGCTGAAAGAATTGCTGCGGCCCAAAGAGCAGGACATGTTCAGGTAAAAGATGAGTTTCAAGAATGAAGAATGAATTTTGGGCCTACCTCGACCGGCTGATTGAGTCCAGCGAAATCGTCATCGACCGGCCCGCCGGTTCGCGCCATCCGCGCTACCCCGAAATCACCTATCCCCTCGATTACGGCTACCTGGCCGGGACATCCTCCGCCGACGGCGACGGCATCGACCTGTGGCGCGGCTCGGTACCGGGACATCCCTTGCAAGCCATCCTCGTCATCGTCGATTTGCACAAACGCGACAGCGAAATTAAACTATTGCTCGGCTGCACACCCAAAGAAACTCAAACCGCGCTTGGCTTTCACAACAGTGGCCTGATGCGCGCCGAGTTGCTCAAACGCCCCGACAAGGACGAAACATGAAAAACATTCCCGAAAAATACCACGACCTGCTCAAAGACGAGACCCGCGCGTTCCTGTTCCTGGCAACCACCATGAAGGACGGTTCCCCGCAGGTGACTCCCATCTGGTTCAACCATGACGACCAACACATTCTCATCAATTCAGCCAAAGGCCGCACCAAAGACCGCAACATGCGCGCCCGCCCCAGAGTAGCGATGGTCATTCAGGACCCTAGCGACCCTTACCGCTACCTGCAAATTCGTGGGCAGGTGGTTGAAATCACCGAAGAAGGCGGGCTGGAGCATATCAAAGAACTGGCGCGCAAATACTACATTGACAAACCCTGGCGCGGCAACGGCCCCGGCGAAGTGCGCGTCATTTACAAAATCCTGCCCGATAAATTGGATGAGCATTAGGGCAGTGACCAGTTACCAGTTATCAGTTACCCAAATAAAAGCACACAAAACCTGAATACTGGATACTGACCCTAAATCAACAGCGAATGACCTCTCAAACCGACACATTGACCCAATTCCTG
>JAGVAO010000197.1 GCA_020060235.1 Anaerolineales bacterium | reverse complement strand
GTGGTTAGCAATAATGCCCCGGCTGTCACCCTCAACACCCAGAATCGCGGCGGCGAATTAGCCCTTCCGGTTGAGATTGCCTGGTATGGCATCGACCCCCGTCGGGGCCGCCAATGGTAAAAAATAGGCGGTTTGTCTTAGCAGAGATGCTAGGGCACAAAAAAACACTCTGACCAAAGAGTTATCGTAAGGTGCAAGACTTGCAATGAGATCGCTCCTGTGACAGCAGGGGCGATCTCGTTTAATTTACTATGATTTGGCGCAGAGGTCAAGCGAATAATAAGTTTTATCGCTAAAACCAGTTTGTAACTTCTCGTAATTGAATTGTTACTTCTATTACATTAGACGGCCCTGATGGCAATAATAGAAAAAGCAGGGCTGCCCAGGTTGAGACTTTTTTGTTTTGGACTCAATGCAGAACTCCGCGTATTTTATAAAGAACAAAAAAATTCTGATTATCCCTGCTCGATTTCCCGAATCATATCATCCACCTGAAAATCAGCACGGTTGGGTTCTTCATGCAGCAGTGGGTTATGTTTGAAAAACCATATAAATTCCTTGTTGGGAGTTACGCTCACAATCCACTTTTCTTTGAGATCAATCACCACTGATTCCAACACCAGACGGCAAATTTCACGTTGTTCTTCGGGGGTCGCTAAGGGCCAGATTTGGCGGAAGGTTTCAATTTGTGTACCGTGCCCGAGCAAATTATCACCGTCCGGTAGAACCAGGGCTTCCATTTCTTTGACAACAACCATGCGGCGCTTTTCATACTCCACACGCGTCAAAACGCCATCTTCATACATTTCGGCCACACGCCGCAAGCGATCCTCCAGGCGCTTTCTTTCTGCCAAAACCTGTTGGCGTTCTTCTTCGCCCGTGCTGATTTTTTTGATAATTTCCTGCCAATCATCGGGTAAATGAAAAGCTTGAATGATCCGACCGATCTGTGCATCTGCGATGGAGGCGTGAATGCTCAAGCCGCGGTGAGGACAGTCGCTAAAACCGCGTAACTGGGATGCTTCCCGGTAGTAGCGATAGTCTTCATGCCCACCCTGGGCGCGTAAGGGGCGTCCGCAAGCCGCACAATGCGATAGGGTATTGAGCAAATAAACCCGTAAACTGGGGGCTGAAGAGCGCGGGCGGCGGGCGTGAGAACGCCGGACTTCCTGGGCTTGATCAAATAGTTCCTTGCTGAGGATGGGTGTGTGATTGCCGGGATACAAATCGTCGTGGTAGCGGACGACCCCGTAATAAAAATCATTGTTGAACAGTGTCCGGACGTTATCTTTATGCCATTCCCGCCCTTTGCGGGAGGAAAGCCCCTGGTTTTTGAGCCAATCGGCGATTTGGCGATCTGTATAGTTCCCAGTCACGTAACGCTCAAAAGCGCCGCGGACAGCCTTGGCTTCTTCTTCGACAATGATAGCGTTACCACTGGCATCCTGAACATAGCCAAAAGGCAACTGATTATTTGCCTTTCCCGCGACAATCCGGCTGAATTTACCTTTCTTGGTTTCGCGGGTCAGGTTCTTGAGATACCAATCAGCAAAGACTGCGAGGATGTGAAAATGAAGCATCCCATCGGGGGTAGAAAAGTCGAAATCTTCCTTGGAAAATGCTAAAATAGTTCCCTTTGCTTCAAGCTGTTTGAAGTAAGAGAGAATGTCGTGCAGGTTGCGAGAGAAGCGATCCAGGTGGTGGCAGACAATCGTGTCCGCCTGGCCGCTTTCAATCAATTCCATCATTTCCTGAAATCCGGGGCGCCGATCCGTCTTGCCACTGTGCTCATCTTTGAAAACCCCGACCAATTCCCAATTGGGTTTGGCGTTCAGCAGGTATTCGCGGCATTCGCGTTCCTGGGCTTCCAGCGAATGCCCCAAGGCCTGTTCTTCGCGTGAGACGCGTACATAAATCGCAGCTTTGCGTGGATGGTCTTGCAGTTCGTATGGGTTTTGCTGGTTGTATTTGCGGCGCGTGGCCTTGCCAACTGATTGGACAATTTTGGTTTCCGACATAGATCACCATCAGGATGAATAGGATGAAGCAATTATAATCGTTGCCTACACCAATAGTAAAATTATCTAATGCAGCGCCCGGATCCGGGGCGCTGCATTTGTCCGATTTTATTTCCGTTGGTTTTTGCCTGCGACTCTCTTCAGAATCTGGAGTATGAGCTTTAGAAGCTCATTTTGCTTGGGAGAAAATGCCCCAGATGTGTTTTTTCCTTTTGTCATGTTGAACTCCGTGGGGAGTTCCAAGTCGACTCGAAACTACCAATTACTGTATTTCACAACGTTGTTGTGCTGAACGGCCGGATGGGATTTGGCCGCCAACATTCGCAAGGATAACCACGGGGGCTTAACAAACATACCCCAAAAATTAACACAAAATCCTATGCCTTCAGAAGAGCCTCACCCTTTTGAACGTATCTTTTCGCAGCGTTTGCGGCATGTTCTCGATGTTTGTGACATCAAAGAGACAGAACTCGCGCAAGAGTATCTGGCTCAGTACCATGTCCGCCTCAGCCCTGCGCTAATTTCATATTGGCTGAATGGCAGGCGCAAGGTTCCCCCACATCATTATTTGCGATTAAAGACACTGCTGGCTGCGCATTTGAAAATGGCAGCCACCATGCCCGAATACGGACTTGAGCAAGAATTTTGGGATTGGGATGGCCTGGTCTATAACGATGAGCAACTGAAACGGGAGAAGCACCGGCCCAAGCCGGTCATCCTTGGGAGTTTGCCCCGTTCCAGGCCCGGAGCGGGGCATTTTTATCGCAAGTCCATCCGGGATGAGATTATGGTCAAGCTGCTCAACCCTGACCCGGAAACAGGTTTGTTCCAGCCCGGCCGGGTGATCCTGACTGGCCTGCCGGGAAGCGGTCGAACCGAAATGGTGTCAGAAATCCTGGAACGGGCAGCCTGGTTTTTTAGCGGCGGAATCCTGTATGCCGATCTGAACCTGTCTCTCAAGGCCATCTGGCAGGAATGGGACCGGCGCCGGATCAGCCGCGGCCAAACTTTGCGGGACATCGAAGGGGTGATTGCGCAAAGAAAAGGCCGCTGGTTATTGGTAGCAGAGAATGTCCAGGATGGGAAACGCTTCCAGCCCATCCTACCGAGTGACGATCTTTGGGTGCTGGCAACTGCCTATGGGATTTCGGCTCTACAACCCCTGGGTTGGGAGCAAGATGTTTTCCCGCTACAGTCTCTCACGGATCAAGAAACTACCCTTTGGATACGTTCGCGCCTGGGCGAGCAGTGGGGCAAGCCGCATGACAAGGAAAAGGCGCGCGAACTGCGGCACCTGATCGAAGGCTTGCCGATGGCAGTGGCAATCCTGGCAGCCCTGGTGCGTTCGCGCGGCTGGCGAAAAGTCTTTGATGCCATCAACGATCCCCAGCGGGCCGTCTCCTATATCCGCTATGGCAGCCGGCAGGAGACTCCGACCTCATCTCTGGCGAAAGCGATTGACATGGCGTTCCAAACGCTCACAGCAGATGAAAAAAACGCTTTGCGCGAGATCGCCATGTATCCCCCCGGGCACTCCGTGCCAGACGAAATCTTTCATCACCTGAACAATGCATACCAGGATGTGGTGGACAGCCTGGTAGAAAAAGGGTTGCTCAACCGCTTTGAGAACCCGCGCTGGCGCAAGACTGTTCTGCGTCTGCATCGCCTGGTAGCCCTGTACGCTCGTGAAAGTTTGCCGGTGGACAAAGGCAAACTATTGGCCAGGATGATGGATTTTTCAGCCTTCCTGCACGTCTCCCTGCCAGAAGGCCCGATTCAAAGAGATGAGATTTTTGACCGCCTGTACGCCCAGCGAAAAATGTTGAGCTTTGCAGATGAATTCTGGCGGCAGTTGGGCGAGGATGCCGCGGCAGGCCGGTTCGAGCCAACGCCCGATGTCGTGGTGCAATTGAATGCCAGTGTGCGCACCTGTGCAACTCTGACCTGGATCAATTCCGGAGCGCAGGCAGCACTCTTGCTGCTTGAAACGATCCGGCAGATGCCATTCATCACGTGCTTCCCCGAGATGGACCTGGCCGAGCCGGAAACGCGCAGCCTATGGGCGGATGTTTTGTTTGCCCTGGGCAACACAGACCGGGTGGACAGGAATGGGCAAAAGGTGCTGGAACTGGTTCATCCGCATTTCTTTGAAATCGGGCAGATTGCCAGGGCTGGGGATGTCGCTGGTTTGCTGGTAATATGTCCCCCGTTGCTAACCGAGAGACAGGCGGAGCCACCCATCTGGCAATCGCTCTGGATGCAACAAAGCCTGCGGATGTTATTTCGCAGGCTTTGGAGGCAACAACGCTATGGCGACTTGCAATTGCTGATTGAGAGAGCCATGCCCTTCTTTATTGCTTTTCCCTGGCGCGCTGGCCTCGAAGCGCATTGGTGGGATTTCAAGTCTACCCTGGGCGCCAGGGGGCAACTTGCAGCGGAACAGAAATTGATCATCCTGCAGGAATATGAACGTAAATTCCAGGAAGCGCTCGGCGAGATCGATCACCCCTATACCGCTTTGGGAGAGGTTTTGCTGCATTCAGCGCCCAGGGAAGGGGCGATCATCAAATTACGAGAAATGGCGATTGAACTTAAACGGATGTCGCAAGTCAGGGCCGAGACAGAGGCCTATCACCTGATTAACGACTTGTCCGCTGGTAGATTAATCATCCAGCCCGCGCACAGCTGTGAGCCACCTGCACCGGAATTACTGGCTACATTCGATCGTTGTCAGGGGAAATTGAATGATTTTCTTGCTCGAAATACGCAAGGAAATCACATTGCTTAATAGTTGGTGATCAAATACCAGAATCCGGCCCCTGCCAGACAAACACAGAATAGTAAAACGATCAGGACCACCACATAGACCCCATTGGGAGTGGTATCGTTATCTTCTTCCTCTGTATTTTCCTGTTTTGGATGGGATGGTTGTTTGCGAGGCAGCTTGAAACCGTTGCGTGCCCAGTTTTTCCAAACACGGCGGCTGAAGGGGTTTTCAAGTGGGTTCATGCAATAATTATAATTGCCTTCGCGCGGAACAATGGCATCAAAGCATCGTTCCCCTTTGATAGTTCGTTTGGTTATTGTTTTGAATTTGCAACGATATTAGAATATTTGTTCTGATATTCTTGTTTTTATGGGTATTATTCTTTCCTTGCTCAAACGGCTGGGATTAGTGCGCGCGAAAACCACACACAGGTATGCTGTTGACGAGGCGCTTCATCCTGTCTTGATTTCTTTAGCCAATCAACAGCAAAGTTCCCCGGATGACATGGTTTCCGATTTGCTCAGCGAGGCACTCTCGCGCCGCCAAATGGATGGCGACTTATGGCAACGTTGGGAAGCGCTTACTCCGCGCCAAAAACAGGTCACGGCCTTAATTTGCCTGGGATACACCAATCGCCAGATCGCCGCCAAATTGGGAATATCAATGGCAACTGTCCATACCCATTCGGGCAACATTCAGAGCGTTTTCCTGGTGAACAGCAAGTCTGATTTACGCTATTTGATGTCTTCATGGGATTTCAGTGATTGGGACCGCTTGTGACCGCCATATGGGGCAACGCACATTTTCCTATCTCCATATCTGGCTCAACTCATGAGCGTACACTTTCTTTCAACTCCCGCATCCCCTCGTAAGGGGATGTTTTCTTTTTCATTCCCGGCTATGCTGTGGTCATGGAACTTCTTCCCATCCTTCGCCCTAGCGCCTTACTGGTTGTTTGCGCCACATCTGCCGCGAGTGAACCCGTCTCGCGCCTGATAGCCGAACTGGCCCTGCGAGATGCCGTGACTGTTTTGGATGGTGGCAACCGCTTCCAGCCTTATCGAATCACACATCTGTTACGACAACAAACTGCCGAAGTTCATCGTGCTGCCAAGCGGATTTTCATCCGGCGCGCCTTTACCTGCTACCAAATGCTGGCCTTGCTCGAAGGCACACCATCGCTACGGCAGCCGTACATCATCATCGACCTGCTGGCCACTTTCAACGATGACCATGTTCCGGCCCACGAAGTCCGCCGCTTGCTGGAAGCCTGTTTGCGCCAGGTGGAGCGCCTGGGCCGGTTAGCGCCGGTGATGGTCGCACTCGCCCCGCCACTTATCCCCGAACGTGCCTTTCTGGTTGAGATGGTCTGTGCCCGCGCCGACCGGCTGCTCATGCCGGAAATCTCCATCCCTGTTGAGACTCAACCCTCGCTTTTTGCTGATTACTGCTCACTGAAGACTGGGAACTGACATGGGCCGCACCCTTCCCACCCTCACCCAACAGCTGACCGATACCGAAGCCGCCCTGGCGCGCTTCCGCCGCACGCTGCGCAAGAGCGACCAGTACATTTTCGATGGTTTGTTCGCCGCGGCGCGCCGGCACACCGCCGCCATCAGCCAGACCGACGCGCTCCTGCCCTTCGAGGCCGCCCTGCTGGCGATCCTGCTCGAACAGGCCAGGGAGATCGCCATCCTGCGCCAGAAAGTGGATGTCCTGACGAATGGCACAGACCATCGGCTGGTTGATTGACTTGTATCCCGATGAAACCGGCCTGGTGCTCTGGCTGCTGGCAGATTCAGGTGAACGCCTGCCCTTACGCATGGATTTCCCGGTCACGCTCTACGCGGCCGGGGATTTTTCTGTTTTGCGCCAGGCCTGGCGTTTGTTGCAAGATAAGAATGTCTCCCTGGCCCGTGAAACGCGCCGCGATCTGTTCACCGGTAAGAGGGAAGTGCTGGCGGTCACGGTTTCCCGGCCAGCGGATTTGCCGGGACTCTTTGCCGAACTCTCGGCAGCTTTTCCAGCACTGGATTATTACGATGCTGACATCCCGCTCCCGCTGCGTTTTTCCGCCCGGACGGGTGTTGGTCTTCTGAGCCGCTGCCAGATCGATCACACCGGAAATCGTGTTTCCACAATCGAGGCCCTCGACTCGCCCTGGGAACTTGATCCGGAACCGCTCCCGCTGCGGATTTTGGAACTCAGCCCGGATGTCGATCCGGCCTTACGCACACCAGGAAAAGTGCGGGTGCGGTATGGCAAGGTGGATTACTTTCTCAACCTGGCACCCTTCCGCGCCTTCGAGATTGCATTGCAAGCAGTTCTCCAGCAATACAACCCCGACCTGCTCCTGACTGATTACGGCGACACCTGGCTCTTACCCAAACTGACCTTCAACCCCAACCGCGACTCGGCCAGGGAAGTGTTGACCCGCAAAGCCGACAGCTACTTCGCCTACGGCCAGGTAGTTTATCGCGGGGCGCAGGTACATCTCTTTGGACGTTGGCATATCGACCAGAAGAACGCGATGCTGTTCAATGAATATGGATTGGAAGGGGTATTAGAACAGGCGCGTGTGACCGGTTTGGGCGTACAGGAGATGGCACGCAAGTCGCCGGGAGCAGGGATCACTGCCATGCAAATACTGACCGCCCTGAAAACCGGTGTGCTGGTGCCGGTGGTCAAGCAGCAGGCCGAAAGCGCCAAAACCCTGGATGAGCTGATTCGTGCCGACAAAGGCGGGATGATCTACCAGCCGCTGATTGGCGTCCACGAGCATGTCGCGCAAATTGATTTCGCTTCCATGTACCCTTCAATCATGGTGAACTCGAATATTTCGCCCGAAACAACCCGAAAGAAAAACGCCCCGGATGGGTTAGTTCCCCAAACCCTGCGCCCACTGCTCGAAAAACGCCTGGCGCTCAAACGCAGGCTTTCCGAATTAAACCCGCGCGACTGCCGGGCAAAGGCGCTCAAAGCGCGCGCCGCCGCGCTCAAGTGGCTGCTGGTCGTGTGTTTTGGCTACCTGGGGTACAAGAATGCCCGCTTTGGCAAAATCGAATCTCACGAAGCCGTGACCTCCATCAGCCGGGAGTTGCTGCTCCAGGCCAAGGAAGTCGCCGAGGCATCTGGGTTCGAAGTCATCCACATGTACATTGACTGCCTATTCGTCCAGAAACCCGGCTGCCAGGCTGCCGCCGATTTTGCACCTTTGCTGGCCGCCATCGAAAGCCAGACCGGCATACCGATCGCCTTGGAAGGCGTCTACCGCTGGGTGGCTTTCCTGCCCTCGAAGCGCGATGTTCGCATCCCGGTCCCGAACCGCTATTTTGGTGTTTTTACAGATGGAGAAATCAAATATCGCGGTATCGAACTGCGCCGCCACGACACCCCGCCCTGGGTGGCCAAGACCCAATTGACGATCTTACAATGCCTGGCTCAAGCCAAAACCCTGGCGCAAGTTCAGGCATACATCTCGCAAGCGTGCGAAATCGTGGCGCAGGCCAAACGCGATCTGCGCGCCGGGCGCGTGCCAGTGGAGGACTTGCTCGTCACCCAGCGCCTGAGCCGGGAAGTTGAAGCCTACAAGTCTCCATCCCCGGCAGCCCGAGCCGCCCTGCAATTGGTGGAAATGGGGATCAAGGTTGCACCCGGCCAGGCGATCCAGTTTGTTTATACCCTGGGGAAACCAGGGGTGTGGGTCCAGGGGGCCAATAGTTTTAATGAAAAAACATTGGCGGCAGAAGCATATTCAAAGTTGTTGCAAAGAGCGGCGCTAACCATCCTGGAGCCATTTGTTCAAGATCTAACGTCCAGCCCACCAATCCTATCAACCTTCGGCCAACCTGGTTCCAATCAACCGCCGCTTCAAAAGCAAGCAGAGTACAATAGCGCATGCTTTTCCACCAACGCCGGGAGCCAGAGAGTTATCGAATTTCCCGTCGAACCGCGGAATATGGCGCATGGGAGCCGCGAATGAGGCCCAGCCTGTAACCAGCGTTCAGCATCTGCAGGATAAAACTTACAACAAAGAGGCAAGTATGGCGATTCAACTTAAACAGGTGGCTTATCATTTTGTCGACAAAGCGGCCAACAACCTGGTTTACTCAGCCAGCACCATTGAGATTGAGCGGCTGGATGGCACCGTCCTGGATTTCCTGGAATACCTGACGGATAAATTATGGGAAGCGGAAGATTCAGGCAATACTGTCTCCGGGAATTTCAATCAAGGGGCAACCCCTTCGATGGCACAGCCGCTGATTTATGGGATCCTGGAAAATCCGGAGACGCTTTTAGAGAATTCGAAAAAGTTGGCCGACCTGCTTTATCAGGTTTCCCCGAACACGGCCTCGCGCGGTCTGCTGGTTGTGATTTTGTGCCGTGAGACCACCACTGACCAGATTTACGTGGCGATCTATAAAGTCAGATGCGAAGATGAGAAAGTCATCAAAATCATCTCGGGCGGGAAATTACCAGAAATCGCCGTGGAAGAAGTCAGCAATATTTTGCTCAAGGAATTGCAAAAGGGAGCGTTGATTCCTCATCCCGACAAACAGCATTATGATTTGAAAGTGACCGATCTGCAATCCGCGGAACCCAGGAAATACTTTGGAACCACGTTCCTGGGCTGCACCACCAAAAAGTCGGACGAACTGCAAGTCAAGAAGTTGGTGCCTGAACTAATCAAATTTGCGGTGGAGAGCGGCATTCAGGTGGAAACCGACAAATTACCCATTGTGATCGCTGCCTTGGGCCGCACCGAAGGAAATGTCACCATTCCCAAGATTGAAGCCGCCATCGAAGCTGAGAAGCTTTTTGACGATGGCTATTCCAGAGAAGCCTTCACGGCCTATGCCGAACAATCCAGTCACCTCCAAAACTTTGATGTTGAACCGGCCAAGCTGGTGAGCAAAAAGAACGGTGATCCGCGCAGGATCAAATATGTGATTCGACATCCCGATCTGGATGGCATTGTGATTTCAGGGCCGATTGAAGCCATGCGTAGAATCAGAACCACGGGTGGGGAGATTGTGATGATTCACCTGGAAGTGGGCGAAGATGATCTGAAAATTTTGTATGAGTGAGACCCGGGCCAAACATCAAGAAGCTACTCTCAAGCAGTTAAAACGCAAACAGCGAGGCTCATCACCTCGCTGTTTTTTATTAGCGTTTCTTGCGTTTTCCTCCTATCTCCACCAGCTCCCCAAACAGAGTCATCTGCCGGGGGGCTTCCGGGGCAATCACAACCAGTGTGGGACTGATTGCTACCAGCGAGCCGGTTGGGGCCGTTGAAATCGTGATCCGGCGTTCGCTGCCATCCGAAAAGATGTTGCCGATTTTCTCGCCGGTCGGGATTTTCAAGACGTGCCCTTCCAGGGCAGCCTTGATGACCTCGCGAGCAATGTCATCGTATTCAACCTCCACCAGGACACCCGCGGCTTCCTTGCCATACAGTAATTTGGCGGCTTTCATCTTGTCACCGACCCGTTTCAGGATGGCTTCCTCCACAGTGTTGGCGTAGGACAGGAAGGTGACGTTCACTTCCTTGTCCTGGCCGAGTCGCCACACTCTCAACATAGCTTGCCAAAGGGTAAAAAGTGAGGTGGTGGTTTCGTAAAAAACCAGGTCGCTGAACATGATCAGGTCGAGGCCAGTCTTGACCAGAACCGGATTAACGATCAGCACATCCATGCCGGGGGCATTGTGCCGGATCCAGGCTTCACGCCGGGCCGGGGACATGTCGTCCGCAGACAGGATGCCCACTCTGGGGGGACGCAGAGCTTGGAAACCGCCTTCATCCAGTAACCCAGCGGGTGACCAGGTTTCGATGGCTTTCTTGAGCCGGTAGCGAATATCGCGGGTGCCGGATTGCTCGACATAAACCAGGGTCTTGCGTCCCAGGGCCATGTTCTGGCGCACGATTTCGGCCAGACGACGCTCTTTGGGCAGCCACTCATCGTTGTCAATGGTTGTCGGCAGTTCGTAGCGATAGCCGCTGGCACCTTTCCGTCCATCGTATTCCAGCACTTCCGGACGGAAGGCCGAAGCCGGACGGAAACGGCATGCGCTGTACCAGGCTGAAAGCCCACCGGCATCGCCGTACTGGCGCAGGTCACGAATAATCCCGCGCAGGACGGTGGTCTCGATGAAGTTCATCTGCTTGGCCAGTTCGTCGGGCATTTCCAGAGTTTCCACCCTCTCGTTGATCGGCGGCAACTGGTAGCCCAGATCTGTGATGTTGCCAAAGAGCGTGATCGGCAACAGGTAGCGGATGACCGAGGGTGAGACGCCGGGCAGTTCCTTGATGCGCACGTTCCAGCGCTGAATACCGGTCGATTTGCCGTGTTCGCCGGGGGATGTTTCGTACTCCTCCTGCCAGAGACCGTAGTGGTCGATCCAGCGTTTTTTGTCGCGAAATTCGTAGTGCTGCCGGATTTCAGGCACGCGCCTATAGAGCAGGTAGAACAAAGACCCAGCTGTGCCCCCGAACAGCGTGCCGGTCAGGGCCAGGCTGTAACGGGTGGCAGCGATCAGGCGTTGGTCGGCGGTGCCGATGTCGGTGTCGCCGTTTTGCGCCTCGTGGACTTCGTCGGCGATATAGACTTTGAAAAAGTGCCGGAACTTGCGTTTGACCAGGCTGGCCAGTCCCGCCCGCCGCCAGCGCGAAAACTCGAACAGCGGCGCGCCGCACTTGCGTTTTTGCTCCACAACTTCACCACCTTCGGCAAGAACTTTTTCGGTGGTCGCGCCGGTGCAGAAACGCGGCACACTGCCCTGGTAGGCTGCGCCGCAATGCGGGCAGCAGGGCAGGCGGCGGTTTTCCCATTCTTCCCTGGCATCGTTCCAGACGCGCCGGTAATCACGGCGCAGGACGCTTTTGCCATTGTCGCCAGCATCGTACTTGGCGGCATCGAAGCCGATCACGGCCACCGCTTTCTTACCCAGCAGGCCGGACTGGTAGTCGTGGGCGAAATCGAACATCGTATACTCGTCCCGGTCGACATAGGTGATCTCGACGTTGCCCTCCGTGTAGCGCACTTGCGGCTCGAGGGTGACTTTCCCAACCACCTGGCCGTCGCTGTCGCGTTCAGTGCCGCGGAAGGTCAGGTGCTTTTGCAGGTATTTGGCCACCAAGGCGGTGTAGTGTGCCGCGCGGATGACCAGCTTGTGCCGTCCGCCGGGGTCGTCCGTGCAGTCCGGTTCGACCTGGCTGCGGGTGGCTGAAAGAATGTCAGCGCCCAGTTCCTGGAGTTTGTTTTGGATTTCCGGCCATTTTCCGGGCTCTTTGAGCACCGGGCGGGTGATGACGCGCGGAGTGATGGATTGTTCCGGGTCGCTGGCGCGGGCCAGATCGCGGAACCACTTCCAGAGCATGTGTCCGGGAGCCATTACCACGGCAGGCCATTTATCCAGCACTTCCAGGGTGGAGATGCCCACACCCGTCTTGCCCCAGCCAGGTTCAGCGTTGATGATCGCAGCTCCATGCTGGCGCATGACGCGCGCCGCGCCGATTGCGAAATGACGTTGGACCTCGAACAGGCCACGTTCGTCTCGTCCGGGCAGGGGCGGCAGCCCCAGGCCGGATTTGCCGGTGATGGCCCATTCGCGGACAGTGGGTTGGTAGGCGTAGAGCGGCTGGTTTTTCTCGAGGATGGCATCCGCCAGGCGGGTGGCGTTCGTGGTCATGAATTTTCCTACCTGGTGCAGGTCGGTCAGCAGGTCGATTTGCCCGGTGGGGTGGGCAACCGTCAGGCTGGCTTCGTGGCGCTCCATTTCGCGGACCGAAACCGAAGTAACCTTGCCCTTCAGGTCGACATTCTCCACCGCTTCAACGCGCCGTACTTTGCGCGACAGGCCCTTGACCAGCATCGGCTGGCCCTGCTCATCGCGGATGTCCAGCACCCCGGTTTCCTGACCAGTGATCAACATCGTTGTGTGCCCAACGGAGAGCGGGATGGCCGGATGGAAGGAAGCGCCCAGCGGGCGAACGTAGGTGGCCTTGAAGTATTCCTGTGTTTTGACGGGTGAGGCGCTGCGGGCGGCTTCGGCCAGGGCAGCCGGTTCGATCGGAGTGTAGGTGAACTTTGCCTTGCCGGGCGTGGGGGGAATGACAATCCCTTCCGCGCCCGGCGTGATCACGGGAATCTCTGTGGATTCACCGGCTAGCGCGCAGATGGCTTCGATCGCCTCCTTGCCGGGGTGGAGATAGGTTGGGCGTTTGCCCAGGGCCAGCACCACCACCTGCTTGAAGGCCTCGTACTCGCCATCCGGGAAGCGGACGACCAGCACTTTTTCGTACCAGCCGAGCACATGCCGGGCGAAGCGTTCGCGCATGGCCTTGCCGAGCAGGTGTTCGCTGCCCAGGATGCCGCGCGGGACGATGATGACCTGGTGTCCACTGGTGACAATCTTGCGGGTTGCGCCTTCGACGAAGAGCAACTCGTGACGCACCCGGCGCTGGTTGCCTTTGTCGTCGGTTTCAACAAAATCGCTCCAGTCATACGGAGGATTGTTGAACATCAGCCCGACCGACCCCAGGCTCCATTTGGCGTTCGAGAGCAGGTAGAAGGAAGTCGGCAGGACGCGGGTCAGGACTTTTGCAGCTTCGGCGGCGCGGGGCTGGGAGAGGTCTACGCCCCAGGTCTCGATCGGGTGTGTCATTCCGAACCCGTTGGCAAAACGCCGCAGGGCGTCGCCGGTGCCGCAGCAGGGATCGGCCAAACGAACGGGGCTGGAAACTTTGAACCAATGAGAAAGCATCTCTGCAATGCGGTTGGGGGTGGGATAGTAGAGCAAGCGGGATTGTGCTTCTAAACGTGCCATGTGATTCTCCTTAAAGCACAACGAGCGCCGGTGAGACGCTCGTTGTGTGGTGGTTGTGAAAAGCCTTTCGCCACGAAGGTAACGACGGCACACTACGGAAACCCAAAGAAAAAGATTTTCCTTCGTGTTCAGTCGGTGACGTTGTGGTTAAGGCGGTTTTAGAGTTTGATTAAGCCTTGTTTCAATCCATTCTCGATGATGGTGCGCCAGCCTCCGGCTTTGCTGACCCACAGTGCCTCCTGGAAGTCATCCCCGGCCAGGGACAATTTCTTGACCAGGTTTTCCTGAAGGCCCTGTTCGAGCAGGTATTTGGCCCAGGCGGCGCGCACCGGGTAAGGGATAGCCAAGTTCAGGCGTTCGGCAAACCGGGTAGGGAGTGTTTCACCCTGGGCGGTGACGATGTAAAAGGCTTCGCTGGCTTCTTCCTGCGGGTTGCCCGACAGCGGGTGCAACAGGGTGACCAGGTGGCCTTCCGCGCCAACCGCAGCCAGGTTGCCGGAGACGGCGATGTACTTGCGGCGGGTATTCTCGATGGCCTGGGTCTGGTTATCTACGCTCAGCGTCAGGCTCTTTTTGGAGTTGGTGCAGAGTGTGGCCGTGATCGCCCGCAGGGATTGTTGTTCGGGCGAGACCAGGGTGATAGCGACCAGCGCATGGCGGTCTGGGTCCCAAACAGCACTGGAGCAGACCACACTGACGTGGTCGTTGGCCAGCCGCAGATCATGCAGGCGTTTGTCCAGTTCAGTTTCTTCCCATTCCAGGCGACAGGCCACCAAGCCAAGTGCCAGGTCTTTGACCAAACCAGCGTTGACCCTGGCCAGCAGGTTGTAGGCGTTCTCACCAGCCAACCAGCGTTCGGAGGTGGGAAGCATTTGCTCATCCAAGAGGATGAAAACGCGATTGTCCTGAACCCGGGTGGTGACGGAGCGGATGGGATTTTGCGTTTCGGGTGCCTGGCCTTCGGCCAGCAGCCACGAACCGGAAACCGGGCCACGCGTGAAGCGTCCCCAGGGGACAACGTAGCCGTGTTGTCTGGCATCGTACTGAATGCCGGGCAGTTCATCCACGCGCGGGAGCGGCAGGCGTTCGGCCAGGTACTCATCGGCGGCGATGAACTTGCCTTCGGTTTGCAGGCGCGCAACCCGGCGCACCTGGTTTTCCAGGTAGGTGTCTTTGTAGTCTTGCATTTGTGCTCTCCTTGTATAGAATGTCCAACGTGAAATGATGACCAACGTTTTGAGACTGTTCTACGCAGAGGCAGAACAGCAAACCGGCCACGACTACGCGGTAATCGGGGCGGATTTGCTGTTCTTGTGGGTTGAAAAAGACTGGGGAAGATTGTATAATTGCAATATCAGGATATTGCAATTCAGGAGAAAACCTTATGAATACACAGGTAAGTATTGGA
Organism: Anaerolineales bacterium; assembly: GCA_020060235.1. GTDB lineage: Bacteria > Chloroflexota > Anaerolineae > Anaerolineales > Villigracilaceae > UBA8950. The sequence goes on along the minus strand of JAGVAO010000197.1, from coordinate 10,779 downwards.
CAAGTCAAGCGCGATATTTCCGAACTGGTCAACCGCGTCAGCTATGCCGGGGAGCGGATCATCCTGACTTCCCGCGGCAAGCCTAAGGCAGCGCTGATCAACATTGAAGACTATGAACGGCTACTCAAAAGCGAAAACCGCGCGGCAGATGTCAAAAAATGGCTGGCAGACACGCGCGCCCTATCCAAACAAATCGAGAAGCGCCAGGGGCAGATTGACGTGGATGCCATTCTGGCCGCAGACCGCGATGATCTGGAGCAGCGCTAATGGAAAAAATGCTCGTCCTGGATGCCAGTGTCGCCATCAAGGCCATCCTACCTAACCCCCTGCAAGGACATTGCCGAGCGCTGGTGGAAACCTTCGCAGAAGTTCAACCGGTTTCCCCAGCGCTGTGGGGACACGAAACCACCTCGGCCATTTCCAAGACCGTTCATTTCGGACAAATTACAGAAGCTGAAGGGCGTTTGGCCCTGGAGCAACTCGCTGCGCTGAACGTGCAGTTGTTTACCCCCAATCTCGAACAAAACCAGGCGGCTTTTGATTGGACTATCCGGCTCAAACGCGCTGCGGCCTACGATAGCTATTACCTGGCCTTGGCGCAAAGCCTGGATTGCGACTTCTGGACAGCGGACAGCCGTTTGTTCAATGCACTCAAGGATGAACGCTTCCAATGGCTGCACTGGATTGAAGAAATTCCGCCGCTGAAATAGTTGGTTTCATCTTGGAGAGTACCCTCGGCTTGTGTACAGGCCGAGGGTACTCTTTTGTTTTACTCCTGGTAAAGATCTTCCAGAACCCGCGCCTGGCGGAACATTTCGGTAACATCCACTGCGCCAAGCATGGGTTTGTCTGGTTCGTATTCTTCAGCCTCGCACTGGCGCCATTCAGCCAGCTCTTCAGCCGACATCGACATCTCAAGTTCGATTTGTTCTCGGATGATTTGCCAAACCGGATTGGGATCTTCGCGAGACAGCCGTTCGGCGTCGGCGCAGGTGCGCACCTCCGGGTTGGCGTGGCCATAGCGGGCGTAGTAGGTGGCTGCCAGTTCGCTGGCGAATGGGCCAATCGCACTGACAAAACGACCACCGGTGTTTGCGCGGGTTGGGCGGCCAGAGCAATGGAACTGCACCAGGTCGCCGTTAGTACGTTTCCCAAGGTAGATTGCCATTGCTAATACTCCGAAGTCAACATCACCACCCGGCCAGCCAGATAGTCGGATTGTTCGGCATACAGGGTGATTTCGGAGAGTGGGAAATCCGAGTAAGGGATTTCCTGGCGCACCAGCACGGTTTCGTTGCCATCCGTGCAGACCAGCGCGGCCTGCTTTTGCTCATTCACAGTTAGCTTCCAGACCTGGAAGGGTTCAGCGGCCACCTGCTGGTTCGTCTGGTGGCTGGCAATCGCATCCATCAGCCAAAAGGCTTTGGCGGTTTCGGCCAGGTACTTGGCACCATCCGTGAGCAGGAAGCGCGAGCGTAACCAGGGGTAGCGCAGGTTGGTGTAGCTTTCCGTGCCGGTGAAGTGCGGCAGGTTGGCTTCCAGTTCGGCAGCCAGTTGTTCAGCTTTGGTCAGGGCGGTAGGGGTGGTCATGTGAGGCTCCTTGTGTGGGTTGAGTAATACCGATTCCCGCCAAGCACGGGATCGGCAAAGTTGGGGAGATGGTTAGAAATCTTCCGGGCGGCCAACAAAGACTGCCTGGCGAACCATCGCAGCATGCACTTGGAAGGTCTGATGTTTGAGTTCCAGGGTGAAGCGAACGTGTTCCTCGCCGTTTAGGGATAAGCTGTGCCAGGCCAGCCAGAGCAGGTCATACAAGGCCTGGTCATCCAGCCGGTCATGCAGTTCAGCGGAAACGGCCACCGGGCGGGCAAAGCCCACCCCGCGCGCGAGGTCGCTAACTTCACGCCAGGTGATTCCGTCCACGGCGGGCCGGGGCAATGGTTTGGTTGTGAGAAGCAGGGGAACGGGCGGACTGGGGAGCCAGGCTTCGAGGGTTAGTTGTTGGAACATGGCCCACCTACGAAAAGCCGAGGCCTTTTTCTTTTAAGGAACACCAAGCCCCGTTTGCGCCCAAAATTAAATGGTCAAGTACCCCAATGTCCAAGAGTTTGCCAGCCTGGACGAGAGCCCGAGTGACAGCAACGTCATCGGGGCTGGGGGAGATATCCGAACTGGGGTGGTTGTGGCAGACGATCATCGCCGAAGCCTTCTGGGCAATCGCGGCCTGGAAAACTTCACCCACGCGCACCTGCGAGGAGTTGACCGAGCCTTTGTAGACTTCCACAATCTCGATCACATGGTTGCGCGTGTTGAGCAAAATTACGCGGAGATGTTCCTCTGGCAGCAGGCCCATGTCGTACATCACCAGATTGGCGGCGTCTGCCGGGGATGTGATGACAGTTCTTTCCTGGGCATCGTCGGTGGCCATGCGCAGGCCAATCGCCAGCGCGGCTTTCAAGCGGGCAGCAGTCTGCGCGCCAACGCCTGACACGCCTTCGATTTCGTTGACGTGGGCGTTGTACAGGCGCCGCAGGGTGCCGAACTTCGCCAGCAGGGCATTGGCCGTTTCGATCTGCTGGGGACCGCCGATCACGGCGGCCAGCAATTCCAGGCTGGTGCAGGCGGCAGGTGTAGACGAAGCGCGATAGGCTGGGCGTTCGCGCAGGGGCAGGAGTTTGACTTGTGACGGGGGGTATTGGGTTGTGGGGGTGGTGGTGAACAGCGGGGTTTGCATGTCGTCTCCAAAAGAAAAGGGGGACAGACATGTCTCCCCTGTCAGGGGGATGTCTGTCCCCTGTCAGGGAAATAGTGAGCAAGTGCTTATTCGAGATAGCCGATCGGGCCGTCTGTGACCAAGTCGGCGCGCAACAGGCCTGGATAGAGTACGGTGTCTGTGGGCAGGGTGCCGTCCCAGGCGTTGAGTTGCTGCCCATCGCGGATCACGACCGGCGGGAAACGCCAGGGATTCATATCCAAGGCTTCCTTGATAATTCGCGCACGGTCGCGGAAGTAGTGTTTCCAACCGGTTTGGGAACAGCCCCAACCGGCGCCGCGTCGCTGCGAGCTGAATTTCGGCTCAAAGTAAGCGGGCGCGCCGCAAACCGGACACTTCTCGGGAGCATAGGGGTAGAAACCGTGTGGGGGTTCGGGCGCGCGCTCCCCTCCTTTGCGCAAGTAGTCCGCCACCGCCGAAACGGCCGAGCAGTCTGCGCCGCGCCCACAGGTGCAGCGCCGTTCCTTGGTGACATAGTGGCTTTGGGGGCGCACATCCGGACCGAAGTCCACCACGTAGTGGTAGCCAGAGACGCGGATGACGGCTTCTTTCAGGATGCGGTTCAAATCGAGTGTCTTGACCTCCGGGGATGAGATTTGGGATTTCATCTGGTCTCCTCGGGGTGGGGTAAGTGTTCCGGCCAGCCATCCTGGATGCCCAGGCTGACCACCGTGTGCCAGGGCATGCCTTCGCCGTTCAGGTAACTGGTGGCCTGGTCAAGAATGCCTTCCAGATCAGCGTTGCTGAGAGTGACCGGCGTTTGCGCCAGGCGTGGAGCCAGGACAGTCAGCAGGTCATCGATGGTGACGCGGTATAGGCAAGTTCCGGGTGGGTAACCCAGGGTAGCGAAGCGCTCCTGAAGTTCCGGAATGAGTTCTTCTGGGGTTTTCATCTTGTTTCCTTTCAGTTGGATAAGGCCCACAGACCGCGCTCCACTGGAGTGCAGGACTCCTGGAGCACGCGTCGGATGATGGCCTGCCAGTCGGTGCCTTTGGTTTCGGCCAGTTTTACGCGGGCGTGAGAATTGGCCTGCTGGTAGATGGCTTGCAGTTCGCCCTGCCCGCCCAGCGCCGAGAGCGCTGTCCAGACAATCGAACGCCAGCCTTGTTGTTCGAGGCCGCGCTGGTCGAGCTCGCGAGTTTGCGCCAGGCGCACTGAAACCAGCCAGGCATTGGCGAACTGTTTGGGTTTGCGGGTGACGACCAGGTACTCGTGGGCAATCGAAACGAAATTGCTGTTGTAAGCCTTGTTGGCCGACTGGACGTTGTGCTGGAGTTTGATGACCACCTGTACCGGCTCGCCATACCAGCGCATATCGCGCATGATCGGGTAGAGCAGGCCTTTGCGTTTGACATCTCCGACCAGCACGGCCAGGTGGCCGCCTGCTTGAACAGCCTGGTAGGCGTTGTAGTGGGCCTGGTCGAGCCGCTGCACAAAGGTTGCATAATCGGGGCAGCGGCTGAGGTCATCGGGATGGGCTTCCTTGCCCCAAACCTGGCCGCTGTACACCACAATGTCCCAGTACGGGGGATGAACCCAGACCAGGTCAGCTGGGGTGGGAATTTCGCCGGTGAGCAGGTTGAAGCCGGAGTGCAGATCGCCGCTCCAGCAGGCGATGCCCATTTGCCGGGCAACATCGCCGGTGGTGCCGGAACCGCACATCGGATCGGCAATCATTTTGGGTTTGAGCCACTCAAAGACTTCGCGGCTCAGGGTGGGCGGGTGGTTCCCGCGCCAACCAGCGCGACCGCCGCTGATCCCGGCTTCGCGTTGGGGGGAAGTGAAAATCGTTGTAGATAGCATGTATCCTCCTGGGGTGGGATTGGGGTTGACCAAGGTAATAATCACAACCAACGTTGAATAGAGAGCTGTTCCGCACACTTCAGGGCAGAGCAGCAAATGGATCCCGTTCATCACAAGGATGAGCGGGACGGATTTGATGTTCTGGGTTCAGGTATTGGGGGAGTTGGTCGGGGTGGTTTGGCGGATGTTCTCCGTGCGGGCGAGAATTCCGTAACGGTATTTCCAGGCTTCGGGATAAAACATCGGCACGCTTTCATCGGGAACGTAGATTCCGGGCATCCCGGCCGTCAGGGCTGGGAAGTTTCCACAGAAGCGCTGCTCGCCGATCCACAGCGCGGGAGTTCCGTCACGCTGCAGGCGTTCCAGACGAGTCTGGTGATGGGTTTTGTTGGAGCGCTGCATGCCTCAGACTTCCAGTCCAACCAGCATCTCGGCCAGCAGCTTGAGCCGTTTAGCTTCCGTGGCGTCCAGACCGCTTTGTTGGGCAGCCTGGCGGGCGTGGCCGAGTTCAGCCAGCACCGGGTTGAGCCAGCGCCCGGGGAGAAAGAGCAGTTCCTGCTCAACCTCCTCGATTTGGGTGCCTGCGACCAGCCAGGCCCAGCGCGCGACCAAGTTGGAACTGAACAGGATGTCATCGACGATGTTTCCCCGGCAAATTTCGCCGGGATTCGCGCGCGCCGGATGGGTTTTGCCGTCCGCGAGCCAGACACCAAAGGAACGCCGCATCAAGTCTGTGTTTAATTCGGGGATGAAGCGCAGCGGGTATTCATTGGCGATGATCGCCACTTCTCCGCTTTGCCAGACCTGGCATTCGCGCAGGCCGGAGGTACGGACTTTCGATCCCAGCCAGTAGACTATCTGCCAGATGTTCTCCGGGTAGCCCAGGTCGCGGGCGGCCTGGATCCAACTTTGCTTGATGCGATTGAGTTCGGCCAGCGAACTGGTTTCAGGGGTGAGCGCCGGGGAGGCCGGTCGGCTTTCGGTGGGAGCCAGGAGCAGGGTGGTCATGCGCCCGCCTCCGCTGCTTCCGCAGCCTTGGCCGCGCTGGCCGCACTCGCCTGGTCTTCGACCGTTACCATCGGCATCAACAGGTACACAAAGCGGTCTGTGCCATTGGTAAACAGGGCCGGGGAGTTGGAAGTGATCAAGCGCAGGTGAATCTGGTCTGCGCCGATGGCTTCCATGCCCTGGCGGGCAAAGAGCGCGTTGAAACTGATCCGGAAGGGCATGGCAACCTCGAGGGTCGTTTCGCTCTTGCCGGTCTCGTCTGATTGGCCCATGACGGACATGCCGGTTTCGGCAGGCACAAAACTGACCGTGTGGCTGCCGTTGCGGGCAAAGATTTCGGCGCGCTGGATGGCGTCCACCGTTTGCCGGGCAGGCAGGTATAGATCATGCTTGAAAGAGGCAGGGATAATCGTCTGCCAGTCCGGGAAGTTCATGTCGAGCAGTTGCGCCCAGAACTTCAGGCCAGACCAGGCGAAGCACAGGGCCGAGTTGTTCTTGGTTCCCAGGATGGCCACCGGCTCATCGCTTTCGGGCAGGATCGCGGCCAGCTTGACCGCCGAGCCGCGCGGGAGGAGCAGGCTGGTTTTCGAGGGGAACTTGAGCTCGTGGTCGAGGCGGTAGGCCGCCAGGCGGAAACCATCGGCGGCGGCCAGATAGACCTGGTCTTTGAGTTTGGCGAGCTGCACCGCGCAAAGCGCCGGGCGGCTCTGGTCATTGGAGACGGCAATCAGCACGCGTTTCAGACCAGCTCGCAGCGCGTTGGCCGGGAGAGTTCCCATCTCTACATCCGTGTTGGGCAAAAGGGGGAATTCTTCCGCAGCCAGGCAGTGCAGGGTAGATTTTGCGCCACCGGCGACCAGGGCCAGCTTTTCGCCTTCGAGGGGCTTGAACTGGATTTGCGGGGTGTCGCTGGCCTGCACCAGACTGGCCAGCACCGCGGCGGGTGCGCAGGTGGAGAAGGTTTTCTCGCTGTTGGCCGGGACGATCACGTGAATGACCGTCTCCAGGTCGGTGGCCGTCAGGGCCAGGGAGAGTTCGCTGGCTTCCAGCTTGACGCTGCCCAGGATCGGCAGGGTCTTGTTGGCGGCGGCTTTGGTGACGATGGCGAGGGCAGATTTCAGGGTTTCTTGTGGCAGGGTGGTGGTCATAAGTCAGGTTCCTTGTGAGTGATGAGAAAAAACAGGAGCCTGGCGTGTATGCCAGACTCCTGTGGGGTTGGTTGTGCCGGGTTATCCCGGTGTTGTCAAAAATCAAAATGGAATATCATCAGCCGGAGCAGCGTTCCATTCGCCGCTTTCGCCGGGTTCAGCGTGGGCGGCAACTTCACCCTTGGGCGACAGGAAGCGCACGACCTGGGCGACCAGGCCAAAGCCGGTGTGGTACGTCCCGTCCTGGCCTTCCCACGTTTTGGGACCGCCAGTTTTCGGGTCATAGTCGAGGCGACCTTCGACCAGCACCTTCGCACCTTTTTTTAGGAAGGTATTGCAGGTTTCAGCCTGCTTGCCCCAGGTGGAGACTTTGAACCAGACCACATCCTTGACGGTCTGGCCGTTAGCGCCGGTATACTGCCGGTTCACCGCCACTGAAAAATCGGTGACAGGTTTTCCCGAAGGGGTATAGCGCATCTCGGGGTCGCGGCCAAGATTGCCGACGATGATTTGGTTGGACATGTAGGAAGACATTGTTTTTTCTCCTTGTGCCGGTACTTTTCCGGCCTGTGAAATGGATTAGGCCGCAGTGGTTTGCGGTTTCGGTTGGTTGTTGAAATTGACCAGGTGGCGATTCGCAGCCACCCAGGTTTTCAGGGTTTCTTTACTTTCGGGTTTCGCCCCACTGCTGTTTTTGACAAAGGCATCGTAGGCGGCTTGCTCGTTGGTATCACCGTTGACCAGCGCGCCGTCCGCATACTGACGGACCAGCGGGCTGGTGCCTGATGACTTGGGAGCCGGAGCCTGGGCAACATCGTAGCGGACGAGGATGCGTTTGTGCGGCTCGATCGCGCCGGTGGCCTTCCCGCCTTCCGCGCTCCACTGCTGCCATTTCGGGTTGATCGCCCAGACAATGTGGATCGGATGCGGCAGGGGCACGATGTACTTCCCAGCTTCCCGATGATCTTTGTCGATATCCCTTTCGCCGGGCCAGAGCGGGATGGCGTTCAGCCGCAGGCCGGTCGCCGCTTCGAAGGCCAGCACATCCTCCTGGGTGTTCAGGTAGGCGTGCAGGAATTTTTTCAGCGTCTTGGGATGCGCCAGGTAGAACGCGACAATCGGGGTGCTGTCCTTGCTCTCGCGGCGCGAGACCGAGACAACCTCCTGCTTCTGTTCACCTTCTTCCAAGCCGGGAGCCTCCACCAGCCAACCAGCATCCAGTAGGCTGCTGACCGAGGTCAGCGCGGACTGGGCCGTTTCGGGGCTGATAGGTTTCTCCAGGGGGATGGGGATTGTGACCTGGACGCCCGCCGGGTGATACAGACGGGTCCAGCCAGTGATGGGGGACAGGGTTTGTTCCATAGCTTGTTTTGCTCCTTTGGGGAAAAGAATGTGAATGGCACAGATGTGTTTACACCGGATGCCAAGTTTGCCGATATTCTCGAAGTCTTTGCACTCACAGGCTTGGTGGGTGACGCGGTACGGGACCTTGTCCCCGTTGATCACGCTCCACGCGCCTGGTTCGAGCGCAGTGACCTTGTATTCGCCTGCCGCGAGTGCGGCAATGGCGCGTTCCATTCGTTCTGTTTGCATTTGTGGATCGGGACTTGCCATGTAGCCTCCTGGTAGGGGAATTGAACCAACGTTTGAAAAACAACCAACGTTGAAAACAACCGTCTGAAACAGGGTTTCAGGGCGGCAAATGGATCCCGTCCATACACTGATGAACGGGACGGATTTGCAGTCCTGATAAAGTGCTTGTGTTGAAATATGAAATTATTAAGGTGCGGATTAAACAAAAAACGAGAAGCAAGGGCAGCCACCCAAATGGGTGACCATTCTCCTTGTGCTCCTCGTTGTGTTTACAGCTTTGAATTACGTGATTACTTGTCTGCTAAATTCACCGCTTTATCGTGCCTTTTTGCCTCCTGATGCGTCATCGATGACAACGACCCGCGCGGCGACGATTTCGACGATGTTACGGTCGATCAGGATTTTGTCCGGGTTCTCAATGGTAGGCAATTCCCCGCCACCTTTGCGGGCTTTTTCCAGAAAATCGGCCATCGATTCTTTGAAATCGCGGCTTTGGAGATAGCCATGGACGCGCACGCGCATCCCTTTACGTGGGGCAAACAGGGAAGTCGCGCCGCCCGGATAGCGGACATTCACGTAATCAGGTTCATCGCGGCCAGGAACAATGTCCGGTTTATTGGGCAGACCCGCATCGCGGTATGAGGCGACGCGGAAGAACAGGTCTTTGTCGTAGGTCCAGGATTCGCGGGCAACCAGCCCTTCGATTTGTACTTCGTTCAGCATGTGTGGCTCCTTTGAGTGGTTAAAAACAAAAACGGCCAGAACAGATTCCGACTTGGGAATGTTCTGACCGACGTTGAAATAAGGTGGATTATTCAGTTGTTGGTGAAATTATACAAGGATTGGGCGTAATAGGCAAGCAGATTATCGAAAAATAAAAATAGAAGTAATTACTTGCTGGGGGAATACCTCATCATTTTGGAAACCAATGTTGGGCGATACACAAATAGATTCAAGATGATTTATTGCCTTCAATACGCTTTGGCAGTGGCTGCACTTATTGCGGATTTGCACTTAGGGTGTCGATTTCTTGATCAGGGTTTTTAGCTATCATCTTTTCTCAAAAGCAAGCCATTCTGCCTACTGCTTTTCAGGCAGAATGGCGGCTGTCAAGAAACAACCCTTAGAGTATCCTTATTGTCGTCTTACAAATACTTTAACGCAAATGTTGACACTGACAATGCGATTCGAAATCGAATGGAGATAATCATGAATAACGCCCTTCGCAATACTCTGATCGTTCTCGCTGTTCTCGTCCTGGCGGGTGGCATTTTTATGGCTGGCAATATGTTTGCCTTTACCAATGGCTTTGGCACAGGTTGGATGACACTTGCACCTGGCGCAAGTGCAGGTGTGGGTAATTATGGTGGCACTGGCTATGGGCCGGGCATGATGAACAGCAACGGTAGCAACAATTATGGCCCTGGCATGATGAACGGTAACAACGGTTATGGACCCGGTATGATGGGCGGAGTTGGCGGCAACAATTCCAATGCAACTCCTTTGAGTGTTGACCAGGCAAAAACGGCTGCCACTGCCTACATCAAGACTCTGGGTGTGGATGGTTTGGATGTGGCCGAAGTCATGATTTTTGACAATAATGCGTATGTTGTCGTCAAAGAAATGGGGACTGGAAACGGTGCCTTCGAACTGCTCGTTGACCCGGCCACGCAGAATGCTTACCCCGAGTTTGGCCCAAATATGATGTGGAATCTCAAATATGGTGGCTTAAATCATTCCCAAATGATGGGTGGCAGCAACGGTATGATGGGTGGAGATGGCTGGGATACAACTGTTCCCACCGATTTATCTGCTGAAACGAATATTACCCCCGAAAAAGCCATTGAATACGCCCAGAAATATCTCGATGCCAACCTTAAGAGTGCCACCGCTGCACCGCACCCGATCAAATTCTACGGCTACTACACAATCGATTTTGAGAAAGACGGAAAAGTTGCCGGGATGTTGAGCGTCAACGGTTACAGCGGTCAGATTTTTCTGCACACCTGGCACGGCACGTTTATCGAAGAATCTGCCATGCAATAATCGGCAGATGTCAGCAAGTTTCATTATGCGTTTTGAGAAAACGCCTCGCATCCGAGGCTTTTTGTTTTTAACATAGGCAAAACTGCCTATTCAAAAATACGCGGGATGGCGCTGGGAAGCCGATGAACAGAATCGTATACTGGGTGTAATGACGGAGAATAAGTTATGGAAAAAGCACCCTTCCTGATTGTGGAACAACCATACGAGATCGCCATTGAACAGGTCATGCAGCAGATCCGCAGACTTGGCTTACAAACTACCCTGACTTTTGATCTGCAAGAAGCCCGCCATGCTCATGCCAATTGCCCATGTCCTCACCACGGAACAGAACAGTGCGGTTGCCAACTGGTCGTCATTCTGATTTATGGAGAGGGACCCAGACCCGCCACCTTGATTGCCCACGGGCAT
>JAGVAO010000254.1 GCA_020060235.1 Anaerolineales bacterium | reverse complement strand
GCCGCAACGATTCGTATCGTTTCTTCGCCGCGCTGGATGACAACCTGCGCCCCGGCCCAAGCGGTACCAACGTCAACGACCTGGTCTTTTTCTTTGGGTTTTAACCTTTTCCATCCCTGTTCATCCTTGTTCATCACTGGAAAATTTTTTCAGCCGGGGATAAACAAAGATAAACAGGATATTTGGGTTATGGGGCAAAATAAACGATTCGGCCCTATCCAAAATTCACGTTAAAAACAAAACTGCCATCCATTTGGTTCGGATGGCAGTTTTGTTGAAATCCGATTTACTTGCTGCGATTACGGGTGGTGACGTCGAAGATAACCGCCGCCGCCAACACCGCGCCGCGCACGATGTATTGCAGCGAAATGTCGATGCCCATCAGGTTCATGCCGTTGGTCAGCGACATCATCACCAGCGCGCCGATGATGGAGCCGGTCACTTTACCCACGCCGCCCGCCGCCGAAACGCCGCCGACATAAGCCGCTGCGATGGCATCGAGCTCGAACAGGGTCCCGGCTGTGGTGGTGGCCGATTGCAGACGAGAGGTAAACAGGATGCCCGAAAGCGCCGAAAGCATACCCATTGAGCCGAAGACGACGTAAATCATCTTCTTGACGTTGATGCCGCTCAACTCAGCCGCTTCGGGGTTGCCGCCGATAGCGTAAATGTGGCGGCCAAGCACCATTTGAGTGGTGACGAAGTGGTAAATGGCGACCACCACCAGCACGATGACGACCGTCCAGGAGATGCCGTTGTAACCGGCCAACACCCAGGTTATCAGGCCAATCAGGATGGCGATGAATGTCAGTTTGATGATGAAGATTTCGAGCGGCAGGACTTCAAAGTTGTAAGCCTGTTTCTTCTTCCGGCTGTTGATTTCGCTGAAAACAAAGAATACAACCGCAATCACCCCCAGAAGCAGGGTCAACTTGTGAATGCCAGGCAGGAAACCCAGGTCGGGAAAATCGGGGATGTAGCCGTTGCCGATTGCGTTAAATGCCGCATCAGGGACGATGATGGTGCCAGTCCCGGCGGTCACCAACAGGAGCGCGCCGCGATAAATCAACCAACCGGCCAATGAGGCCACAAACGATGGGATTTTCAAATGCGCCACAGGGAAAGCCGTAATCAGCCCGGCAATGGCGCCCATCACCAGCACCATCGGGATGACGACCCAGACCGGCAATTTCCAGAAGACCAGCGCGATGGCTGCCACCGCGCCGAGGAAACCGGCCAGGAAACCAATCGAAAGGTCGATGTGACGGATGACGATAACCAGGGTCATGCCGACCGCCAGCACCGCAATGTAGCCAGTCTGGTTGAACAGGTTGCTGATGTTACGCGAATTGATGAAAACGCCATTGGTGGTAAATGCAAAAATTGCCATGATGACGAACAGGGCGATATACATGCCATATTCGCGGATGTTTTGTTTCAAGACTTTCTGGACGTTCTGGACGAATGACATTGCGCCTCCTCAGTTCGTTGCCATGTGCATAATTTTTTCTTGCGTGGCTTCTTCGATTGGCAATTCGCCGCTGATTCTGCCGGACGATACGATGTAAACCCGGTCGCTCATGCCCAGAATTTCGGGCAATTCAGAAGAAATCATGATGATGCTCATGCCCTGCTGCACCAGACGGGTCATGATGGTGTAGATTTCAAATTTTGCGCCGACGTCGATGCCGCGGGTCGGTTCGTCCAAAATCAGGACATCGGGTTTGACGAACAACCATTTGCCCAGGCAAACCTTCTGCTGGTTGCCGCCGCTCAGGTTGGACACTTTCTGCTCGACCGAAGGCGTCTTGATGTTAAGCGATTCTCGGTACTCGTTGGCAACCTTGATTTCGGCGTTTTCATCGACCACGCCGTTGTTTGCAATTTCCTGCAAGTTTGCCAGGGTAATGTTTTGCTTCACATCCTGAATCAGGATGAGCCCATCGCCTTTGCGGTCTTCAGTCACATAGGCCATGCCGGCCTTGATGGCGTCCTGCGGGCGTTTAAAGTTTTTTTGCTCGCCTTTCAGGTACAGTTCGCCATTCAAATGATAGCCGTCGGGGTTACCGAAAATACTCAAAGCCAGTTCGGTGCGTCCTGAACCCATCAGCCCGGCCAGGCCAACAATTTCCCCTCGCTTTAAGTTGATGCTGACATTCTTCAAGATGCTGCGCCCCAGGTTCGGGTCGTAAGCGTTCCAATCGCGCACTTCAAGCACAACCTCGTCAGAAACAGTGCGCTCGCGCTGCGGATAAATATTGTCAATTTCGCGCCCCACCATGTGCTTGATAAGCACGGCTTCCGACACTTCCCCATTTCGGGCATCGAGCGTACAAATCGTCTTGCCGTCGCGCAGGACGGTGACGGTATCGGCAATTTGAATAACTTCTTTTAGTTTGTGCGAAATCAGGATGCAGGTCACGCCCTGCTCTTTCAGGTCGCGCAGCAGGTTGAGCAGGTTGGCGCTGTCGTCTTCGTTCAGCGCCGCTGTCGGTTCATCCAAAATCAAGATTTTGACATCCCGGCTGAGGGCCTTGGCAATTTCGACCAACTGTTGCTGGCCAACACCCAGGTCTTTCACTTTTAGTTCAGGGTTCAGTTTCAGTTTGACTTTTTGCAGCATTTCCCCGGCGCGCTGGACGGTTTCGTTCCAATCCACCACCTGCGCAGCGCTCGAAATTTCATGCCCGAGGAAGATGTTTTCATAAACGGTCATATCTGGCACAAGGGCCAATTCCTGGTAAATAATGGCAATACCGGCTTTTTCGCTATCTCGAATCTGGGAATATTGCTGTGTCTCCCCTTCCAGAAGAATTTCACCTGAGTAATCGCCATACGGATAAACGCCGCTCAACACTTTCATCAGTGTAGATTTACCAGCCCCATTTTCACCAACCAGGCAATGAATTTCCCCGGCCCTGACCTGGAAACTGACGTTATCCAGGGCTTTAACACCGGGAAATTCTTTGGTGATGTTCTTCATTTCCAGCAAAGGTGTTTCCATGGGCGTCTCCGGCTCAAGAGTGCGGTTTCAAGATACTGGAATTATACAGGAATAGTGATGGAATTGCATCCATCACTATTCCTGTTATAGAACTGTTAAGGTTTAGGGCAGGCCAGTGAAATCGCTGGCAGGCCAGTAACCGGAGTCAATCACGGCTTCGACAACATTGTCAATGTCAACCGTCACAACTTCCGACGGTTTGGCAGGAACGTCGACCGAACCGTTGTTGTAGCTGTTGGTCTGCGGAGGAGTCTGACCTTGCAGGTAAGCCACGGCGGTGTTGATGGCGTCGGCGACCAGGGTGCGGACATCCTTGAGCACGGTCATGGACTGCTTGCCGTCGATGATGTACTGGACGGAAGCCTTCTCGGCGTCCTGGCCGGTCACAACATAGGAGGTCACATCGCTGTCAGCACCGAAGGTGTCGGCAATCGCGCGGGCGGTGCCGTCGTTCGGGGCCAGGATGAAGACATTGCCCTTATCGGCGGCGGTGGCCACGGTCAGGTTGGCTTCAGCCAGACCCTTGGCGGTGTTGAAGTCCCAGTTGGTGGTGATTTGGCCGATAATCTTGGCCATTTCGTCGCGGGTCAAGCTGGCTTTGTCTTGCAGGGCAACCGCTTCGCTGGAGTTCTTGATGACGAAGGTGCCGTCGGCAATCTTGGGCTGAAGGACAGTCCAGGCGCCCTCGAAGAACAGGAAAGCGTTGTTGTCAGAAGCAGCGCCGGCATACAGGTAGAGCGGGTTGCCGGAACCGGAGGCTTTGTCGACCAGGTACTGGGCCTGGGCAGCGCCAACGGCCACGCTGTCGAAGGTCACATAGTAGTCAACAGCAGCAGTGTCGCGGATGAGGCGGTCGTAGGAGATGACCTTTACGCCAGCGGCGCGGGCGGCTTCAGCGGAAGCGGCAGCGGCGGAACCATCATGCGGGCAGATAATGAGCACCTGGATGCCCTTGGTCAGCAGGGCTTCGACGTTCTCGCGTTCCTTGGCTGAGGAACCCTGGCTGAAGAGGATTTCGACTTCGTAGCCAGCGGCGGTCAAGGCTTCGCGGAAGCGGGTTTCGTCCTGAATCCAGCGCGGTTCGTCCTTGGTCGGGAGCACGATACCAACTTTGCCGGTGATGGCTTCGACGGGGGCAGCGCCACCCTCGAGGCCGCTGAACTCGCCAGCCTGGTAGTAACCGGAGTCAATCAGGGCGGCTTTGACATTGGCGCTGTCCACGCTGATAACTTCAGACTGCTTGGCGGGAACCTGAATCTTGCCGTTGTCGTAAGCGCCGGTGGTGGCAGGGGTCTTGCCTTCGAGCACTGCAACAGCCATGCCGATGGCGTCCTTCACCAGGGTGCGGACATCCTTGAAGACGGTCATGGACTGCTTGCCGTCGATGATGTACTGGACGGAGGCCTTCTCGGCATCCTGACCGGTCACTAGGTAGGAGGACACATCGCCGTCAGAAGCGAAGACGTCGGCAATCGCGCGGGCGGTGCCGTCGTTCGGGGCCAGGATGAAGACATCACCCTTGTCGGCAGCGCCGGCAGCGGTCAGGTTCGATTCGGCCAGGTTCTTGGCGGTGTTGAAATCCCAGTTGGTGGTGATTTGGCCGATAATCTTGGCCATTTCGTCGCGGGTCAGGCTGGCTTTGTCTTGCAGGGCAACAGCCTCGCTGGAGTTCTTGATAACGAAGGTGCCGTCGGCAATCTTGGGCTGCAAAACGTTCCATGCGCCCTCGAAGAACAGGAAAGCGTTGTTGTCGGAAGCGGCGCCGGCATACAGGTAGAGCGGGTTGTCAGAGCCGGAAGCGCGGTCGACCAGGTACTGGGCCTGGGCAGCGCCAACAGCGATGCTGTCGAAGGTCACGTAGTAGTCAACAGCGTCGGTGCCGGTAATCAGGCGGTCATACGAAATGACCGTAACGCCAGCCTTGCGGGCTTCTTCAACTGCGGCAGCAGCGGCATTACCATCCTGCGGGCAGATGATGATGACTTTGACGCCCTTGGTAATCAGGGCTTCGACGTTGGACTTCTCTTTGGCCGAATCGCCCTGGCTGAAGAGAATTTCGACGGAATAGCCAGCAGCCTGGAGCGCATCCTTGAAGCGGGTTTCATCCTGAATCCAGCGCGGTTCATCCTTGGTCGGCAACACAATACCGACGGCCAGTTGGTCGCCAGCCGGGGCAGTATCTGTTGTTGCGGCCGGGCCGCAGGCTGCCAAAATCATGGCAACGCTCATCAACAAGGTGAACATAACAAACAGCGAACTCTTCTTAAACATGTACAAGCCTCCTTCATAATATGTAGAACATGGGTGGGATACTTAGGGTAAAACAAACTCTTCAATATCGCGGCGGGGCAACCTCCTTCGCTTTACGCAGGCAAAACCTTACACTATAATGATAGTGAATCACATAGCAAGTCTTCAACCCCTCATTACCCCTTTTTGCATCAGCAAACACCCCCAACCTTATTAGGGGATTTCCCCCAAAGAGACCATGTCCACAACCAAAACCCTGCTTGCCGATGACCACGCCCTGATTCGCGCCGGATTGCGCGACGCGCTCACCAACCTGCCCGGAATCGAAATCGTCGGCGAGGTCGGCAACGGCCCCGAACTGATGCAGGCGCTTGCCGACCAACGCCCGACCCTGCTCGTCATGGACGTCAACATGCCCGATTTCGAACCGGTCGCTGCCGTACAGCGCATCAAAGCCCAACATCCCGACTTGAAAATCCTGGTTGTCAGCGCCTACGATGACCAGTCTTACGTTGTCGGCCTGCTGGGGGCCGGGGTGGATGGCTACCACCTCAAGGACCAGCCGCTTTCAGACCTGCAACTGGCCGTCCAGCGCATCCTGGATGGAGGCCGCTGGATTTCCGACCCGCTGGTCAACCGCCTGGTCGACCAGCATCATAGCCCGCCCGAACCTTCGACGCCCCTGACCCGCCGTCAGCGCGAACTGCTCTACCTGCTCACCCAGGGATACAACAACCAAAAAATTGCCTGGGTGATGGATTTGAGCGTCAAAACGGTCGAAAATCATCTCACCGCCCTTTACCGCGCCATTGGGGTCGAAAGCCGACTCGAAGCCAACAACTACGCCGGAAAACATCCCGAGGTCCTGCTCACGCCTGAGGAGGATAGCCAATCGCGTACCGATTCGCGCACCGAAAGCCTGAACGTTCTCCTGCTCGACGACAACCCCCGTTATCGCGCCCAACTGGCAAAACTGCTCGCCAAAACCTGGCCGCAAGCCTCCGTTCACGAAGCCGACGATTGCCAGGAAGCCGTGCGCCTGGCCGAACAGGTCAAGCCGCGCCTGGCATTTATCGATGTTGTATTAAAAGAAGAAGATGGTATTCAGTGCGCGCGGCGCATCAAGGTCATCTCCCCCGCCACCCTGATGGTGCTGATTAGCGCCTACCCCGACCGCGAATTTCGGCGCATTGGTCTGAACGCCGGGGCAGTTGCCTTCCTCGACAAAAAGGACATCGACGCCGCCACCGTGCGCCAGGTGGTCGAAGACGCCCTGGCGCGTTAAACCTACACATCCACCAGCGAGGGATAAGGGCTGGGGATTTCTATCCGCAGCAACATGCCGCCATCTTCGGGCGACTCGACCTGCATGCTGCCGCCGAGCAGGCTGACCCGTTCGCTTATTCCCAATAAACCAAAATGTTTCTGCGCTGAAAGTTTCGCCAGGTTAATCGGCCTGGCGATTCCTTTTCCATTATCCGAGAGATTTACCATCAAGCTGGCAGTCGCCGTGCGCGCCAGGGACAGGTGCACACGGGTCGCATCGGAATGCTTGCGGACGTTGCTCAAACCCTCCTGCACAATCCGAAAAACCGAAAGTTCTATCGGCTCGGGCAGGCGGCCCAGGTCCGGGTCGATTTCCAGTGTCACCTTGACGCCGCTCATCTTCGACCACTGGTGCGACAGGGAGCGAATGGCCGCCGAAAGTCCGTGACTGTCAATCGTCGGCGGGCGCAGGTCACTGCACAACTGGCGCAGGCTGCTCACCACCGAGCGAATCCCGTTGCGAATATTGGTCAACTCCTCGCGCTGGGCCTCGTCTGTAATTTCCCCTTCGGCATCTTCCAACTGGTAGTTGTAACTCAGCAAATCCTGAATGACCTGGTCGTGCAGGTCGCGGGCCAACGATTTACGCTCGGCCTCGCGCTCGGTCATCAGGCGGCGGTTGGCATCCTGCAAGGCCAGGTTAAGGCTGTCGAGAGCTTCCACCTGGTCGCGCAGGCGCTCGATTAATTGGCGGTTGAGCGAATCCTGGGCCTCCAGGCTTTCGCGCAAGACCATCTGGCTGCGGCGCAATTCCTCGGCCTGCTGCTGGGCGGTATGGTAGTTCTCGAAGGCCCAAATCACCGGGGTCACCTGTTCCTGGCGGTTCGAACCGACAATCATCTCTACAATTTCGCGAGGGGTGGTTTCAGCCGTTGCCCGCAGGGCAGCCTGTCGTCCCTGGTAAAGCACCAGGATGCGGTCGGTAACGGCAAAAATATGTTTTAAATCGTCGCTGCTCAAAATGACAGCCACGTTTTGGGCTGCAACCTCTTTGATGTGATTAAGCAATTTTTGCTGGCGCTCGAAACTTAAAGCCGCCAGGGCGTCATCCAGCAACAACAGGCGGCTTGGCCTGCACAGGGCGCGGCACAGGGCCACCAGTTGCACATGCTCGTTCGACAGGTTGGCCGGGTTTTCAAATATTAACTCCTGGGGAATGTCAAATTCAGCAAACAGGTCGCGGGCAGTCTCCGCCATGCGGCGTTCGTCGGGCCGCAGCCTTAAGAGTCCATCTTCCCAAACCTCGCGCCCCAGGAAGATATTATTCAAAACGTTGAAATTTTCAGCCAGTTCAGGGTACTGGTGAACCGCCTCGACCCCCCAGCGTTGGGCCTGCGACGAGGTTCGCGGGTTGTAACGCCGGCCATCCAGCAGGATTTCCCCGCCGCTGGGCTGGTAAACCCCGCCCAACACCTGGAAGAGGGTTGACTTGCCTGAGCCGCGCTGACCGACCACGCCCAATACCTCGCCGGGGGCCAGGTCGAAACTCGTCGCCATTAACGCCCCAACCGAGCCAAAATATTTCGAGAGATTGCTGACACTGAGAAATTTGGAAGTATCGGACACGGTCTCTTTCACCTTTTATCATTCAACCTGCCTGAATTATACCCGCCCCGACAGTCATATGCGCAACCAGGGTCGATGATATGACATTCCCCTGTGTTTCGTAACGTCAGAATCAGGACGTTCATCAATTCTAATCAAATGCAGGCCTCGATATAATCATATTAATATGATTTATCATACCCAAAAGGTGTTTGTTTGGGCACAAGCGCCGGAATTTTACAAACAAAAATTCCGGCACAAGAAAGGATTGTCATGACCGAAGTTGAACCTGTTGCAACGCAAGTTCAGGAAAAGCCAGTACGCAAAGGGCCGCGAGGTAAGGTCAGGATTCATGCGACCTGGTGCAAGGGTTGTACGATTTGTGTCGAGTTTTGCCCCACCAACGTGCTGGCAATGCACCCCAGCGGACGCCATCCAATCGTGGTGGCGGAAGAAAAATGCACTGCCTGCCACTTTTGCGACACGCACTGCCCCGACCTGGCAATTGTTGTGCGAAAGTTGAATTGAGGAGGCATTTGTGACCATCAAACTGATGCAAGGCAACGAAGCCATCGCCCAGGGCGCAATTGCAGCCGGCTGCCGGTTCTATGCGGGCTACCCGATTACCCCCTCGACCGAAGTGGCCGAGGTGATGTCACGCGAACTGCCCAAGGTGGGCGGCAAATTCATCCAGATGGAAGACGAAATCGCCAGCATGGCCGCCATCATCGGCGGGCGGGTCGGCGGACTCAAATCGATGACTGCCACCAGCGGCCCCGGTTTTTCGCTGATGCAGGAAAACCTCGGCTACGCGGCAATGGCCGAAATCCCGTGCGTGATCGTCAACGTCCAGCGGCTTGGGCCTTCCACCGGCCAGCCGACGGCCGCCTCGCAAGGCGATGTAATGCAAGCCCGCTGGGGCACGCACGGCGACCACCCCATCATCGCGCTCAGCCCGATTTCGGTGGCGCAATCCTTCGATTTAACCGTCAAAGCCTTCAACCTTTCCGAAAAATACCGCACCCCGGTCATCCTGCTGACCGATGAGATTATCGGCCACATGCGCGAACCCATCGAATTACCCGACTTCAACAGCGTCGAGAAGTTCGAGCAGGTTGTCACCGAATCCCCTGAAACCTACAAACCCTATAGCAACAATGGCGATGTCCCGCCGATGGCCGCTTTCGGGCGCGGATACCGCTACCACATCACCGGTCTGTTCCACGACGAGGTCGGCTTCCCCACCCAGCGTCTGGACGAGGTCGAACCCTGGCTGGAGCGCGTCAACGGAAAGTTCGAACGCAACGCCGACGACATCCTGCTCTACGAGACGGATTACCAGCCCGGCGCGCGTACGGCCGTGCTCAGTTATGGCGCATCGGCCCGCACCGCCCGTCATGCCGTCAAGCAAATGCGCGCCAGGGGCGAGAAAGTCAACCTGTTCACCGCGCTGACAATCTGGCCCTTCCCTGAAACAGCAGTCGAAGCATTGGCCGATTCGGTCGAGCGCATTATCGTCCCTGAAATGAACCTGGGCCAGTTGGCGCTCGAGGTCGAACGGATGGCCGGGCGGCGCAAAGTGGTGCGTGTCAACCGCGCCAACGGCGAAATGGTGACCCCGGATATGATTATTGCGGCAGCGGAGGCTTAAAATGGTAGACCATATTCTCGAAGCGCATCACCTGACCAAACAGGAAGCCCAAATTCCGCCCGAAGACTGGTTCGAGGCCAACGAAACCCTGCAAAAACTGCGCAAGCACAAAAAATTCCCGACCATTTGGTGTTCGGGCTGCGGGTTGGGCGTGGTCATGGGCGCGCTGATTCGCGCCATCGACCATCTTGGGCTGGATAACGACCAGGTGGCGCTGGTCGCCGGAATCGGCTGCACTGCCCGTATGCCGGTTTACATGGATTTCAATACCCTGCACACAACGCATGGCCGCGCCCTGGCTTTTGCCACCGGCCTGAAAATCGCCCGTCCCGATATGAAAGTCATCGCCATCATGGGCGACGGCGACGCGCTTGCAATCGGCGGCAACCACTTCATCCATGCCGCGCGGCGCAACATCGGCATCACCGCGCTGGTGGTCAACAACTCCATCTACGGCATGACCGGCGGACAGTACAGCCCGACCACCCCGGTCGGGATGCGCGCCACAACCGCCCCGTATGGCAACGTCGAGCCGCCCTTCCCCATCTGCGACCTGGCAATGGCCGCCGGGGCCTCGTATGTGGCCCGCAGCACCGCCTTCCACGCCCTCGAACTGGATAAATATCTCTCCGAGGCCATCGCCAACGACGGATTCAGCCTGGTCGAGGCAGTCAGTTATTGCCACACCACCTACGGGCGCATCAACAAACTCGGCACCGCCGCCGATATGATGCGCGCGCTCAAAGACACCAGCATCCCCAAGGCGTCTTACGACAAACTCAGCCCCGAAGAACAGCAGGCCAACACAAAAATTGTGCGCGGCGTGCTGCAACGCAAAAACCGGCCTGAGTACACCCAAATCTACAATCTGCTGGTCGAACAGCAAACCCAGCGCGAGGAAATCCGCCCGCGCAACACAGGGAGGCGCTAATGGACAAACGAATCGAAGTGCGCCTGGCCGGTGAGGGCGGGCAAGGCATGATTTTGGCCGGGATTATCCTGGCCGAGGCCGCCGCCATTTACGACGGCAAACAGGCCACCCAAACCCAGAGCTACGGCCCCGAAGCGCGCGGCGGAGCGAGCCGCTCCGAAGTGGTCATCTCGGACGGTGAAATCGACCATCCCGAAGTGCTCGCCCCAGATGTCGTGGTTGCCCTGAGCCAGGAAGCCTATAAAAAATTTGCCAGGACCGTCAAACCCGGCGGCCTGCTGATTGTGGACGACGAGCGCGTCGAAGTCGCCCCAGATGTCGCGGCGGTCAGGGTTCCGGTGGTACGGCTCTCACGCGAGACGACCGGGCGGGCGATTACCGCCAACACGATTGCGCTCGGCATCCTGGTCGGCCTAACCGGCATGGTTTCGCGCCAGGCCATCGAAAAGGCTGTCGCCGCCCGCGCCCCCAAAGGCACCGAGGAGATGAACCGCAAAGCCCTCGAGGCCGGGTTCGCCGCCGCAGAACAGGTAAAAAGCGCAGTTACCTGAAAATTTTCACCTGATAAAACACAGAAATTGGACACGGCCAGGAGCATCCGTGTCCAATTTATATTTAATGGCTCTTCCGTTTTTGCCGAGGAATTTCACCACGAAGCCGCCCAACATTGTGACATATTTCCCAGCTTGCCTGCGACAGATTGCATAGCCCGAACCAGCCGCCTCCTGTACCATAAAGGTAGAAAACAAACAGGAGGCTCTCCATGCAAACCACCTTTCGAACAACCCCACTCAGCCTGCACATTGAACGAACTGAAAGCGACCGACGCATTACGCCGCCCGCCAACTTCCCCGTCCACTGGCTGCATCCTGAAGATGAACAATGCCACTGGACACGCGACCGCGAGCACACGCCGCACCCCATCACCCCCATGTTCTTGAGCGTGGTTGCTCCCTGCGCCGGCGAAGGTCGCGGACGTGTCATCGAGCGCTATGCCGAGGCCATCGTTGGTCGCGCCGATCGGGTGATTAACGGTTACAACTACACCTATTACATCCTTTTTAGCGGCAGCCCCGAAGAAATCAAGGCCCGAGTCCGACGCCACAAACAGGTAATGAACGAAATCTGCGCCCGCCTCAGCGAAACCTGGCAAAAAGAATGGAAACCGGCTCTCGAAACGCTCTGGCATTACTGGCAAGATTTCGACCTGGAAAATGCCACAATGGATGCCCTGCGCGAACACTTGAATGGAACCATCCAGCGTACTGTTCGGATGTACGAAATTCACTACCTGATGGGCTCACCGATGTGGTTTGCCCTGGACGAGTTTGAAAAATAC
This sequence comes from Anaerolineales bacterium, assembly GCA_020060235.1. Classification (GTDB taxonomy): domain Bacteria; phylum Chloroflexota; class Anaerolineae; order Anaerolineales; family Villigracilaceae; genus UBA8950. The sequence goes on along the minus strand of JAGVAO010000254.1, from coordinate 11,554 downwards.
TATACCGACCTGTTCAGCGGTGCGACCGCCCTTGACGCGCATCGCCTGTTGCAAGGTTTCGACAACAAGACACTACAAATTGGCCGAGCCCTGTGGGATCTAAGCCGCCTGGCCCGCCAAAACCCAAACGTTGCCGAACTGATTGGCGGGTTCAGCACAAATGATATTTTGACGCAACTGCCCAAAACGCCCGGCGGCAAAGAATTCCAGGCCGCGCTCGATCACTTTTTGCAAACATACGGTTGCCGCACCGACCTGTGGGATTGGGGCTATCCGGCCTGGGATGAAGACCCGACCCCTGTTTTCGCCAGTCTCAAGGCGTACATCCTCCAGCCCGATTGTGACATGCTCGCCCGGTTAGCCGAAACTGCCGCTGAGCGCGAAAACGCTATTGCCGAAGCCCGCGAAAAACTGGGGCACTATCCGCTGGCCGTGCGCGAACACTTTGAAACTTTGCTGGCTGCCGCCCAAACCGCATTGGTCATGAGCGAAGACCACACCTACTATATCGACTTCAACGGTCTGGGCTGGGTGCGCCGCGTGGTCAAAGAATTTGGCAAGCGTTTTACCGTTAGCGGTCAGCTTTACGATGCCAGTGATGTCTTTTATCTAAAAATGGATGATTTGAAAGCCATGGCTGCCGACCCCAGCCTGAATCTCGCCGAACTGGCGCGCAACCGGCGCTTGGAACTTGAATCATGGGCGTGCCACCCGGCGCCTTTCGAGTTGGGAACCAGGCCGGTCGCCCCGCTGCAGCTGTATTCTGCGGACGCCCGCCGCATGGCCCGTTATACCGGGGCCTGGGTGGCCGACAGCGACTCATTCTCTCCCTGGGAGGTCACCGCCCCGCACAGCGACCCAAACATCCTGCGCGGGCATGCCGGCTCATCGGGAAAAGCCTGCGGGCGCGCTCGTATCATCCTGAGTCTGTCCGACGCCCAGCGACTCGAAAAAGGCGACATTCTGATCACCACCACAACCGCACCGCCCTGGACGCCGCTCTTTCTGACGGCTGGCGGATTGGTGACAGACGCTGGTGGCTTACTCTCGCACGGAGCCGTCGTCTCGCGCGAATACCGCATCCCGGCAGTGGTCGGCGCATCCATCGCGACCACAACCATCCACGACGGACAGTGGATCGAGGTGGATGGCACGAACGGATTGGTAAGACTCCTATAGCCCAACCGCAGAGATTTTATTTTTCAGCGCCATAATATTGGCTGATGAAGGAGCATCTCATGAACATCGCCTGGCTTGGAACCCCTGCTACGCAAGACCCGCGCCGGGTGGGTGGGAAAGCCGCCCACCTGAGCCGGTTGGCCGCCTTCCTGCCTGTCCCGCCGGGGTTTTGCATCTTCCCAAACGGCCACAGGCTGACCAACCGTCAGCGTCGCGAACTCGCTGAAAACTATAAGCAGCTTACTCGTGAAAGCAGCCTGTCAGTCGCGGTGCGCTCATCTGCCATCGGCGAAGACGGTCAGCGCGCATCTTTTGCCGGGCAATATGAAAGTTATCTCAATATTCAGGGTGTGGAAAAAGTCGCCGAAGCGGTCGAACGCTGTATCGAATCAGTTTATACCGCCCGGGCCGTCGCTTATCGCCAGTCGCACGGGCTGGCTGGACAAATCACCCCCGTGGTGCTTGTCCAGCAGTTTATCTCTGCCGATGTCTCCTGCGTGGTTTTTAGCGTCGACCCGCGCACGGGTGCCAGGGACCGGGTAGTGGTCAATGCTGCCTGGGGGCTGGGAGAAAGCCTGGTCGGGGGTATGGTTACCCCCGACCTGTATGTAATTGCCAAAAATGGGTTGGAAGTTCTCGCCACTGAAATCGCCGAAAAACAGGTCATGACCATTACATGCCCGGGCGGCACTTGCGAAATCCCGGTTCCGCGCGCTTTACGCAGTAAACCCTGTCTGACTCAGTGCCAATTGCTTCAACTTATGTCCCTGTCTGCTGACTTGGAAGCCCGCCAGGGCTGGCCGGTAGATTTAGAATGTGTCTATGCCGCCGCAAAGTTCTATCTCGTCCAGTGCCGGCCGATCACCACGCTCAGGCAGGTTGCAGCTTAAGCACCACACAACCATGCGCGGCCACCCTGGACTTGAACTCGGCATCAGATACGCCCATGCCTTCGTGCGCCCACAGGTCACGGATTGCATACCTGCCGCTGATCTCCAGGTCGGACCAGTGCGCGCGAACATTTTGCTCTTTGTCGCCGCGATTGAAGAGCGCCACCCCCAGCGCGCCGCCGCTGAGCGGCTTCTTCCAGACTTCGGCCTGGCCATGCCGCGAGACGCGCCAGCCCTGCCTGCCGAGTTTGTCCTGGTTGAGGGCAATCACTTCCCGGTTGGTCAAAGTCTCACGGGTGGCCGAATCCATATTGGCAATGTCGCAGCCTATCATCAGCGGGGCGGCCAACATGCACCACAGGCTGAAATGGGTGCGGTACTCAATGTCGGTGCAGCCCGCTCCGTAAATCTCACGGCTCTGGCCGCGCAGACCAACGATAAGCATATCGGGGTCGTTCCAGTGTCCCGGTCCGGCGAAATGTTCCAGTCCACGCTGCTGCTCGAAGCCGATTGATTCGATTCCGTAGAGAACGCCCCAGTTGTTGTAAACATCCTTCCATGAGTCGCCAATATCGCCGGTGGTGCGCCACAGGTTGCCGCCCACTTTTTGGCCCCACAGCCAGGGACTATGGTGTCCCCACTCGCAAATCGAGAAGACAATCTCGCGTCCGGTAGCGCGCAGGGCCTCGGCCATGCGCTTGTAGCGATACTCGGCGTTGGCGCGGGTGTCCTCAGCGTGGCACCAGTCGTATTTGAGATAGTCGATTTCCCACTCGGCAAAGGTGGCGGCGTCGATTTCTTCATTATCCTGGCTGGCGGGACGTCCGCCGCAGGTCAGATGCCCGGCGTCGGAATACATGCCAAACTTCAGCCCGCGCGCATGAATGTAATCGGCGACAGCCTTCATCCCGTCGGGAAATTTTTCTTTATCGGGAAACAGTTTACCGTCCGGGCCGCGTCCGCCGTGCCAGTGGTCGTCGATGACGATGTATTCATAACCGGCATCCTTGAGGCCGGAAGAGACGAAGGCGTCGGCAGTCTGCTTGATGACTTCAGCGTTAACCGTTGCGCCAAACATGTTCCAACTGTTCCAGCCCATGGGGGGAGTGGGAACCAGGGTCATCATGCTCTCCTTCTCAGTGATGGTTCCATGCGAGCGTTTGTTGTATCGGGCAAACGATTAGCGCTGGAACTTCCTTGAGTTCCGGCACTAGTGCCAGCCACCCGTGTTCCGGCGGTTGCGGATTTCGTCCTGCAGCGCGGACAGCATTTCGATAAACGTAGCGCGGTCAGTGGGACTTCCGGCTGTGGTTTGCTCTTCGAGGCGCGCAAGCAGGTAAACCAGCCAAGAAAGCCAGGTGCGCGGGTCGCTCTGGTGTCGGGCAATCAGTTTGGCAATGGCGGTCAGTTCTTCCCTCAGTTCGTCTTCTTTACTCATTTTGCAGGCTCCTTGTTGTAACAGGCAGGAATGCAGACAGCGTAAAACCTTAAGATTATTTTATCACCGTATTTTTTACGGCCAGAGCAACGAAAGGCTCAACGGTTACTCCAAATCTAATCTCGATAAAACACGTATACGCCGCCACCCTAAAGTCTGCAAAATAACTACGGGCTGTTATCTCTAATTTTTTGTGCTTTTTGAAAAAGAGTAATCTGATAGATGCCCAAAATAGCCAGGGCGAGGGTATAAATCTGAACGTGAGCTGTCAGTGCAATGGTCTGGGTAAACCATGGGGTTATAAAGATTAATGCAAAAACATACACAGCTGCCGGTTCTCTCGATTGCCGGTCTTCATTCCTGTATAAATATTCAATAGTCAAAATTACGCCAATCATTACCAAGATGCTATCGTATATCCCAACGTAAAGATTGAGTACCAATGTCCATGTAATTGTGAGCGCCCATATCAGGCTCTGTCCTGTTACATGGGCAGAATAAAACTTTAACCATGTTTGCGCCAAGATTGGCAACATGACCATTGCGCTGGTTAATACCAATGCCCATCGAACAAGTAAATTGCCGCCAACGGCTAGACGGAAAAAAGAGTTGATATCAACATACTTCCATGTTCGTAAGCCAGATTCCACGCTAGTAGATGAATTATCAACAAAAAATACGAGCATATTTACAAAGCGAACGCACCCATCCCACCCGGCTGCGAGGAGTGATATAACCACCAGGATAGCAAACCCATAGAGAAACCCTTGTACTATCTTCCACTGCCGCGTTATAAACAGCATCGGTACGAATAGAATTAACAAGGTTGGTTTATACAGGCAAACTGCCAGCACCATGCCACTGAGTACTGGCTGGCCGGAGTGCAGAAAGTATAATGCCGCGGCCAGACACAAAAATCCAACCGTTGCTACCTGTCCACCTGCAAGATTCTCTGTAAGGAAAGGCATAAAAGCGAGCACGGCCAAAAACATCGTTTGGCGTATTTGTGCTGGCATTGCGTCAAGAGTTTTCTCAAGTAATAGCAAGCCAATTACATATATACTTAGCGATATCAACAACCAGGCAAAATAAGCCCATGTATATGGAAGTTTGGCTAATAAAACAAACGGAATAACAAAAAACGGCGGATTCGCATAAGGCAACTGTGTATCAGGGGCAAGGTCTGGAAACAAGTTATGATAAGTAAATGTATGCAGTTCCCGGTCATATATGCTTGCAGCACCATACTCACTAAACATTGAGCCAGCAATATAAAAAGATGCAAAATCAGCGCCTAGGTGAGGGCCAAATATGGTGCGACCGTTTTCATTCGTTATGAATGACACAGCAATCAATATCGCATTAACAACAACGATAATAAGACAGATTTTTCTCAAATACGCAGTATTGAGACGGCGGAAAATAAAATCTTGAATAAATGGTGGGAGTATTTGTTTCATATTGAACACTTCGTATATGACATGCGCTTCCCTTGCCAAAGGCCCATCAAAAAAATCAGTGTCGGCAAGACACAAAAAAACGGTGTCATCATAAAAACCGCAGAAAAAACCCGGCCAAGAGCCTGGGCTTTTCGATAGGCAACGGCTGGCTTCACCGGCAAAAGCGGGCATTGGTGGATAAAAGCTGAAAGGCCAAAAAAGCCAGTGGTGTGAATCTCACTCAAAAGCGGAGAAACACCCCGCTTTTGTCCGGTGGAAGCGTTGTTGGGCGGGTTTTGCAAGACGGTTTAAGCTTTGCTTTCATGGATGCTGTGTGTAAACTTACTTGTTGGCACTAAATTTTTCACTTATTAGCAAAAAAAGTTGTTTGGGGTCTACGTCCATTCCATAGGTGGAAATCCAATAATCATATTGCCAAAGCTTTTTTCTTAGAACAAATATAAAGTTTGTCAACTTGGAAAAGTTCTTTTGGAAAATCAATGGGTTTTTTACTTCAAGATAAATACCCGACATTCCTAATAAGGGAGTCTCTTTTAAGTTTTTTATTTCCTGCCAACGAAATAACGTATATTTCCAAGGGTAGGGATCAAGAACAGATATACCCTTATCGTCAATCACCATCCACGGTATGTTAAGCCAAAATATACCTAAGATGATGATGAGCATAAAAACTAAGAATGCTGGCAATAAGCTAATACCATTTGGGTAAGTTAAGCTTGGGACAATATCTGGGGTTTTGTTAATGGGGAGAGTGCTGATACTATTTGCAAAAACAATTTGCAAACGAATATAAAAATAATAGGAAATGAAACTTCCTGCTCCAAGTAAAAAGAAGGTACCCAATAAACGAACCCAATTAGATAATCGAAGTTTAACCATTTTTATGCCTGATATTTAAACTTGGTACTCTCAACTATTGTGTCGAATGTTTTTACTCTTCCTGATAGCCCAACGGCTTGCGTTACCGGGCGGGCGGGGACTTGGCGGACAAAAGCCAAACGGCGAACCAACCTTTCGGGACTGAATCTCCTCGGGCGGGGCAGCGCCCCCGCCCGTCCGGTGGACGCTTTGTTAGGCCTGTTTTGTTTGGATATTGCCTTAAAAAGCCTAACAAAAGTATCGCACGAGAATGTGAAGTATTTTGTTTGTGACTGATTTACACTATTTTTCTGTGTTGGTTTTATATTTCCAACCAAGCAAACTAGATTGCTGATTGGTACATCCAACTGTGCCTGATCGTATGTAAATAATAAACAATAACCAGTTATAGAAAGGAATATAAAATGAAAAAGTTGGTACTTTTAACTCTAGTAATGATTATGTTGCTCTCAACAAGTGTATCGCAAGTATCTGCGTCAACGAGCGCAAAAAACTTGAATTTTCTCTATTGTGACATTGTTGAGCCATGGCAAACTGGAAAAATGGAATATTACAACGGAGTTCCTTTAAAACCACGCCTGTGGATGTCAAATATTCCAGCAGGTATCCATTATATGCAATTTCGCATTGTAAAAAATTACTTTCCAGCAACTTTGATGCTTAAGATTACCCCTATGTGGAGAGAACCAAATGGAAAGGGGTGGCAATCTTGGGGTCCCTACTATGTTGCAAATGGAGGTCAAATCCAAAGCCTGAGATTGCGTACTGGAGAAAATGTTCAATACCAGTTCATAGTTGAGCGTGCGCCTGGGATGTCTTTGCCGAAAACATTCGAATTTCAGTATCGAAGATTGATTTCATGCAACCGATAATATCCCGATGTGCTTAAAAAATCAGTAATTGAGTTTGCATAAATTGCGTATGCGGAGTGTTCCGATGGGAATATTCCGCATACCATATTTTTAAGAGTTGTTTTTGAGCATTTGGTCAGTTTCAGTTTCTAGATATATTAAAGACATTACAAGATAATGAATAGCTTTGGAATAATAGCGATGATATTGTGTTTCGTTTTCATTAACTTGAATGGCGGCTTTCCTTGTTTTTAGCTTCTTTTGTATCTTTGATTTCAGGATGGATAAATATATTTCTCGCTCATCACCTGGGATATGAACGATTTTGTTTTCAAGTAAGTCAAGGGCATCTTCTATCACTTGTTTAATTGCCAGATGATATTCTAGAAGCGAGATTTTCCCTTGTGTAGCTCCAATATCCACCAACTTCTTATTGATACAAGCTAATTTAATTAGCGGAGTTCTTATTGTTTCATCGGCAATATTAGTTTCCTGAGTGAAAATCTTTCTTATTAACTCTTTATTCACATATGTGTGAATTATCGTAGTAGCTGAAGGTAAATCGTCGATCGTTGTGAGGCGATGCCCTTTTTCACGCATCAAAATTATTTTTTTGTGGTATTCGATATCTTTCCTTGCGATTAAACTTGTTATTGCCAATGACAAATCATCAAAGAGCATATATAAAAAGACGCTAATCCAAGTAGTTATTGATATTTGGATGTAATTGATAGGTAGAAGCAAAAAAACTTCCGTGATCTTAGCAATAACTATCGGAATAATAAAAATAAAAAATAACAAGAGGGCAAATCCAATCATTGAATGGAGCAAATCTTGACTTTGATTTTCTTTAGCTGAAATTGCGGTTTCTTGACTAACTAACCAGGCGAGTGTGAAAGGAACTGCAAAAAATAATAAATCTGTATAAAAAGTAGCCGCATATATTCTGAACGCATAAGTCAAAATATTCAATAGTGCTGCAAAGAATACGCTTATGGACAATGCTGTGTATATTCTTTTTGTTGATTTATCGTGTTTACTATCACTTTTACTGTAAAACAACATTACAAGCATACAAACCATCGCTAGGAATACGGTAAATATCAAATATCGATCAAAAATATCAAATGGTTGTTGCGCTGGGGGGATTAGATATTTTCCATAGATAAAGCCTTCTTGACGATTTGCCAAATGAGTATCTGAAAAAAGGTAAAGCCATTCAGTTGCTACCCCTAAATATCCCAGAATTATCCCCGTTCCCAATATTGCCCATCGAAATACTTTCATGAAGTGGACAAATTTCTTTGCGGGAATGTTCTCAATTAAATATGTGACAACGTTAAACCAAAGTGCTGCCGCAACTGGAGACGCCCACCATGTCGAAATTTTTGCCCAATTATTCTCTTGTGAGGAATTCGATGTTGCCATCAACGCATTCCCCAAAAAATAAATTGAGAAAATGACCAATGCTAGAGCCATTGCTCTTGAAAGGGATAAATCTCTGTTGCGAGTGTAAATATATAAGCCCAACCAAACACATGAAGTGCTTATAAGCAGTTCTAAAGCATAGACCCAAATATTCATTTTGTACCTTGGTGTTATTGCTGCCTTATTTTTGATTCTAACCCATCATTATTTTGATTTTATTGTGATCGTTCCATTTTCTTAGCGGGCTAACGGCGGGCGTTACCGGGCGGACGGGGGAATTGGCGAGAAAAAGCCAAAGGTAGAATCCGGCTTTCGGGGCTGAATCCCCTGGGGCGGGGGCAACGCCCCCCGACCGTCCGGTGCACGCGATGTTAGCCCGTTTTTATTTTGACATTTGACTGGTCGTGATTAATAGAATTTTTTATAAGATAAGCAACAGTGATTAAGACAGCAACTATAAGCGGAAGAATATAAGTGGTACAGATGGGCATTAATTGCGAAACAAACGCAGTATTACCATTGGCCCAGTATTTCAGTGTACCATCTGTCATTAACGCAAAATAAGTAACGGAACCATATCCTGCACCAAAATTAGCCACCTTGACACATTCAATCATTTCTCCGTAAGGAGATAGAGGAAATATTTCTGAGTTCAAACTTTTGCAATCTGTTCCTCTGTATATAATAATTCCTGCGCCTTCAATATAGGAAGGAATATCTTCGTCCGTTTTTATCCACTGGAAGCAATTTTCCCTATAACAATTTACAGTAAGTTCAAATATCTCTTTGTCTTTTGTTTCTACCCACACGACATTGCCATCCGCATTAATAATATGTGTGCTTGGCGACGGAGGGCTTTGTAGGTTTCGCCAAGTTTCAAAACCGCCTATTTCGGACATAGTGAACAGAAAATTAGCCACAATTACCGTAAGAACAACACCAAGGGGCAAAACAAGCCAGTAAGGCAATCGTTTTCTGCTTTTGATATTGACATCAGCATTCATAGTATAAGTATCTTAACTTTTGTAAACTGTAGGGCTAACGGCAAGCGTTACCGGGCGGGCGGGGGATTTGGCGGGAAAATGCCAAAGGTAGAATCCGGCTTTCGGGGCTGAATCCCCTCGGGCGGGGCAACGCCCCCGCCCGTCCGGTGCACGCAATGTTAGCCCGTTTTTGATTACGAAGAACGATTTTTGATGATGGATACAACTTCGTCAAGTTTTCCATTCATCGTTTTTGCTGTAAGGTGGTCTGTTAACACAACCATCGTATTCGTAGCAGATGAAACCATAAACTGCCCATTTTTCGAGAATTCTGTGTTGGGAAACAATTCTTGATATGCCTGCCAATAAGTTTTTTTAGAACCTTGCCCATAACCAATTACGATTTTCGGTTGATATTCAGCAATCAGGTTTTGTAAATACTTTATCCTGCGTGGTCTGACAACTTGATAATATTCATCAGAAGATTTAAATTGAGGAATTAGCGTTTCATAACCCCAAGAATTGATAGTTGGTTTTGGTATAGGCATTAACTCACATAGCATTGAGTTACCCTGAAATCGTCCTAAAAAATCAGCCTGATAATTGCGAATATTTTCTCTGTTCGCTGCTTTTCCTTCCAGTCGGAGCATTATGTAACACATCCCACGCCAAGTTTTTTGAATAGTTTTTTTACCGCTATGATGTTCTGTAATCCCAAGAATTTTATGCGCTTCCGCGCAATCTTCCACTTGGCGAAATTTTAAGCGAGAACGGATATTATTTTCACCGCCGCCCGCTTCTTCCATGCCAATAAACCAAACATCAGCACTTAATTTTCCATACCCAACGAAATTGAGCAAATATTCTAATTCTGTATCGGTAAGTGCTGTATTCAAAATGATTCCTTATGCTCAAAGTGACGGGCTAACGGCTCGCGTTACCGGCGGCTGGCGGGACGAGACTCGCCCACGAAACGGACAAAACTAGAAGCTACGAAATTGGCCAAATTGGGCGGTGCGAATCCAGCCGTCCGCGTGCACGCGTTGTTAGCCCGCTTTTTGCTTTTCTCTTAATTTTACATAATCAAGATACCTGTTGACAATCCTGAAACCAATAGATTCATATAGTTGCTTTGCAGGTACATTTGATATACCAGTAGAAATACATACACGATTCATTCCATATGCCTTCATTCGACGCAAACCTTCTAATAGTGCGGCACGCGTCAATCCTTGTTTGCGATAAGCTTCAAGTGCTCCAACTGGTCCAAAATCGCCAATCTTATTAAGCGGGTCAATCCATCCATTCACATACGCGGCAATAACTCCATTTGGTGTAACCGAAACAATGTCAAGGTCACGATAATAACCAGGTAATCTCATAAAGTATGCGTAATCATCGTCGCTGACGTTGCCAACCGTCCAGGGATGCCATACTTCGCGCTGGATGGATGCGCGGTTTGCGATTTCGCCTGTTTCCGAAACTTCACGGACTTGATAACCATCCGACAACCGTGACGCGGGAATTGGCTCATCTAACGAGCGTATCATATTGACTTCCGCAAAATCGCCACAGTATTGAAAACCATGCTGTTCCAAAAAAGCAATTCGATTGACATCATCCTGACGTGAACCTGAAACAATATCACCGCCCCATCTTTTTTCATCCTGTTTTCGAAGTTCGTCTACGCGCTCCTCTGCCCACATAAGCGCTTCGAGTTCGATACCAGACCATTCATACTCTGGCAATACCTGCCAATCGAAGGCGGGGTCTTCGCCTAATATTGCATAACCTACCAATTTTTCATTGTCATGCCAGAGACGAATTTGTTCCTTTGGATTGAGATGGATGGCGACCATGAAATAACTGAAGGCTAATTCACCAACATGGGAATAGCGCCAATCACTTGTGAGTGAACGTGCTTCCATCAACAAATCCTGCATTTGTTCAAAGTCATGCTGGTTTTCAAACAGTCGGGATGTTAGCGTTTTCATAGTATCTTTTACATCATAAATGAATAACTGGTAGACAGGGCGGGCTAACGGCCAGCGTTACCGGGCGGGCGGGGACTTGGCGGACAAATGCCAAACGGCGAACCAACCTCTCGGGACTGAATCCCCTCGGGCGGGGCAACGCCCCCGCCCGTCCGGTGGACGCTTTGTTGGGCAGGTCTTGCAAGACGGTTTCATCTTTGCTTTCATTCATCATTGCATATATCGGTGGGCGTTTTTTGTTGCGCCAGACCCGCTGACTGAAAACCCGAACCACCGCCAACATGCCTAAGTTTTACATACAAGGTAATCTTTGGTAGCCATCGAAAGGCAAGGGTTGAATTTACAGTTTAAATATTAGTACATCGTAAAATAAATTTTTGACAAAGATGAGCATCTGGTGGAAAATAGCCAGATGAAGAAGCCACACATACAACTCAGCCCAACAGATCGAG
>JAGVAO010000171.1 GCA_020060235.1 Anaerolineales bacterium | reverse complement strand
GCCATCCTGCAAAATGACCAGCAGGGGGATAACCAGCATGACAGACAGGTACGAAATCGCCACCGAGCGAATTCCCCAGCGTCCCCAGGGCAGGCTTTTCTTCGGGTTGGTTTCTTCGGGAGTATTTGTAGGAGTATTCATCGAATTTTTAGAGGGGTGCGTCGCGCCATGTTACACAGTCTGGTGCGACACACCACCCAAAGTGGATTATTCGCTGATTTGAATGCCCTGCGCCTGGGAAAGAATCTGGAAGAAGATGCCATTCTCACCAAAGTAGGTGGGGGTGGCTTCCAGCCAGCCGCCAAAATGGGCAATGGTGAACAGGTCGGGAATAAGCGGATAGGTGTCGGCGGTTGCCTGCGCTACGACAGGGTCAGGCGAGCGCAAGCCATATTTGGCGAAGACTTGCTGGGCTTCGGGGCTGAAAACAAAATCCAGGAAAGCCTCGGCCACTTCGCGCGTGCCGTGTTTGTCCACATAGGTATCGACAATGGCGATGGGGTTGTCGATTTGCAGGGTGGAGGTGGGCAGCACCAGTTCGTATCGCTGCCCGGCCTGGCGGCCAACCAGGACTTCATTCTCGTAGGTAATGGCGACATCACCGATGCCTTTTTCAAAATTGACAATTGAATCGCGGGCAGATTTATCCATCACGGTGACTTTGTTGAGCACATCCAGCAGGAATGCCTGCGCGCCGGCGTCATCTGCCGAATAACCGGGGACATAGCCGCGCTCCGCCGCGCCGTACAGGCCGAGGATGTTCCACATTGCGCCGCCGCTGGTCTTGGGATTGGGAGTCAGGATTTGCAGGCCGGGCTGGGCCAGGTCGGCCCAATCACGGATATTTTTCGGGTTGCCTTCACGCACCGCAAAAGCGACCACCGAGGTGCTGACCATGCCGCCAAACGGTTTGGCGCGCCAATCGTGGGTAATCAGCCCGGCATTTTCCAGGCGAATCACGTCCGCTTCGAGCGAAAGCGCCACGATGTCGGCTTCAAACCCTTCTGCCACTGCGCGCGATTGCGCGCCCGAACCCTGGTAAGATTCTTCGAAGATGACGGTTTGGCCGGTCTTTTCCTTCCACTGCTGCTGGAAGATGGGAACCAACTCGCAGTAGGCCTCGCGCGGGGTGGTGTAGGCGGCAAGAATCAGTTTGACTTCCCCGCCGTCCGACGCAGACTCACCCGGCGAGCAGGCAGCGACCAGTAAGGCAACCAGTGTCAGCAAGAGCAATGTTTTTGGATAGAGTTTTGTGAACATCTTAATTTTCCTTTTTTACTTTGTATTTGAATTCGGGCTTATCAAAAAACGTGATACTTTTGTGATGATTCGAGCGGACAATCAGGAATGAGCAATTTTCTGTTTCCCGGGCAACCTCTTCAACAATGCCGTTCAACGAGATACGCCCGTCTTGCTCAGGCAGCGGCGTGCCCATAATGACCAGGTCGAATTGGCCTTCCTTGATTTCCTGAAGGATTTCTTTGTGTGAATTCCCGCGCCTTAATTTGGACTGTGCGCCCACGCCAAACATTTCCAGGGTGTGTACACCGCCGGCCAGGAAGCGCTCGACCTGGCTGGTCTGGCTTTCACGGGCAGGCCCATTGGCAAGTACGGTCAACAGGGTGGCGCTGGCGCCAAAATGACGCAGGAAACGCCCGGCAAACAGGACATCGTCTTTGCCCGGTTCCCCACTGGCGACGCAGACCAGGGCTTTCTCGATGCGCACGCCGGGATGCGCCGCCAACAACAGGTGGTGGTCTCCAAGTTGGAGAATTTGCTCGGCAAGCGACAATCCTTCTATTGGCCGCCAGCCGAGAATCACCAGGTCGACCGGGTTCGCCTGGACAGATTTTGCAATCGAAACGGGGGCCGGGGCCGGGTCGGTTCGCACTTCAACGGAGGCCATACCGCTCCCGATTTGCTTGCGGGCGTCCTGCAAGTACGCCTCCAGCAGGGCTTGTTCCTTGCCAACGCCGAGCAGGGTCATGCGGGCATGCGCCATGCGCGCCAGGTATCCGCCCAGGCTGAGGGCCGACTGGCTGCGTAGCGAGCCATCGGTCGCCACGAGGAAATGCAAGCCGGGATGTGATAAGGCATGAAGACGCCGAATACCGACCCACGCTTTTTGATTAACTGTTAACGGGAAGGCCGTGGACTGTTCAGGCGGGCGGCTGGCGTCGATGAGGATGTTCGGATTGCCAAACGGCACCGCTGGCGCAATCGCGCGCGCACCGGGGATGGCGGGCAGTTCCAGCCGGATATTTTCTGTCGGGCCGTTAAAACCCAGGCCGGTGACCACGCCTTCCCCCAGCGGGGTGCAACCCAGGTCGTCTTTTTCGGCGGCCAGGGCAATATCCTCCGGCCTGAAAACCACCTGCGCGCGGCCATCCGGGCTAAACCTGGCGGCAGCCTCGTCGGTAAGATTGAAAACATGCGGGCCAATTTGAATTTGCTCGCCTTTTGTTTGCCCCAGGAGAATGTTGGCCGTGCCGAGGAACGATGCCACGAACTCGGTCTGTGGGCGCTGGTATAAATCCTGCGGCGTACCGACTTCAATCAGGCGGCCATAACTCATGACCCCAATCCGGTCGGCCAGGTCGAAGGCTTCTTCCTGGTCATGCGTCACCAGGATGGCCGCCACCCCCAACTCACGCTGGATTTTTTTGAGCGAACGGCGCAACTCGATGCGGATTTTGGCGTCCAACGCGCCGAGGGGTTCATCGAGCAGGAGTACATCCGGCTCCAGGGCCAGGGCGCGTGCCAGGGCAACGCGCTGCTGCTGTCCGCCGGAGAGTTGGCGCGGCAGCCTGTTCCCCAGGCCAACCAGCCCCACCAGTTCCAGCAATTCATCGCGCTTGCGCTGGCGAATCTTTTTCTCTACTTTGCGAACTTCAAGCCCGAATTCGATGTTTTCGGCAACGGTCATGTATTCAAAAAGGGCATAGTTCTGGAAGACAAACCCGGTGTTGCGCTTTTGGGGCGGCAGGTTTGAGACTTCACGTCCGTGCAGCAGGATGCGGCCTGAATCGGATTGCACCAGCCCGGCGATTATGTTCAGGACGGTGGTTTTGCCGCTGCCGCTAGAGCCGAGCAGGACAAAAAATTCGCCATCCTTGACTTCCAGCGAGACATCATTGACAACGATAAGTTGGCCGTAGCGTTTGGTTACGTTTTCGAGCAGGATTGACATGTTCACCTCTTGGTTTGATGTAACCAAAAGATAACCGCCCGGCGTGACCAGGGCGGTGATAAGCGTGTGACAATCCTGTGACAATTACGAAATTTTCAGGGTATACCCCAACCCCGGAATGTTGTGAATATAGCGCGGGTTGGCCGGGTCAGGCTCGACCTTGGCGCGCAGCCTGCGCACCAGTTGACGCAGCATCTCCGAGGTGCCGCCGCCTGCGCCCCAGGTGTCGCTAATCAGGTCGTCGATGGTCAGCACCTGGCCTTCGTTTAACATCAGGGCTTCCAGCAGGCGGCTTTCGAGCGAGGTCAGGGCGGCAACATCCCCATTTGCCAGCCGCACTTCGCGCAGTTTGGGGTTGAAATCCAAGCCTTTGACTGAAAAAGTGGCCTGGCGCGCGCTTCCCCTGGCATTGGCGCGCCGCAACACAGCCTGGATGCGCGCCACCAACTGGCGCGGGCTGAACGGTTTGAGAACGTAATCATCCGCCCCGGCTTCCAGCCCGTTGACAATATCGTCTTCCTCGCCGCGCACCGTTAGCAGGAGTATCGGCAAATCCGACTCCCGGCGGATGTACCGGCAAATGGCAAAACCATCCTTCAACTCCGGCGTGCCGGGCAGGTTGATGTCGAGCAAAATCAGGTCGGGTTGGTCTTCCTGCCAGCGGCGCAACGCGCTGACGGCATCGTTTGCCATCACGGCTTCATATCCGGCGCGGCGCACGGTGAAGGTAATCAGGTCGGCGACCACGCGGTCATCTTCCACAACCAGTATTTTCATCTTAATTCGCTTCTCCGTCTGCTTCGGCAAGCGGGATGGTGAACCAGAGAACGGCTCCGCCCGATGGGTGCGATTTTGCGCCGACCTGCCCGCCCTGCGCCTCGACGATTGCCTTGACAACCGACAGGCCCAGCCCCAGTCCCTGGCGGGTGCGTTCAGCCCTGGCATCCAGGTGCGAAAAACGCTGGAAAAGATTCCCGCGTATCTCCTCCGGGATACCCTGGCCCTCGTCGCTAACTTCGACCAGCAAATGGCCGCCTTCGATGGCATGGGCGACTTCAATCCTGCCGCCATCCGGGCTGTGTTTGATGGCGTTGGAAACCAGGTTCACCAGCACCTGCACCGTTCGGCGCGGGTCGGCGCGGACCAACAGGGATTCAGGGACGGGCAAAAACACCAGCCGTAAATTGTACTTGGCGGCCAGCGGCAGGGTCATGGCCTCGGCATCCGCGAGAATGGATGCGAGCCGGGCAGGCTGGATGGATACCTTAAATCTCCCGGCTTCGATGCTGGCGGCTTCAATCAGGTTGTCAATCAGGGTTTGCAGGTTGAGAATGCCCAGGTTCAACGAAAGCAACAATTCCTTAATTTCATCGCGCGTCAGGTGAGGCAGGTTATCGAGCAACAACTCGGCAGAAGCACCCAGGGCCGAAAGCGGCGTGCGAAACTCGTGGGTAATATTTGCCATAAAGTCGCCCAATAGCCGGTGGACGTACTCTTCGTTGGTCACATCCCGAATGACAAGGGCGCGGTTGGCGTTGGTCGGCAGGAAGGTCGCCGTCGAAACCGAAAGCAGTCGCTCCTTCCCACCCGCCAGCCGGACGGTTATCCGGGCTTGCTGGCCTGCATGGGGAAGTTGGCCGCAGAAGGAGACATCGTCCTTATCGGTGATGAAAATGTCATCTGCGTTTTGCCCAACAATCCGGTCGGAAGCCGTTTCCAGAATCTTGCCAACGCCCGCGCTGGCGAAGGTGATGTTGTTCCTGGCATCCAGGGTCAGCGTTCCTTCGACGATGGCATTGAGCAGTTGCTCTATCCAGGCTTTTTCGGCTTGCAGCTGCCCGACCGAGTGCTGAAGCGCAACGCGGGCATCCTCCAGAGTGTTTGCCAACTGGCTGATTTCAAGCACGGGAGATTGGGCGTTCACCGGCGCATCGAGATTCCCCTGCCTGAACTTCTGGGCCGAACTGGCAAGTCTGGCAATCGGGCCGCTGATGCGCTGCGACTGCCACGCCCCCAGCCCGGATGCAATCAACACAATAAAGACAACCCCCAAAATGAGCGAGTCGGTCAGGTTTTGCTGAATGGCGATTTGCTCATCGATGTTCAGCGCGCTAACCAGGTGAATATCCAGCGCAGGGTCGAGGATGATTTCCGCCACAAGGTAACGGTGGGAATTTATCTCAATCGCCTGCTGTCCGACCGATGCGCCAAACGGCTGGCGCGCGCGGCTCAACAATTCGTCGGCAGGCGTTGATAGCAGGGATGAATCGCTGGCATTGACAACCCGACCTTCATGGATAAGGAAATAGGTTAAGCCCGTTTTGCTTTGCAGCATCGACAAGGTTGCCGAGGTTCTTTTCCCGGCAATCACCCTGTCATGCGGCTCTTGCGAAAGTTCCAGGTCGATGCTTGTGTAGAGGTAAAAAATATCCCCGGACGATGAAACGGCATAGCCCTCCTGTAAGGTTTGGGCGCACAAACCCAGCGGCGGGTCGCTGCGGTTGAACATGGCCATTTCTTCATCGCCAACGCAAATCAGGAGGATGTCCAGGTTCGAGCCTTGCCCCAGGGTTTCGAAGTAGGCCGCGAATGCGGTCTCATCCGCATCATCCAGCAGGCGGATGAGGGTGGGGCGCTGGGAAATCAGCAGCGCCAGGTTTTGCAAATCGGCCTGTTCGTTTTCGAGGAACGCGCGGGTGGACAGGCTCGCCTGTTCCAGCAGCAATTGCGCTTGCAACGAGGCCTGCCGGTTAATAATCAGGATGGCAGGCACGCCAATTGTCAGCCCAATCCCCAACGCGCCGATGAGGAAGGCCAGTATCAGTTGGGTTTGCAGCTTCTGCAAGTTTTTTTCTGCGCGCATGGGGGTATTCTATCAGTTTCCTTAAACCACCGGGTGGAACTTTTCCCCGACCAGTTGGCTGTGAAGCATCAGGATGTCTCGGACAGAATAGCGGGCGTTATATGCCGACAGGCGCGTAAATAGAACCGGCGGCAGGGTTGCTGCCAGCCAACAGTAGGAACTTTAAGACAACGGTAACTTTTTCTGACGGGCAGATGCTACCGGTTTACCGTCACTACGAATAGCGAGGTGAATGTCCAGATTTTAAATTTGCACCCCAGGCCGCAAAGCCCCCTCAAGAGGGGTGAATGTGCAGATTTATAAAGTTTGTGCCCCAGGCCGGTCTATAAGCCGCATTTTTGCGGAGCTAAGGGGAAGCCTAATAAGCGAACATTTTTTGTTCACAAAAAATACACACTAACCAACATTATGCTTCAATTTTTCTTAATCCCTGCACGAGCAGGGATTGTTTGATTCGGAGACAACTATGCGCATGATGTTGCTAGCAATCATTGTTCTCGCCCTGCTCTTCGGTCTAGCCTCAATTTCCCAGTCTTACGCCACTTCCCAACAAGCCCAGGCTGCCATCGAAGCCAGTAGGGCGACACAAATAGCGAATGCTGGCAATCTGGTCGTGCTGGTTGCGCTCTTGCTGTCCATTTTTCTGGCTGCAGTTACGGCATTCGTAATTCTCTTCCTGCTCCTACGCAGATACCAACGCGCACTGCGGCACCTGGGGCTGGATCGGAATATGCAGCATTCGGCGCAAATCCAACCGGATGCCAACAGCATGCTGTCTACCGCGCTGGCTTTGCTGACTTACCGAATATTACAGGAGCAGGCCGAACGGGATGCAGACCAGCTGCACCAACTCAACCTGGATAGCATTGAAATGAACGAAACAGCAGGTACCTTTGATTCATCAGACAATTTCTGGATGATGTAATGTTCGCCAAGCGCTGCCTGCTCCTTCTCGCCCTGTTGCTGTCTGCCTGTGCCACACCGGCGGACGATGTCCCAGCGCGCCTGGCCACGCCTTCGCCAGACACCTACACCCTGGCCCTTGGCAACATCCAGGCCCAGGCAACCCTGGAATCCATGCAGGCGACATCGCAGGCACTCTCGGCAGAACTCACCGCTACAGCCTACGCCCCTACCCAACAGGCCATCGAGACCTCCACTGAACGGGCCTGGCAAATCACCGGCTGGACAGCCACCGCTGCCGCCGAGCAGACCGTCACAGCAGCCAATGGAACCGCAACTGCACAGGCCTGGACACCAACACCCAACTTCACCGCCACCGTCGAATCTGCCCAGGCTGCGGCCCAGGCCACCGCCCTGCACGGCCAGGCTGTCAGCGTCGAACTGGCGATTGAACGGGAACGGATGATGAACGAAGTCCAGGCAATCGCCCCCTGGGCGGCCCTGGTCGTGGTACTGGCCTTTGCCCTGTTCATGGGCTATCGCTGGAGCAAAGTCCGCCCGGTGCAGCGCGACGAACGCGGCGACGCGCCCTTGCTCATCATCGACGGCAAAGTCTACGACGCAGACCGCAATCCATACCCGCTCGTTGACTTATCCGGCCCCAAGCCGCAAATCCCGGCCCTAACTGCCCCAGACATCCAGTCCGCCACCACAGCCCGCGACCAGATGATCGACCTGGCCACGCGCGGAAAACCCGGACAAACACCACAACGCAAAGCACTCGCACAGAAGATGGCCACACAAAATATTCTGCCGCCACTCGCTCAAATCAGGGTATTGCCGCCCGACCAGGCACGGCCACTGCTGGGGGATGTCATCCCCGGCATTGTGCGCGACGCCATCGAGACAGACCTGAATGAAAAGGATGAAGGATGAATTCAGAAGGAAGAAAGGAGAACCCATGACCAGCATAACCATCTCCCACCGTGAAATGAGATTGGCCGAAAGCGTGTCCAAACAGCTTGCCAACGCGCTCGTCCGCCGCAAACTACAACCGGCTTTCAGCGACTTCTACATCACCCACCTGGCCGGACTGACCCCGCTGATTGCCGTACTCGACACCGCCCGGCTTGGAGACCACAACCCCTACACCAGCCAGGACTTACTGCACCAGTTGAGCACCGACCTGGGCGGCCTGCCGGTCTATCTCTCGAACCACTCTGGTATCCGTTATGTCATCCTGCTCTCGCCGCTGCCCAAACTGCCACGCAGGGTGGACCTTCCCCTGGACGTGCCACGCGGAAAGCTGGCCATCGGTGTCCGGTTCAGCGGCCAGCCGGTCTTGCTGGATTGGGACACAATGCTGCACCTGGCCGTCCTGGGTGCTACCGGCTCCGGCAAATCCATTTTCCTGCAATCCTTGGTTCTGCAAGCCATCCGGGACGAGATGCAGGTTCTGCTCTCGGATATCGACCAAACAACATTCGGAATGCTCGAAGGTCACCCCAACCTGGCCGCACCGATCGCCAGCACTCCGCAGGAAGCCCTGGGGCTGATCGAGCAAGCCATTGCTGAGTGTGACCGGCGCGCCGAATTGTTCAAGGCCATTCCAGAGCGTCCGCAGAAACTCTCTGAGTACAACGCGCTGATGGTGAAGCAAGGACAAGAGCCGCTGCCTAGAATACTGGTTGTCCTGGATGAAGCCAGTTCAGTGCTAACCGCCCTGGGTGGCGCGAAAGGCGCGATGGGCCAGGCTCTAGCCACGCTAGGCTGGCGCGGACGCAAGTTCGGCATCCACTTTGTTTTTGCGGCCCAGGAATTCACCAAGGACATTCTCGGCCCCGTCCGCGACCAGGTTGGCTTGACGCTCTGCTTCCGGGTGCGCAACGCCCAAATGGCTGAGCGCATGGGCTGCAAACGGGCCGAGCACATCCCGGAGAACCGGCCCGGCCTGGCGATCAGCAACCGGCATGGCCCCATCCAGACCTACTTCGTGGAAGCGTCCAGCCTGGGTCAGGGTCAGAAGCTGCTACCTTCACTGAATGACCTTGAACTCACCCTGTTCACCCGCGCACAACGCGAAACCAGTGGCAGGCTCTCCATCCCGATTCTGGTGGGATGGGGCCAGCGCGAGCGGGCGGCGCGCCAGATGCTCGCAGATTGGGAGTTGCGCGGCTGGGTGTTGCGCGACCCGCAACGCGACAATGCCCGCTATATCACGTCCAAACTGGCCGAAATCATGTCCCCATTGCACGGGGATGCGTCATACCGTCAAGCCGGTCAAGCCCCGTCAAACCCGGCCCGGTAACGTCAATCCTGAATTAAGGAGCAACCACCATGCAAACTAATTTTATTCCCCTCGGCATCGACGCCGGGAACGGCGCCTTCAAACTGTACGGCGCAAACGGCGGCCTGGAACTCGTCTCCCAGGTCGCCACCAACGGCAGCCAGAAGGTGCTCAACACGATGGGGCTGCGCAAGGCCAAGGCCCCGCTGGCCATTCAGAACGAGAGCGGCCAGTTCTATGTCGGGCCGAACGCCCATGACTACGGCCGCCCGGTCGAGAACCTGGATGTAGACCGCTTCAACGGCACGCCTGAAATGCGCGCCCTGCTGCACGGCTCGCTGACCCGCTACCAGCAGCGCTACGGCAAGTTCAACGCCCCGCTCAAAGTGGTGGTGGGATTGCCCAACGAAGTCCTAACTGGCGACCTGGCCGAGCAGAATGTCGAGAACGTCAAACGCTGGATTCGCGGCCCGCATGAATGGACCGCAGACGGCCAAACCTACAGCCTGGAAATCGCTGATGTCAAGGTCGCCAGCCAGGTTACGGGCGGCCTGTTCGATTACCTGCTCGATTCTGATGGCAACTTTATTCCCGAACGCAAAGGCGCGTTCAGCGGCGAAGTCGGGGTTATCACGGTGGGCTTCGGCACGGTGGAACTGATGGTCGTGCGCAACCGCACTCCCGTCCAGCGCTTCACTACCGGGGCGGCCTCGGGTGTGCGCCGCCTACTGGAGATTGTCAACGGCCAGCGTCTGTATTCGCTGGGCGAACTGGACAGCCAGTTGCGGGCCGGGCAGTTGCACATCCGCGAGGCATTGCCCATCTGGGAGCGCGAAGTCACCGGTGTCATCGAGCGCCAGTGGGGCACAGCCTGGAAGCGCTTTGCCGCTGTGCTGATTATGGGCGGTGGGGCCATCCTGCTCAAAGACAGCCTGCCCTACCGCTTCAACGGCAAAGCCTACCTGCCGGACGAGCCGGTGCAGGCCATCGCGCGCGGGCTGTATCGCCTGACCCTGCTCGAGCAGACACGTAAGAGTAAGTAATGGCACGCGGACGGCCAGTCTCCAAGGCCCAACGATGGGAATTCCAGATTCACCTGCGTTTACAGGCTGGAGAAGATGACGATTTGATCGCCTTTTTTCGTCAAATCCCAGCCCGCAAGCGGACATCTGTCATCAAAAGCGCCTTGAGAAGCGGCGGGATGGGCAGTACGCCGCTCCCCGATAGCGTTTCAGACGATGAGTTGTTTTCGTCGCTGGATGACTTTCTCAAATAACTGGTACCCAATAAATCTGCTTATTTTTTGGGTACCAGAAAATCACGAGGTGTTTTCCGTGAAAACTCATGGCACAACCGTGAAAACCCCCGGTGAGAACCCCCCGTGAAAACCGAGTAATAAGGCATTAAGAAAGGTTAGTTTTCACAATGGCTATTTTTCACGCCAAACAAAAAGCAAAAAAATTGGAGAGCCTGGCCTTAATTCAGGAAAACCCCGTGCGGCGGGCGGTTCTGTTGAGTTGCCAGGAGACCGGCATGACCTGCCAGGCCCTGGCTGAAAAAGCCGCCGGGGCGGAATACCGCGCGGTCTACTCGGCCCTGTCCTGGCTGGCCTCGCCCGGTCACGGCTTGCTGCCCTTGCTGTCCGCCATCCCGATGCGGCTGGAAAGCCGCCCAGGGCGTCCCCCGACCGGTTACGTCCTGACCGACGTTGGGGCCGAAATCGTGAGCCTGCTCGACCCGGGCTTGCCGGTACAAGCGCCCAATGTCCGTGACCAGAGCGATATGCAGCACCGCTGGTGCCAGTTGGAATTGCTGACCCGTGCCCGCCAGGCGGAACTGGATGTTCACATCGAACAGGTCCTGGCCTATGGGACCAACCGAACCGTGCGCTGCGACGTCGTGCTTGAAACGCCGGAGCGCGCGCATTACATCGAAATCGAGCAGGAACTGGGGCGAACCAATCTCAGCCGGGCGGTGGCCAAATTCGGTCACTGGCAGGAATTCTCCAAAACACATACCGATAAAAAAATCGACCTGGTCTTGCTGTTCAACCTGTCCCAGGCGGGCCTGGCGAAAACCCTGAGCCTGTGGCAGGACGCCCTGGGATTGTGCAAACAGGAGTATGGCCAGCTGCGGTTCAGTCCGCGCTACCTGCTGATGGGAGAGATATTTTCAGGAGATTGGCTGTCGGTCATCCGCAGCGCGCCCGCGTTGAAGCCGCGAATGCCTGAAAAGCCCCCTGAGATGGAACCGCAAAAGCCATCACAACCACTGCAACCACTCAGTGACCCGCTCAGCCAGCTGGAGCCTGCCCCGGGTGGGCTGCATCCGCTGGATACGTTTGAGTTCATGCAAAGGGTTGGCGACTATGACCAGATTGAAGACCCGGCTGAACGCTTCCAGGCCTTTCTGGGCCTGATGAACAGTATCTACGGGGCCTCCTATTATCGAGACAGCCCCACCCTGTTGTATTCAATCCAGCCCAGGGAGTCGCTCTGGATGCTGCGCTATTACATCTTCCACCCGGCCAACCAGGCCATGTATGCGGAATTGCAGGAATCTTTCTCCTGGCTCGCAAAACAGCGCGGCGGCATGGGCCTGATTATGTTCCGCGATGCGGTGACCCGCATCCTTTGGGACGTTTTCCTGCGCCATCATGGCTTTAGCCGTGGCGGCTCTCTGGGTGTCAGTTTCCAAATCCCTGATTTTGGCGACCGGCGGTCTGATTATTACGTCGCAGTCCAGTTTCATGGCTTTTCGCTCAACTCACCGATTGCCTGGATGCTGGACAAAGCCGAAGACGCACTCGGCTGGGTGCTCGCCAGTCTGTTTATCTACTGCGAGGAATTAGGCCTGGGAAAACGCCCCTGGCGGGCGTCTACAGCCCAGTTAAGCAAGAAAGGAAAAAAATGAATCAGATGACACAATTTGAACAATATCTGCAAAACGCAGACCGCTCGCCCCTGACCGTGCGCGGCTACAGCGCGGACGCACGCCAGTTCGCGGCCTGGTTTGAGCAAACCAACGGCACTCCGTTTGCGCTGGAAGCAGTGACGCCAAGCGATGTGCGCGAATACCGCCAATTCCTGCAAGTTACTGAACGGCGCCGGGCCAGCACCATCAACCGCAAACTGGCTGCCATCCAGGCCTTGATGGCCTGGGCCCGGTCCAGCGGCCAGGTTGCCAGCGACCCCACCGATGGAATCCGGCTGGTGCGCCAGGTTGCATCCGCCCCGAAATGGCTGGACAAGCGTGAGCAGTTTGCCCTGCAGCGCGCCATCGAGCGTGACCTGCAACTGGCCCAACTGCGCTACCCAAAACGAAGCGTTACCCGCCGCCGGGACGCATCGCTGACCTTGTTCCTGTTGCATACTGGCCTGCGCCTGTCTGAAGCAGTTGACTTGCGGCTGAGCGATGTCGAGATTAGCGAGCGGCGCGGCAGCCTACTGGTGCGAAATGGAAAAGGGGGCAAGCAGCGACAAGTCCCATTGAACGCCGAAGCACGCCAGGCAATCAAGGATTGGCTGGCTGTAAGGCCGCAATCTGGGAGCGATTACCTGTGGGTTGGGGTGGAAGGCGATGGCGGCGACGGCCTGACAGGCCGCTCGGTCCAGCGCATGTTGCAGCGCTACGCCCAGGATGCCGGGCTGGACGACCTGACGCCGCATGTGCTGCGCCATACATTTGCGAAAAATTTGGTCAACCGCGGGGTTGGGTTGGAGAAAGTCGCCAGCCTGCTCGGTCACAGCAGCCTGAACACCACCCGCATCTATGTTGCCCCCGATGAACGCGACCTGGAATTGGCCGTGGAAACACTGGAGAACTAAAGGAGAGACTGATGAAAATAAAAACAATCGCCGCCGGGCGCAATCCGGCGGCAATCTGCAGCGATGCTGTGGCGGCATCTGTTTCTGGCCGCCATTATAGCACTGTTTTAGACCGCTTTTATTGTGGCGAAGGTTTTTCAGGGGGTGAAGTATGCTGACCCAGCGCATGCAAATCCAGGCCATTGCTGACCGCCTGGCCGGGATTCCGGTACAGGCGCGTTCCAGTGATTTGCGGCAGCCCTGGCTGGCATGCTGGCAGGCCCTTGAGCAGGCCCAACCCGGCAGCGAGCATGTTGCCCTGGAGCAGGTGGTTTCGGCCTTGCCGAATGCCAAAGACATCCTGCAAGCCATCCTGGCCACCCGTCCTGGCTATCGCCCCGAGATCCAATCCCTGGCGGACATCGCACCTGGCCTGCCGCCGATCGAATGGGTTTGGGACGGCTGGATTCCGCGCGGCTTGCTGACAGTGATGGGCGCCAGCCAGGGTAGTGGAAAAAGCTTTGTAGCCACCGACCTGGCCTGGCGAATTATCGAGAATCGCGGCTACCCGGACGGCGCGCCCATCAAAAAGCCCGGCGGCAATGTCATCTACGTCGATGGCGAGATGGTGCCGCAAATCCTGAATCGGCGGGTCGAGTGGTACGGCCTGGACAAGCGCAAGTTGTTCATGCTGCTGGCCGAACTCGGCGAAATGCTCGACCTGGGCCAGCCACGCTACCAGGACC
The DNA here is from genome assembly GCA_020060235.1 of Anaerolineales bacterium. Lineage (GTDB taxonomy): Bacteria > Chloroflexota > Anaerolineae > Anaerolineales > Villigracilaceae > UBA8950. Next base: position 27,490 of record JAGVAO010000171.1, on the reverse strand, counting down.
GCCTCTCTGAAATGACCGAGATTCTCAAGCCGGAACTGATTGTGATTGATTCGCTCTCAACCATCCACAGCAACGGCCAGAATGGGGTCGAGGACGTGCGTGCCCTGATCGGCTACCTGACCCGCCTGGCGGGCTGGGCCAATTGTGGGCTGGTCTTGATTCACCACATCCGCAAACCGGCCAACGGCGGCGCGCGCATGATGAACGCCGATTTTGGCATGGAAGACCTGAGCGGCGCGGGCTACATCACCCAGCAGGCGCGGGTGGTGCTGGGCTTGCGCGTGGTGCAAACCGGGCAACAGTTCGACCCCAACGGGCCGCGCGAGTTCAAGATGCTCAAGAACAACTTGGGCGCGTACCCCGATGCCCTCGGCTTTACCTTCAAGCCCCTGCATCCGACCGGCGTCATGCTTGATTGGCAATCCCAGGCCCCGCAGGCCTACCGCGAACCGACCCAACGCGATGAGTGCAAGGAGTGGCTCGAAGATTTCCTGAAAGCCAATCCCGAAGGGGTTGCGCCGAGAGAAGTTGAAAAAGCCGGGCTGGAGGAGGGCTTCAGCCGCCCGATGATTTTCCGCGCGCGCAAAGAGTTGGACGAATTCATCCAAAACACGGTTGGCCACAAAGCCCCGGGCAATCGCTGGAAATGGGTGGACGCCGGATAAGAGTCTCACAGTCTCAAGAGTCTCAACTGTATCAGGCCGTATTGACGGTACAGGCTTGAGACCGTGAGACTCTTGAGACTCTTGAGACAGTTCGCACAAGATTTGGAAAAACGATGACCGACCTTGAATCCATCCGCCAAACTGTATCGCTCATCGCCCTGGCCGAAGCCGCCGGGGCCGAGTTCGACAGCCGCCTGCGCAGTATCTGCCCGCTGCCCGGACACCAGGGCGACCGCAGCAACCGCGCCTTTTCAGTCTACGACAAGGGCCGCCGCTGGAAATGTCACTCCTCCTGCCCGCCGGATGCCAATGGCGGGGATGTGATTGCCTTTTACATGGCCTGGAAAGAAGTCGATTTCAAGACCGCCATCCAGGAATTGGGCGGGGATGTCCTGGAACGCGCCATGCCCACGCCTGATCCCGTTTCGACATCCATTCCTGTGCCCCAGCCGCCCGCTCCAACCTGGCGTGAACGCGCCGAGAAGTTCATCGTCTGGGCGCAGGGCAATCTCGAACAGCACCCCGGCGCGCTGGCCTATCTCGAAAACGAGCGCGGACTCTCTCCCGAAACCATCCGCGCTTTTCGCCTGGGCTACAACCCAACCGACCTGTACGATGACCCGGCCCGCTGGGGTTTGGATGGCAAGAAAATCTGGCTGCCACGCGGCATCTTCATCCCTGGTTTCTGGCAGAAGGAGCCGAGTTACATCAAGGTCCGCCGCCCGCTGGCCGGGGATGTACTCGGTGAGTACATCGGCGCGTGGACGCCGAAGGATGGGTTGGGGGATGTCAAGTTCGGCGGGCCGAGGGGCGGCGTGTCCTGCCTGTTCCGCCTGGAATTGCGCGGACACATGCCGGTTCTCCTGCTGACCGAAGGCGAGTGGGATGCCATGCTGGTCTGGGAATACGCTCCCGACCTGTGCGACGCCGCCACCCTGGGCGGAGCGGGAGCCAAGCTCGACCTGCTTGATTTATCCCTGCTAACCCGCTACGCCGCCATCATCGCCGTCTACGACGATGACGCCGCTGGCGACAAGGGCCGGGCCTACATCGCTGACCTGCAAAAACGCATCCCGCGCCTGAAGGCTGTCTTGCCGCCCGCCCATGACCTGACCGATTATTGGAAATCCGGTGGTGACCTGCGTAAATGGATTACCGGGTTGGTAGCCGGGGAACAATTCCCTGCCCATGCCCCGGCAGATTGGCACAAAATTCAACAACTTGCACGAAAGGAAATGATCGGATGGCAATAACCATCTCAAAATACGGCGACATTCTCTGGGGTGCGCCCGCATCTGAAGCCCTGAAAGCGTCCAAAATAGCCCACTATTCACGGTTTTATCGGTCCTGGATTACATCGCCTTACAATCTTGCTCAAGTGCGGCAGGTTGTGGAGTTTGCCAAAGCGCACAATCTGGTCTTGCCTTTCGAAGAACAAGAACGTGAGCAGGTGGTAAACCGCTTTTACCAGCAGCGGATTGCGCTCAGCAGGGAACCCGCACTCCAAGCGTCTATCCTGCCCAAGGTATTGACCCCGTTCCAGCAAGTGGCCGCCCTGTATGCCGCCCTGGTCGGGCAGAGCCTCATCGCTGACCCGGAAGCCGAAGACCGGCGCATGGCAGCCCTGGGGGCAGCCTACCGGATGCGGCACGAGACTATTTTGATTGTCTGTCGCCGGACAGAACGCGATGTTTGGGTACGGGATATCACGCGTGTGTTCCCCAAGGCGGTTATTCAGGAGTTTATTGGAGCAAAATCGGCGACGGCGGGTTTCTGGATGGTTGCTTATGAAGATTTGCAGACCAGGGCGCGACCGGATTTTCCGAAGATGGAGAATAAAAGGGCCTTGTTGATTGTGGACCACGCCGAATACTTGAAACGCGTGGGTAGTACCATAACCGACTACGGCACCCAGGCTGAATCTTGGCGTTCGCACTGGGTGCGAAAACTGGCCTTGCGCGTGTATGATCGGATTCTGCTGACGGAGATGCCGGTAAACCTGCACACGCTAGACCTGCGCGGCCTGCTGGATGTTTTGGGTACTTCCCCGATGTTTACCGCCTTGGGCAATTGGTTTGACCAAAAACGCCAAGCAGAAGATTTGGGCCGTGACCCGTCTGAACTCTCCACCCTGCTGCGGGCAACCTGCATGGTGCGCCGCGCAGAACTGCCGTACTTGGAACCGGTCTTTCAGCACATCCCGGTGCGGGCCTTGACCGTTGAAGAAAATCTCAATGTCACCAGTCCGCTGCATCGGCTGGGGGTCTCCAAGGATAGAGGCGCGCTGGAATGGCTGCGCGATTTCTTGAAAACGGCAAAAGGCAAGGTTGTGGTTGTAGCCCATCACAATCGGGTGGTTGAAGCGTTGTCTGAAGGTTTGGGGATTCCTGCCATATATGGCAAGACCAGCACCGGCACGCGCGAACGCTTCCTGGCTGATTTTTGTGACCCTGCCGGGTCTCGCGTATTGGTCCTTTCAGATGATGTTCCCGTTCCGGAGAATCTGCCGCGGCTGTGGGCGGTGGTGCTGGTGGAATTGCTCAATTCACCCCTGGAGCAGTTTGCGTTGGCAAAATACCTGGATGGCAACTGGTACTGCCTGGTGGCCCCGGATAATCTCGATTACGCTCGCTGGGATAGGATGGATGCGCGTCTGAAATTGGTGAGAAGGGTGTTGGATGGGGAATAAAAACCAATGATATACTTACGGCGTAAGCACACAATAGACGAGGTTTCCTATGTTACGAAAAATCTTCAAGACCGGTAACAGCATGGTGGTTTCCCTGCCCCGCGAAATCCTTGAGCCGTTGGGCGTTTCGGACGGCTCCGAAGTTTCGGTGATGTTGGAAGACGGCAAAATCGTTATTCGCCCCATGCAGCAGACCGTGCCAGGCGTGGACGAAGAATTCGCGCGCCAGTTGGCTGAGTTTATTGACGAGTACCGCCCGGCCCTGGAGTCCCTGGCGAAGTGAAATACCTGACATCTGAACAGGTGCTTTTCATCCACGCCCGCCTGATTGCCGAAACGGGCGGCTCACACGGCGTCCGTGACCTGGGTTTGCTGCAATCGGCGATTGCCAGGCCGCAGGCCACCTTTGACGGACAAGACTTGTATCCCGATGTTTTTGCCAGAGCCGGGGCGCTGATGGAATCGCTCCTGCAAAATCATCCCTTTGTCGATGGCAACAAGCGCACGGCAATAACATCCGCCGCGATGTTTCTGCGCATGAATGGCTACCGCCTGACAGCCAGCAATGCCGAAGTGGAGCAATTCACCTTTGCCGCGCTGCTGGAGCATTGGCCGGTGGACTGGCTGGCAGAGTGGTTTGAAGGGCATACTGCGGTGGCAGGATAATTCGATTCGCTAATCCCCCAGCATTTCTTCCAATTCATCGAAAGTATCGTGGACAAAATCGCCGTAACCCCAGCCGATGTCGGCGGTGCGGTTCATTTTTAGCAGGCGGGGGCGGAAGCGTTCGTAGAGTTCGCGGCGGCCCGGGCTTTTCTTGAGTTCGATGGCAAAGCGATCGAGCATATTGATCAGTTTGTCGTAGAAGGGTTCATCAATGTCGCCGAAATCGTTGGTAAAGGCGTGGCCGCGCTCGACGTAGGTCAGCATCAGGTCGAGCGTACCGGCCAGGTCTTTGGTGGCCTTCTTGTATTCGCTGATGATCTTCTTGGCATCCCGGAAGCGGGGCATATCGGGAAACTTGCGAGCCGGGTTGTAGACTAATTTGATAATTTTTTGGCGGCAATCTTCCAAATAGCCGGTATCCTGCCCAACTGGTAAGACCTGGGCTTGCAGCCAGGCTTTGTTTTGCGGCGAAAGGTTATGCAAGCCTTTGAGAAGTTCCACCAGTTTTTCTGGCGGTAGTTCATTGATGGCTTTGCGCAGGTCGGTCCAGGTGGTCACAGCTTACAGTTCCATCACATTCAGCAAATCGCGCAAGGCCTTCAACTCTTCCTTCGAGAGTGTGATGCCTTTGCCCATTTGCTTGTTCTCCGGCGCCCAGTCGCGCAGGTCGTATTTGGGGTCACGGTCATTCCAACTGATGAGATTCAGTTCCTTGGCCCAGCCGCTTGCGGATGTGGACAGCACGCCGATTTTTTGCACGATTTCGTATTTGATGTCTGCCATGATTTTCTCCTTTTACATCACCGGCCACCCACCAGCGGACTCAATAACATCATCTTACTGAGAGCATTGGCTGCCGTAAAAAAATGCACAGTAAGGCTCACTCATCATCCAACAAAATAGCATGGATGGGTTTATCAAACGTATCTTCTGCTTCGTAGGCGGCATACCAGCCGTTAATCATGCTGACAACAATTTTTTCGGCATTGGCGATATCTTGATTGGCATCCCGCTCTAAAGTTTCAAAGGTTTCCAAGGAGTGCGAGAACGGATTGCGAACGTTATCCCATAAATCTTTGATTGTTTTTTGGGCAGTTTGTTCATCATCCCAACCAATTTCACGATACCGCTGAGAACTGATCTGAGCATTTTTTCCTTTTAGCAAATGGCCTCGGGTTGAATTATTAAATTGCTCGTAAAGCATCCAGCCCCTTGATGAGATTTTCGCAATTCGTTCCCTGAGTTCTCTCCCAGCAATTCTTTTGTCGATTTCAATTTTTGCCAGGTCTTCGGCGATGACTGTTAGCTGACGAAAACGGGCTTCGGGAAGTGGGATGTCGCGGCTTTCCCGAAAAGCACGAACAGCTCGCAGAATACTTTCATGAAACATATCCCGGTCAAGTGGATGACGAAATACTGCGCCAGATAGGCCGCGAAAGGTTATATCAGCCTGAACCAAGCCAAATGTTTCTTCGAGAACATCGATGGGTTTTTGAGTTAGTGCGTAATGCAGAGACTTTCTGGCAAAAAATTTTAAATCGCCATCGTTCTCACCAATCCAAAAACATTGAATTCCATTACCGACAGAGCCAAATCGCCCAGCGCTCTCGTTTTTACCTGGCGTAAACAACCAAAGCCGCAAGGGGTCGAGAAAACTTTCACCCCACTCGACAACTTGACGAAATATTTCAGCATTCTCAAGCAGGTTTGTGGCTTTATCCAGGTCAATTTGAAAGCCAATGCAGGTGAAATTGGCTAATGTGCGGTCTGGCAAATCGGCAAGGATATCGATGGTTAAGGCATCCGAAATAAGCGTGGGAACCAGCCTGGAGTATTCTCTCAACGGAATATCTTTTACAACAGAGTATGGTTGCCGAAACTCAGGACAGGCAGCTGGGTTTGGCCTGTAATCCGGCGGACAGCCATACAATTCTGCGGAATACATCCGACGATCGAAATCCATGTGGATTCCATCAATAGGGGCGATCACATAATAAGGATTTGTTCTTTTCATAGTAGGCAATTCCGTGTTTGACGCCAAGCGTAAAGTTAAAATCCTAGCTACAATCGCGATCTTTATTCTCAGCGTCTGGTAAAGTAGCTGCGACAGCCATCATCACTTCCAAAGAAAAGCGTCTATAAAATTTCATGAAATTTAGAAAGGAAATGAAGGAAAATGCAGAAAGAAACGCTAACATAGGCAAATTATCCCAAAATGATGTTTTTTCCAAAACAAATAATATTAAAATCCACCAGAATAAAAGCACAATTACCATTGTAATTGTGCGAGTAAAACCATACAGCGCTACATAATTTTGCATTTTGGGAAAATGAGCAGGAGCATGTTCAACCGCGTAATGATATGAAAAGCGAAAATCGCCAGTTTCATTTGTATTGATATCTTCCGCAGAAAGCCCCGCATATTTCTCTGAAAAAACCTTCAACTTTCCTTTTATAATCTTAATGAGAAGCGGGTCAAGTGGTCGTGCGTAGAGTAATTTATCAAGATGAAATACGTTCCCAATAGTAATATCCCAAAATGTTATGGGAAATAATAATACCCACACAAAAGCATGCATTAGTTTTCTTTCTGTCTTATGTTCAGTGCTTTTAGATTGCATGTATTTGGGATATGGTTCCCCCAATAAATACCTGGATGGATAGCCTACTTTCCAATTCGAATAATTTTCAATGGTGAGCGAAGAAACAAAACTCAAGATATGTCCTATCAGGTATGCAATAAGAATAAATGTCAGGTAAAAACTAACTTGATCAAGGGAATTCAATATATCATTTGCTAAATTTGTTGATGGATTTGATAATAAGGGAATGGTTGTGAGTCCCATGAAAAACAATGCGCCAGGCACAAAGTAGCCTAGAAAATCATAAAGAGAAAAGGGATTCTGTTTTATTTCCATGTTATCAATCCTTGCTCATTTGAAAAATTTGTGTACTCTCATCCAGAAAAATCATCATCTGTCCCCCGTCTTGCTTTATAGTTCATCCTGCTTCCACAAGCATGCGATCACATGCAAACATGCAGCGGAAATAATGAAGTAAAGTTTTTGATACTGTTCATGGGCAATGCAACTATCCCATCCAAGGTTATGCCCCAAAGTATTTCGGGCCATGTAGGTAACTTGAATTACCTGATCTATTGCCACTGGGCTGGTTACTTCGTTCAGTTCTCTATAAACATCAGAAAGAGTGAATGCACCCATTCGGATTAGTCCTATTCGCAGGCTTGTCCGAATTTCTTTTTCTGTCAACACATTGCCAAGATTTGTGCCCTTTGGTGAATCCCCTGGTTTTTGTTTTAGCAAACTTTCAAATAACAAACATCCTCGAAACAGGTGAGAGAAAAATGGCTCAGACGAGCCTTGTTTTACGCCATACTCAAAATGGTCTTTCCTAAAATCCCACTCAATAAGGTAAGTAATAAATACAGTTGCAAGCGTCCGTAACCCTGGTTTTTCGTTTGCAGTCAAAGCGTAATAGATAAAATTGTTTCGTATTTTATCCAGATCAAGGCTTGGCGTATCTGTGGTTTTACTTACATTGCTTTGATAATATTCGAGCGCTCGCTCAACTTTTGCTTTCGCTATTGCGGTTAAAGGCTTTGCTGTTTGTCCCCCAATTTCTCCTTCTAACATCAAAAACTTTGTCGATGGCGTGGGGCTGTTCTTCGGCTCAGCACCAGCATTCCTATCTTCGGTCACTGCCGCATCAAAAAAGTAAACAGCAGTTTGGTAGTCATCCATCAAAAAAGATGATATGCCGATAAAGTAATACGGGTCGCCCTTATGGATTTTGTTAAACGCATCAATATCTAATTTTTTGCAGGAATCTAGCAAATCAAAGAGTTGGGTCCTTAGAGCCCAGTATTGCCTGCTATTTAGCAAATCGATTGGATTGGGATTATAGGTATTCCAAAATGCTGTAACTTTTTCATAATCGTTTGCAGCATCCAAATAGCGTTCGCCAAAATTTTCATCAATCCATGTCATATTAATCCTGCATGTTGGTCGTTACATAATTTATGAATTTGTCTGCCCCTAATTTTCGGGTCAATGCAAACAGCTTTTTGCCAGTTAGATCCCATTGACGGTGTTGTGTTTTATATTTTCGAAAAACAGAAAATCGTTCATGAATGAATGAAAGAGCATCAGCCCAAGTAATTTGTGTAATGGCTTTGCTCAAATCAGAGTTGGTTTCTGCCCCGATTGCAAACAGCCTGAAACGATAAAACGAGTTTTCATAATGTAAATTTGAATAAATCTTTGCAGCTACCTCGTTCACCTGGCCTGGTGGTAATGCGCCGACGATATACAAAATTCGCTCTACGTTCTTTCGTTCTGGATTTAGCCAAGATTCATTAATGTCGCATTTCTGTCTAGTTTTAGCCTCGCCCAGAATAATATCAATCTTGCCAGGCGAATCAAAAGCTGGAAAATCAGGCATCGCTTCGCCAGTCAATAGCAATTCATTTCGGTGCGGAAAGCGTACAGCGAGTATGTCGATTTCTGTTCCTTCCCGCCCTCTTCTTTCATGATGAACCAGAAAGTTTTCAAGCAATAAGCAGCCGTTAAGTCGAAAAAACCAATAGGCAATTTTTTCACTCTTAAACTCAGGCTTCTTGGCTATCGCGATAGGTTCTGTCATTTCACCGGCCACCCATCGGCGGACATGGACAGCACGCCGATTTTTTGTACGATTTCGTATTTGATGTCTGCAATGAATCTTCTTTTTCCGAGTTATTTTATTGATAAGCGAAACAAACAATCATGCCCAGATTGAAAATTATTACAATGCTGAAAAGTGCATCAATTAGCGTGGAATGCGAAGGACGTTTTTTCTCGCTAAGTTTCGCGTATAGACCGGGCTGTTCGGCTTGCTCTTCAATTTCTTTACCTGCCGCGATGCAGGCTCTATATAAATCACGGATACGATATTCAAAGCCCCAAAAGAAAATAGAAATTAAGATGCCGCATACATAGAGTATGACCACTTGTTTTGCTGTATCATTTTCTATCATCCATGTGTAGGCATTGAATAAAGCAAACAAACTGGCGAAATATCCAGCCAGCAAGGCATGACGCCAATTCAGGAAAAAACGATAGTTCTCGCCTATGCTTGTGTAGAAATCTTTTGGTGCCATCAAATTCTTATCTTTTTCCATTTCGCCTCCGCTTTTCACATTCGGTTTTTTCATCTCACCGGCCACCCGCCAGCGGACTCGATCGCCTCATCCACCAGCCCCATCAAGCGGATGGTTTCTCCCAAGGAGACGACAATCTTTTGATAATGAACAATATCCTCCGCCGAGAGTTCGCGCCCGCGACGGTCTTTCAGCCATTTCTCGCAGACTTGATACCCGCCGATGTGGAATTCCCACACTTCCGCAGGGACGCCTGCAAAGTGCGCCTCAGTGTTGATATACACTTTGCCATCGTCATACTTGGGATAGCCTTTGGCGACAACAGACGATTGACCACGGACAGCAGAGAACTTGACCTTCGGCTTTTGACCTTCGGCTTCCAAAAGATGTAAAGCAACCAACTCCTTCCCCAGAACGCACAGTTGACGGAACAACGCCACGTTGCTGGTGAGCGGCAGACGGGGGAAATCTATTTTCAGGAATTCGGCGTAGCGACTGCGGTAGGTGGGATTGTGAAAGACCGCATACATGTAATGGAAAACATCTTCGGGACCAAAGGTCTTGTGCAAATCACCTGTGCCATCTGCAAGCATTGATAACTTAATCGTTTTTGAAAGTGCCTTTGAAAATTTATCCGTAAAATTGGGTCTGCGGTCACCTTCGCTCATGGTAAACAAAGATTGTTGTTTACTCATCCCCGATGGATAAATATATAAAGGGAAAGCCGATGTTATCTCTCGTGTTCTAAGCGATACTGCACAGCACTCATTAATTGAGTCTGTACAAAAGACATGTTGAAAGCCAGTTTCAGCTTGTTGTCTACAACTTAATAGAGAAAGATTTTTACCCGCCAGCATATGTTGCATAACATCCCAAGCGGGTCTACTGGTAAGTCCAGCCGCATAATATAAATACTGCTCATCAAAGGGTCTGTAAAGGCATTTTCTAATATTTTCTTTCTCAAATTCAGTTTTAGACCTTCTTGAAATTAAATCATAACTTGAAGAGTTTTCAACTCGATACTTTTCTGCGAATGATTTTTCAAGACCTTTCTTTGAGTAGAAAGTTTTCATTCTCTTTTCTAACTCAGAAGCGTCCATGTCAAAGAAAAGTTCATCTCTGTCGGTTTTGATTCCATTTTGATAAGTCGAAAAAATATCCTTCAAAGACCAGTTCATGCAATATTCATCAATATTGTCCATTGCCTTTGGGGCAAAAAACAGAAACTTTCCAAGACAGGATTCGTGAAATACATCCTGTACTTCTATCCAGTGGAATGACGCAAGGCTGTTTGCAAGAAGTGTTTCGTATTTTCTCTCTCTGGTGTCAAATAATTCAGCATGAAACACCTTGCCTTCATTTTTCTTGTCTTTGCTTTTTGCCATAAAGCAAATTGCCACACCTTGTTGAATATCAAATACATTTTCATCTTTCAGTTGTGCTGACTGCCGCTTCGTGCTTCCATGCAGGTCGAGTACATGAATTTCACCGAAAGAATTAAGTAAACTTCCTCGCATCGCTCGATGTGTTAAACCATCTATGTAGGAGTTGTTGGTGATAAACCCAATAATTCCTGTATTGGATTTATCAATCGTCCATTGTGCAAGACGAACAAATTTTATGAAATCATCATCGAGATTTATTTTCTTTTCATCAAGCCCTTGCTTATATTCTCCCAGCAAGCCTAATATCCATTCACCTTTATTCATCATGCCAAAGTTCGCATACGGCGGATTTCCAATCACCACTGTAAAATGCGCCCCGCGCTTCACATCATTCACCGCCTGCGACTCATGCCCAAGCGCCTCAAACAAACTGGCGGCGCTGCCCTGTGCCAGTTGCGAAGGTTCATCCAGCGCGTTCGTCAGGTAAATATTGGCGCGTTGGTCGCTGGCAAAGCGGTAGCCCGTTTCAAACAACTTCAACCCGATTTTCATGTGGGCAATCGCATACGGAGCCATCATCAACTCGTAGCCATACAGGCGCGGCAAAAGCGACGTCGGCACATACTCGTTCCATGCCGCCTGGATCTGCGCCGCGCTCAGCCCCTTCGTCTTCCACTTGGCGACCATCGTCTTGTAAATCACATCAATCACTTCCACCAGGAAGGTCGCCGTCCCCGTGGCAGGGTCGAGAATCATCACAAAGAACGAGCTCGCCGCCACACCCTTGGGGATTTTCACTTCGGCGTTACGAGCGTGCATCTCGCCCCATGTAACCGTCGCCGCCAGCCCATCCTCCAAACCGAATTCCGATTGCAGCAGTTCATGCACGCCGCGCACAATATAAGACACTACAGGCTTGGGCGTATAAAATACCCCGCGCTGTACCTTCAATTCTTTATCGTAGGCTTCCAGAAAATCTTCATAAAAACGGATGACGGGGTCTTCGCCCTCAGCGCGGTTATTGAAGTCGCGCAGGATGGCAGGCAGGTCGGTCTCATTACTGCGCAGCAACTCCACCACATCCTGAATGCCCAATTCATCGAAGTCGATCCCGTTGCGCCCGTTCCCGCTCCGTCCGCCCGCGTGTAAAAACGTCCCCAGCATTTCCTTCAAAAATGGATTGGTGACGGGCACCATATCGGTGATATTCTCCGCCACCAGCGCGGTGCCGCCCTCTCCGCCCAACATATCCGTGCGCGAGATGGCAGCGGTCAACAGCCCGTAGGTGATGGTCTGCGCGTACGTATCCGCAAAATCCGCCTGGGTCAGGTCATGGATGAGCGCCGTCTGAAACGCCTTATGCAGTTTCCGCAGGCGACCGCGTTCCGACTCGTGCTCCATGATGGTCACCGCCGCCGCGCGGATCTTGCCCGCCAACTCCGCCAGCCGCGCCGCCAACGCATCCGCCGTGCGAATCACATGCCCAGGCTTATGCTTGAACGCCTCCGCCCAAGTCTCGCGCCACCCCTGCACATCCTTCGGGTTCTGCGGCCAGAGCAGTTTCTCCTTCAACGTCTTCGCCACATAATCGATCTTCAAGACCGTATCCGCCCCATCCCAACCGAGCACCCGCAGCGTCGGCAGATCCCCCGCATCTTGATGGAAATGCGCAAAATTGATTTCGCGTTTTTCGGTCTTTTCATCCCCCACCGCCGAGATGAACAACAGGTCATCCATGTGCCAGGTGGCCTGGCTGGCGTTACGATTGCGTTGTTTAGTGACCAATCCGTTCAAAATGCGACGCATGACGCTGATGGGCAGTTTTTTGGGTTCAAAGTCAACCCAAAAGATGCCCCAGGGTTGTCCATCCACAAGTGGTCGCAACTGGCGAATCTCGTGGATCTTCACTGCTGATTTCTCGTCCAAGCCTAGCTCGGCAGGGCTGTATTCGAAGGCAAGTCTATCGGTCTGGTCAGTGTCCTCGATGGGCCAGTCCAGCTCGTCGCGCAAGTAATCCACCAGCGCCTCAAAGGATGTCAGTTTTTGCAGTTTTCGAATCTCACTGTGATCCATATCAGTTTAACTCCATCCATGCCAGTAAAACCGGTTCCACGCCTTGCACAGCCTGCACCTTCTTCATGTAGGTATTGGCGATGTGCTTATCCATGCGGCGGCGGATCTCGCTCAATGATTTGCGTTCAATACTCATCCTGCGTGGCGTTTGGGGGGTGCATTCCACGAACGCCATGATGCGGGTCGCGTCTTCAAAGATGGTCTCCGTTCCGACCTCATACAAGTACCAGCGAGTGAACGCGGCTTCCTCGTCCCATATGCCTTCAGCGTTCTTAGCGGGCAGGCGGTAACAGAAAAACACAGCTTTGGCTTCGGGCGTCAGGTTTGCCTTGCCACTGAACAGTCGGCGCGGCAGGGTGTGGGCACGCTCCATCATGGCAGGATACTCCTGCGCCAGTTTTTGATACGCCAGATACATCTCCTCGCTGGAGGTGGTGGTGCCTTCGTACTGGCGGTTAAATTCCTTCAGGGCATCATAATCGTCATTGGGCGTCAAGAATTTTCTGCCCTCGATACCGAAGGTCTTCGAGATACGCAGGGCCTTGTTGGTCACACGTTCATACAGGCTGAGGATGTCGTTCAGTTCATCGGGCGGCAGGAAGTTCCACAAGTGGGCAACCCCGCGAATCTCCCTCGTTTCTGGATGGTCGGCGACAATTTGCGCTTCAACCCTCGGATCGAGACGGCGGTCCACACGACCGATCCTCTGCATAAGCCGCACGGGATTCCAATGAAGGTCGTAATTGATGATGCAGGTGGCGTCTTGCAGGTTTAATCCTTCTGCCAGCACATCGGTCGATACCAAAATCCGCGCCTCGGCGATACCCCGCGCTTTCAATTCAGCACTGTTCGAATCGTTGTAATACGGCGCAAACGCCAATATCGCATGGCTGGCATTTGCGCGCTGGCTATCCACCTGTATCAGTGGGCCAATACCCGCTGCCTGCAATTGCCTTGCCAGATAACGGGCGGTGGTCTGGTATTCTGTAAATATCAAAACCTTGTGCTGGCTAAGCGTCTCATCTGTTTTCAGCAGGTGGATGAGTTTCTTTAGTTTGTCATCCTGTGCTGGGTCAAAGTTCTTCAACTCCTCCAGAAAACTTGCCAGTTGGTCCATGTCCAGCAGGGTATCCAGCACAATGGATGTGACATCATATTCGCGTTCGTCCAGTTTTTTAATTCGCGTTTTGAGCTCTTCGGTCAGCACATCTTCGTCAAAGTCCTCTTCGTCCATTTCGGTCATGCCACGGCTGCGGACACTCTCGCCGATGCTTTGCATCAATTCGGCATGTTGTGCCTGCCAACGCTCGGCAGTTTTGGGATTGTGGATCTGAACGAAGGCAAGCAGTTTCAGCAACAAGTCTTCACACGATGCGCGGAACGATACCGCCGAACTCTCGAACCTTTTTAACAGCAGTGTGCGAATCAAGCCCACAACCTGTTTCTGTCGCCCAAATTCGAACGTATCTTCCTCTTTATTTACGCTGGCGGGGTAGTTCAAGGGAAAATAGATCGCCAGTTTGACCAGCGGGTTCTCCTTGTTGAAGCCTTCCCTTAACTTATCCAGCAAGTCACCATAGGTTCTCTTGAGCGAGTAGGGCGCCACCTGCGGGTCTTTGCGCGTTGGGAACAAGACTGCATTGCCGTTTCCTTCCCGCTTCAGGCTGGTCTTTACATAAGAGCGACTACGCTGAACAACGAGCGCCTGGAAAAGGTCATCTTTGGAAAGGACTTCCTCTGCTTCGCCCGGATCAAGCAGAACGTCACTGCCCGATTTTCTACCCGAAAGCGAATCGAGCGCGTCCTCCATCTTTCGAAAATGTCCTCGCAATGAATGAATACCCAGCGGCGCTTCGCTGAAATAATCAGGCTGGTCTCGTCGGGCAAAATACTCCATCAGATGCATCAGGTCGTACAGGCTGTTGTTGATGGGTGTGGCGGTAAGCAGGAAGAGTTCCTTACCTTCTGTAATCTCGTAGAACTTGCGTGCCCGCCGCGAACTGATGTTTCGAAAATGATGGGCCTCATCCACAACGATTGCGTCTGCTTCATCCTTGATTTCGTCCATCACCCGTTCGAAATTCCCGCCGCGCAGGATATCTGTGTGGTTGTAAATGCGCAAATTGCTGTATTCGCCCGTTGCCCTAGGCAGGTAGGTTTGCAATTTCTTTTCCCACACATCTTCGCGCGCTGCCTTTGGCACGAACAAGGCGATTTTCTTGCGTTCATGCAACAGGCGGTCAATCACCATCAACCCAATGAAGGTTTTCCCCAATCCCACGCCATCGCACAGCAGAGCTCCGCGATACCGCCGCGCAATCTCCATCAGGCGGTGATACCCTTCCTTCTGGTATTGGCTCAAGATTGGGTAGATGACAGATTCGCCACGTTCCCACTCCCCAACCGAAATTTCATGGCTTTCAAAATAAGCCGCCATTGCTCGTGTGTACACTTCGAACGGAGTGTATTCCTGCGTGTGCCTTTCGATGGTTTTCAGGATGTCCGGGGTAACATCTTCGGCCACCTGCCAGTAGCGCTCATACCAGTCCTGGAGTTCGTCGACATCATGACGAATACGGACGTTCAACTCGACATTATCTGTCAGGCCGGGGTAGGTGAAATTGCTCGAGCCGACCAGGGCTGTCGGGCCAATCACGTCCATTTTGGCGTGGGTGATATAAGCTTTGGCGTGGAACTTGCGTTCTTTGTAGACCTTGCACTCAATTTTCCGAGAGTGCAACGCTTCGACAATCGCCGGAACGCCGCTCAGGAAATCATTTTTCTCTTTTTCAACTTCAATGCTGTTATCTAGCTTTTGGGCCAGCCCACCCAGGGCTTTTTCAAATGCCTGCCTGGTTCTCAGGCTGACTTCATCCCCCATCAGAATACGAATCTTATCCAGTTTTTGCCACTGCCCATCCAGCTTGAGCAGCGCTCCAATTTCGAAATAACCGGTGGCGATGTCAAACGCGCGCGCAATATCGCACCAATCATGTAGGTATCGCGCTGCCTTCCACTCTTCATCGCTGTTATCGACGATAAACAAATCCGCACTGCGCAGTTTTTTCTCTGCCGAAAGTTTGCCTGTTGTCATGGTTTGCCCTGATGCTCCAATGATTTCCACGCCCCTATCTACGCCGAAAGGGCGTTACACCATTTCATTATACAGGCAGAAAAATGAGAAGGCAAACGTTGTACGACATCAATTTTTATCGCTAAACTAACTTTTCATAGGTGTTATCGGACGCTTTCCAGGAAATACTGCCGTACAAGAGGGGTTGTAAAATCGTTTGCAAAAAACACGTACGATGGGTTGAATTGTAGTGGGTGTGCGCGATGCCTTGCTATATAGAAAGAGCGGCATAGCAGTGGGAGCGTATTATCCGCCTTTGCTTTGCTGGGCCAGGGCCTTTAATGCTTCAGGATTATTGATAACAAACTCAGTACGGGTAATATCAATCAATCCGTTGTTCGCAAAACGCTGCAAAAAGCGGCAGACAACTTCACGCGTTGAGCCAACGCGCGCAGCCATTTCATCTAAGGTGAGGCTGCGGGCAATCGGTTCATTATCATCGGGGGAAAGTTCCACAAGGAAACGAGCCAGTCGTCCGGCAACCGGCTGGAAAGCGAGAGTTTCGATAATTTCGCTCGCCTGGGCCATGCGCCGCACCATTAAACGGGATAATTCCCAGGTAAGCTGACCGTGTTTCAGCAGGAAAGGCAAAATCTCGCTTCGTTCCCAGAGATAAATGTGTGACGCGCTGACAGCCTCCAAGGAGACGGGCATGGGCATGTCATCCAGAAAAAAAGCCAGTCCCCAGAACACATCTCCACTCTCCAGCCCGGTAACAATCAGATTTCGCCCCTCTATGGACATTTTGGTCGCATTAATTTTGCCATCCCCGATTAAAAACAAATAGGGCCAATTATCCCCTTGTTCGACAATAGATTCCCCTTTTCGATAATGCTTGGTATTGGCAATCGAACATAAAGACGCCTGTTCAGATTCTTCCAACAAAGCAAAAGCCGGGTGACGGGCAAGTAATGATTCGAGTGTGTACATGGTTATGATTGATTTGCCAGTTCGCACATCGAACAGCAAAATTTCCTCTCTGCCGAATTATATCAAGAAGGTTTTCCTGCGGGTCTTTGCCTTAAGGCAAAGACTTTGTCATTTATTTGTGATATTCTGCGCAAAGAGAAATAGTAATTAGTACACAAGCTTATAAAAGTATTGCGCGTCAGGAAACCATATCCCATTGTTCGTTCTGTCACAATCTTCAAGGAGGTTTTTTATGTTGCTTTCCACTTCACGCCAGGTCCGCCTCGCAGTTGTTTCCCTGATAGTGCTAGCCGCAATTTTGATGATTGTACTAGTGCCCTTTATCAGCTTCGACATGAGCAATCCAATTGTCAAAGCCCAGCAGGTGCGGATTGAAAAGTTCACCACCGAGGGAAATCCCCAGGCACCCTTGCTGGCTTATACGGTTTGGCTGGTCAGTTTCTTCTTCCCGTTTTGGGGCACAATGTCGGTGGTTGCCGGACTTGCCTTGCTGGTGATTGCCCTGCCGCTATATCGCGGCGAACGCTGGACGCGCGGTCTGGCGCTCCTATGCTTGGCTGTGCCCTCCATCGGCGGCGCATACATGATTGTTCCTTGGATGAACTTCGTCGGCAGCACCCAGGGCGGTTTCCCGCCAGCAGTCATCATCATGACCATTGGCCTGATTCCCTACTTCGCATTGCTCCTGGCTGAAAACGTGGAACGCAACCAGAAAATTGTCGATTTCCTCGTGTTCTTGATGCTGGGCGTCACCGCGGCGGAGAATTTTGCCAATGGACACGCCGCATTCCGCATCCTGTTTGGTCACCCGGCCCGCCCGTTGTTTGCCGAAGGTATCGCCATTACTTACTTTGGATGGCTGGCGCTCTGGGTAGGTATGGGTTTGTGCATTGCCGCCATCTATCTGCTTGGCGAGAAGAAAATGTCGGGATGGTATGCCGGCATGATTGGCGGCCTGGTGACGCTGGTTGCCAGCGGAGCAACGCACTATGTTCGCCATGCGACCAATGACTACTTGTATGGCGCACTGATGGGCTTGAGCATCGTGGTTATGCTGGTTATCCCCTTCTTCAAACAGCGATTGATTGAAACAAAATAAAGAGCAAGCGCACAAAAGGAGAAAAGAATATGAAACGGTTTTTCCCTGTTCTTGCGATGTTGATTATTGCCGCTTTGATATTGGGGGCGTGCGCACCCGCATCCACGCCGACCAGCGCACCGGAGCCGAAGCCCGTGGAGCCTGTCGAGGTTCCAACGGTGGCACCGGTTGAAGTCGAGCAAGAGGCGTCACCCATCCCCGAGGTTGAGGAGAAGCCTGCCGGGCTGTGGACACAGGATTACATCACGCAAGTCCCGCCCATCCTGATGAGCGACCCATATTTTCAGATATTTGGGCAGTCGCAGGTGGCAGTTCCCTACACCTATGAAAACGCTGTCAAATTGGCAGGACATTCCTGTGGCGCAACCGCAGGTGCCTGGACGATTGCCCGCAAGGCGCTCGAAGTGCTTTACCCCGATGGAGAAGTTCCCGTTCGTGGACAGATCGCCGTGGAGGCCCCTGGCGCTGAGGACGAGTGGTTTGTCGGCGTGTTTGGCGAGGTGATTACCTTTGTCACTGGCGCATCCCCCAAGACAGGTTTCATCGGCGCGGAATTCGGACAGACAGACAGCATCTTTGTGCGTCAGAACAAGATGGTCTACAAAGATGAACCATCCGGGACCCCTCCCCCACAGATGGAATGGGTCTTTACCCGCCTGGATACCGGTGCAAAAGTTGGTGTCAATTTCAACCTGGCAGTTATCACCCCGATTGCAACCCCCGAACGTCAGGAAATGGGCAAGAAAATGGCGGCTGGCACAGCCACCCCTGAAGAGGCGGCTGATTACTACGAATACTGGAATGCCAGGGCAAAATTCGTATTCGAAAATGCCGATACCCTGGATGGCTTTTTCAATGTAAATGTTTACCAGCAAGGCACGCCCACAACTGCCGATGCAATCGTAGAAAATACTGTACCCGCATCCCCTGAAGACTTTGCCTGGGAGCAGTCATATATCGCGGAGGTGCCGCCAATCATGATGATGGAACCGTACTTCGGTATATTCGGGCAGACTGCTGGACCTGTCCCTTACTACTATGAGGAAGCCGTCAAATTGGCTGGACATTCCTGTGGCGCGACCACCGGCGCATGGACCATAACCAGGAAGGCACTCGAAGTGCTGTATCCTGACGGAGAAATCCCGGTGCGTGGTCAGATTGCAGTGGAAGCCCCTGGCGCAGAGGATGAATGGTTTGTCGGTGTGTTCGGCGAGATTATTACCTATATCACCGGCGCATCCCCGCACACAGGCTTCATCGGCTCCGAGTTCGGGACAGTGGACAACCTCTTCGTGCGGCAAAACAAGATGGTCTACGCAGCAGAGCCGACGGGACAACTGCCTCCAATGCGGGAATGGATATTCACCCGCCTGGATACCGGCCAGAAAGTGGGCGTCAAGTTCAACCTGGTCATCATCCTGCCAATTCCTACCCCCGGACGTGTCGAGATGGGCAAGAAAATGGCAGCAGGCACAGCCACCCCCGAAGAGGCGGCTGATTACCAGAAGTACTGGAACGACAGGGCCATATTCGTCCTGGAGAAAGCCGACCTGGACGGTTTCTTCACTGTGACCGTGTACGAGAAGTAAACGCCGCAACGGTTTGTACCAGCGGGGCGGGTGACCCGCAAGCAAGCCACTCGCCCCGCTGGTGCAGCAGGATAACAGACCCACAAAGGAGAAGGTTATGAAAAACACATCTCAAACCAATCGGCTTATCTTGGCAATCCTGGCTGTCGTCGTCGGTCTGTTCATGACCATCGTGGCCCCGCTGCTGATTCAAACCTCGCTGGAACGGGTCATCAGCGCGCTGCTGGTTGTTTCAGCAGAGAAGCCGGCTTACGCCAGCGGCATCCTGATATTTTCGTTTGCCTATCCCTTCTACCGCGCCCTGATTTTTATTGGCGGCGTGATGCTGTTGTTGTTCGCGAAACCCATCTATGAAGGCCGCGAATGGGCATACCCGGCCAGCCTGCTGGCTGCCGCATTTCCTTCCGCTGGCGGCATGTTCATGTTCCTGCCGTATGTCTCGTTTGTGGATGGTTTTCCAATCCCAATGGCAATCTCAATGGTCGGACTAACCTTTTTCTGGAGCATCATTTTCCTACGCAACGTGGACAAAATGCAGAAATGGGCACATTTCGTTGCCCTAACCTTCGCGGGGATGTTGACCACCCATGCTTTCACTATTGGCACCGGCAACCTGCGTATGCTGCTCACCCGCCCGGAAAAACCACTGTACGCCGGTTTCGATTGGTGGGTACTGGCCTGGTCTGCGCCGGTGCAGTGGATTTGTGTCATCCTGCTGTTCATTGCCATCTACAAACTGGCGGCGGGTGCGCGGATTGGCTGGTGGCTGGCACTGATTGCCGCCGCATCCATCTTTGCAATTGATGTTCCAACCCAGTTCATCCGTACATTTATCGCCCAGTCTGACTCTCTGGATTATCTATACGGCTCCCTGCTTTCAGGCGGCTTGATGTTTGCACTCTTTTTCCCAAAGTTCAAACTCGTTGATTTGGGTAAAGAGCCGGAATAAGCGCATTCTCCTTGCTTGCAGGCGCAGTATGCCAGGATTGGTATGCTGCGCCTGCCCAAGCCTGAATTTCATGAAAATTGACCCGTATTACTATCCTGTCATCATCATCGCTGCATTTGCCATTGGCATGTTGGTTGCGCTGGCGCTCGGTTTCCGACCTGAACATGGCTCGACCAAAGAAGCGCTGGAGTTGGTTCCTTCAAATCTGGAATTAGTCAATGTGATTTGGAGAGCAAAAAGTTTATGAGCAGCATGGACCGCCAGGGCTTAAAAAAATTAACAGGAATCCGCCATGGGATGCTATGGTTTTCTGTCATTGGAACCTTTCTTATCGGTATTCGCCACCTGCTTCCAGGCGAGGCAGGTAGCGGTGGTTCCTTTGACGCCTTTTGTCCATTTGGTGCCATTGAGACGCTCTGGGTCTACCTGGCGCGTGGGCAGACGCTTAAGACCACCAACCTGCTTAATTTTGCTGTGATGAGCGGCGTGCTGGGCGTTTCCATCGTAGCGGGCCGTGCCTTCTGCGGGTGGATGTGTCCACTGGGGGCGGTGCAGGAGGGGCTGGCGAAACTGGCGCGCCGCCTGGGCGGAGAAAAACGCCATATTCGAGGCAAACCGGCTGCGGGGCGTTTGCCCATCGCCATCCCCCTTTGGGCTGACCGCCCTTTACGATGGGCAAAGTATCTCATTCTAAGCCTGGTTCTGGCCGCGTCCGCCTTTGCGGTTTACCCGCCTTTGCACGATATTTGCCCCGTGCGAGCGGTGTTCAGTTTCAGACTGGAAACTGGCCTGTTATGGAGCGTGCTTGGGGTTTTCCTGGTCACATCCTTCCTGGTGGAGCGCTCCTGGTGCAAGTACCTTTGTCCGCTGGGAGCAACACTGGCAATTTTCAACAAGATTTCGCCAGTACGGATTGTGAACAACACCAGCCACTGTAACAACTGCGGACGCTGTGATGTCGAATGCTCGATGGGCATTCAATCTGTGCCCGAAAACCTGCGCGATGCGGAGTGCATTCGCTGTTTGGAATGCCTTGAAACCTGCGCACGGGACGAATCGCTTGAATTAAGAGTTCTATAAATTAGAAAGGAGTTCAAAATGAAAAACAACACCACTCTTGGGGCTACTCTGGCAGTACTCGGCATTCTTGCAGGTTTACTATGCCTGTATTTCCTGGCCCAGACCTATAACACGGTTATTCATACCCATTTCGCGGCTGGCGAGTGGGAAGAGAGCAATACAGTACGCATTGTCTACGCCGTTCTCGGCTGGATGGGAACAGCAGCCGGGGCGCTGTGCGTACCTGTACTGTGGGGTTTCCTGAACAAGCAGAATTGGGCCTGGTTCTGGGGCGCAGTGGCAGGTACGATCCTGCTTCTGGCCGGATTTTTCCCGATGATTCCTGCCGCCGATAGCGGCCTGCCGACCCCGACACTTTGGGTTTTCCTGCTCGGCGCTGTTGTCTGGTTCGGGATGCTTTTTGTCGGCGGTGTCGAGAAGAAAATCATCACACTAACTTTCGTCGCCGGGCTGGCTTATGTCCTGACATTCATTGACGGGGTGGCTCCGATTTCCAAATTCCAGACCACTTTTCAAATGCCGGAAGTCTTTGCGCAAAGCCCTAATACTTTTTGGAATGGCGCTTATGTAATTCTGCAACAAGTCAACTGGTGGGGGGCGGCGGCCTGGGCAGTCTTTATTTTTGCCGCCTTTAAGCGAGCATCCTGGACCATCCCGGTTGGACTGTTTGCAGCTTCCATGTCGATGATTGGCGGTTATCCACTGGGAATTCATAATGTCACTGAAGTTGGGCGTTTTTCAATGTTCCTGCCTGCCCCGTTGATAAGCACAGGTTTGTTTATTTACCTGCTGCTTCCCTCGACCCGCAAGTGGATGACAAGTTAACACATAACCAGAAGATTTTCACCTTTTTGATAAGGAGCTTCGCCCATGCAATTCATCAGAGAACGTTTCGACTATCTATTCCGCTCCACACGCGGATTGACCCTGGTCGCCATTGCAGTGGTCTCGGTCATGACCGCGCTGTGGGGCATGCTTTCCGGCCCAATGGTGGAATGGGGAATTCGGGATGTTGTCGTGCGGTTGTTTGGCATGCAGTTGGTGCAGGCCGAGCGTGAAGGCCGCATCATCATGCTCTACCATACCATCGCCATGACCATTGTTGCCGTCGAGGTGTATATCATTACCGAAATCATCCCGATGAAGCGCCACGAGCAAACCATCATTAATGCCACCATCACCGCTGGCTACCTGACAGCAGTCATCTTTGGCATGGCTTTTGCCTACTGGGGACAAAACTTCATTTTTCACGGCTTGTTCCTGCTGGGGCAATCGCTGGTCTTTTTTGCAGGGATTTTGCTCTCTGCGGCGCTCTGGCCCTGGAAAAAAGAGTATCTGCTTCCCGGTGATTCGCCCTATGCTCACACCAAAGGCGGTGTGGATCTGGAACGCGCCGCCTTTTTCGTGATGGCCGTTGCAACCCTGCTCTCGGCCTCCTTTGGGGCGGTTACCGGCTCCTACTGGGGCAACGGACACGAAACCTTCCTGGCTGAAGACCTGATTCGCAACCCGTTCAAAACCTACCTTGAAAAGGCCATTATTGGCCACCTGCACATCATGCTGACCCTGGTGGCGGTTGCCATCACGCTGGTTGTTGGACGCTGGCTCAAATTCAAGGGAATCTTGCACAAAATCGCCATGCCGTTGATGATCGTCGGCACAATCGTCATCACGTTTGGCGCGCTTTCAGTCGTCTGGGTTGAGTGGGCGCATACGACCATTTATGTCGGCTCGGTGGGTGTCATGCTGGCCGCGCTCCTGTTTGTCATCTACTCCTGGGATATGCTTATCAAGGAAGGCACTGTCGGAATCGAAAAACCCACTTTCTGGCAGAAAATCCAAGCCCTGTTACGTGACCCGCTCAAGTTTGGCCCCGGCTGGCAGATGGTCTTCATGAATTTCACCGTCAGCGGCGTGGGCATCTTTATGGCCGTTAAGCTGACCGAGATTTTCCGCGTCTGGCCGCACCGCGAAGAGCGCATCACCCTGACCGGGCATTGGCACATCCTCGCCAGCCTGATTGCCACCATCATCCTGTTCTACTTTGCCGACCGTTCCGGGTTGAAGGGCAAGGCGCGCCAGTGGTTTGGATGGCTGGTTATCATCATGTCGAACCTGGCCTTTGGGTCGGTAACAGTTTTTTCGATGAAACGTCTCTTTGTAAGCGAAATAGAGCAGCAGAATATCGTCAACTGGACCATGCTGCTGACAGACATCGGCCTGGCAACCGTGCTGTTCGTGCTGGCGATATTCATGGTCTGGCGGTTAATTGACCTTCTGAAGGCAAAAGGCAACTGGCAAACAGAACATAGAGCCGAAATCAAGAAAGCCGCCGAGGATGAATTACGGGAGCAGAAACAAAAAATGGAGGAACTGCAAAAAACCATCGAGGAGGTGTCCAAATGAAACGCACACTTATCTTGCTGGCACTTTTAACCATCTTGCTGACAGCCTGTGCAGAAGCGCCGAATGTGGGCGCAATTACACCGCCTTATGTGGATACCGGTGTTGACCCTGAATCTTGGGCAAAAGTCCCGGCGGGGGCCTTTCCCTACGGTCAGCATGACCACATGACCGAAGTAGACTACGACTACGAAATCATGGTCACAACAGTTACCAATGAGCAGTACGCGCGTTTCCTGAACGAAGCCCTGGCGGCGGGCGATATCCGCGTTGGCGAGGTGGAAGTGGAAACCGGCGAGCAGGTTTGGGTCGAGGTTGGCGCGCATGGGTTTTATCCCGGTGAGCCGTATGACGGCTACAAGCACGAAGAGCAGATAAAGCCGGGCGACAAACTCTTCTTCCCGACCGAGGCCGAAGGCGCGCGCATTATCTTCGAGGGCCAAACCTTCCAGGCCATCCACGAATACAGCAATCACCCGGTGACGATGGTGACCTGGTTTGGCGCGAACGCCTACTGTCAGTTTTACGATTGGCGATTGCCAACCGAAATCGAATGGGAAAAAGCCGCGCGCGGCACCGAACTGGCCGATGGCTACGGCCTGCCCTTCCCATGGGGCAAGCACATCGAGCGTAACAACGCCAATTTTTACTCATCCTTCGACTTGTTCGAGAAAATGTTTGGCAAACTGGGCAATACCACCCCGGTTGGTTTTTTCAATGGACGGGCATACGAGAACTACGAAACCCTCGACTCGGCCTCACCTTATGGCCTGTACGACATGGCCGGCAACGTCTGGCAGTGGACCGGGGACGACTATCCCAAACAGCATTACCGCCACATGCGCGGCGGCAGTTTTTACTCATATGAAGTGGATTTGCGCGTCTGGAAATTCAACAGCGCCGGGCCGCAACATTACAGCCCGCAAGTTGGATTTCGCTGTGCGCGTTAGCAGTTCGAAGGAGTTTTGAAATGAGCCAATCTAAAATCGAAATTCTCAAATCCAAAATCCGCTCGTATTGGCCATTGATTAAGTCCCTGCAAACTGGCTTGCTGGTTGCGACAGGCCTGGCCGGTTACATGAGCGCGCGCTGTCCTGTTTTCAACCTGGGGACGATGGTCGGGCTTTTTGTCAGCCTGATGGCGGCCATCAGCGGCAGCACTATCCTCAATATGTGGTGGGATCGTGACATCGATGCCAAAATGTGCCGCACCCAAAAACGTCCGCTGGCCTCCGGCGCAATCGACCCAACCGAAGCCCTGCGGGTTGGTCTGGCGCTTGCTACACTGGGCGTGGCATTGGCAGTCGCGATGGACGCGCTCTACGGTCTGATTATCTTTGCCGGATTGTTCTTCGACGTGGTCATCTACTCGATGTGGCTCAAGCGTCGCACCTGCTGGGGCATTATCTGGGGCGGTATTTCCGGCGGAATGCCCATCCTGGCTGGCCGTGCCCTCGGCCTGGGCAGCCTCGACTGGATAGGCGCCCTGCTCGCTCTTGGAATCCTGTTTTGGATTCCGACTCACATCCTGACCTTCTCGATGCGCTATTTCAACGACTACAAAGCCGCCGGAGTGCCGACCTTCCCCTCCACCTATGGTTTTGCCGTCACTCGCGCCACCATCGCCATTTCAAGTATCTTTGCCGCCCTGGCAATGGGCTGGGCTGCCTGGGGAATTGGAATGGAAATCGGCTATCTACGCGTCCTGTTCGTACTTTCGAGCGGATTGCTTGCACTCGCCCTGGCGAGCGTATTTCAACCAACAGAACGGGTGAATTTCGGCCTGTTCAAATATGCTTCGCTATACATGCTGGCAGCCATGCTGCTCCTGATGGTCTGACATGAAAATGACCATTTCTGACCGAATTCTGTTGCTCCTGACCGGGTTGCTGGCCGCATGGCAGGTGGCTATTGGCATTGACCATCTTGACACCCTACCGGTAATTGCCTATACCCTCGGGTTTGGCGTCCTGCTGGTGGCCGGGTTACTGCTCATCATTCTGGGTTTCGAGATTTTGGATAGCCCGACCGTGGTCATCGTCTCGACCTTGATTCCACTCAGCCTGGCGCTTGGCCTGGCCTGGCAGTATCTCGAAGCCTACCGCACCCTATACCTGATATTCACCCTTGGCGGATTCCTGGCTGTGACCCTGACCCGTTTAATCCCCACCCCCGGCAAATTGCCCGTTTTCACTCTGGCTTTTGTGCATGGAGTTGCCGGCCTGACGATTTTCCTACTTCCCCTCATCCTGACCACCAACGGGACGACACGTCCCGGCTTTGCTCTGGTCGGGCTGGGCGGCGCGCTGATTGGCCTGGGTGGTTTATTGCTCTCTTTCCTAAAAGCGGGCAAACCCATCTTGTCACGCGAGACGATTTTCAAAATCCTGCCCGGGCTGTTGCTGTTCATGACAACCGCTTTTGTGGCCGGATTCTTATTCGGATAATGTTTCTTCTGGAGGAAAC
Organism: Anaerolineales bacterium; assembly: GCA_020060235.1. Lineage (GTDB taxonomy): Bacteria > Chloroflexota > Anaerolineae > Anaerolineales > Villigracilaceae > UBA8950. The sequence goes on along the minus strand of JAGVAO010000171.1, from coordinate 1,205 downwards.
ACCATGTCTCACAACAGTTTTTTTGCCAAATTTCTACGCTTCATAGGCATCGTCCTGATGGCGCTCACCGCCGGCTTCACCATCCTGGGCGGGGTGGGAACGGGCTGCGCCGCGTTCGCCCCACTCAATCCTGACTGGGCAGATTCGATGGGGCCGTTGGCGCAAATGCAATGGCTCTACATCTTTTATGTGGTGGCCGGGGTCGCGGTCGGAATTGCCGGAGTTCGGGCGGTCATCCAACTCGTTCGGGGTGATTCAAAAGCCTACCGCGACTCGCTCATCACCCTGTTGGTGGGGGTGGTTATCGGTGTACTTCACATCGCCACCTCGCGCATGTTGCGCGGCAAATCGATGCCGGTGGATATGGTTGTCTACGCCACAGTCCTTACACTGGTCATCTTTCTACTCTTCCGTATCCCCGGCATCTGGCAAGGCGTTGATTTTGCACACGGCAAGGGCAAAGACAACCAGATGGCAGGCGGAGCGGCGGCAATCATGCTCGGTCTGTTCACCCTGACCATTCAATACACGATGGGCGTGACTCATACCTGGGGCGGCGTCAATTATGCCGATGCATTCAATTTCACCCTGACGTTTGCCGGGGCTGTTCTTCTGCTGCTGGGCACGCTCACCATGACCATCGCCCAATTTTCGAAGAAAATCGATTACTCACCAACCATCCCGGAAAGCCTGCCAACAGCCTGATTTAATATGAAACGGGAGAACCTATCCATCAGGCTCTCCCGTTTTTTTGTTTTTCGCGACCACTTTCTCGTTAGCCGCCAATTCCCTTGAGCAAAGCGCCCACAATATAAGCCACGCTCGCCGCCAGGCCGCCAACGACCAACATTTCCAGGCCACTGCGCCAGGGATTGAGTTTGGTGACCATCACTTTGGCCGCACCCAGTCCAAAAAGTGCCAGGCCAGAGAGCGCAATTGCCAGCGGAAAATTGGCCTGCTGCGGGATAGCAATGACCAGCCCAAGCAGGTACACCAGCAACGGAATCGCGCCTGCCACAACAAACGCCACCAGGGTCACGCCGCCGCTGACCAGCGGATTGCTGTCATCCTTCAACATTCCCAGTTCGTCCACCATCATCGCGTCTACCCAGCGCTTCGGGTCGCGGCTTTGAATTTCAACCAGTTGGGTGGCTTCCTCTTCCGTGTAGCCGCGTTGCAGGTAGACTTCGCGCAGTTCAGCGCGT
>JAGVAO010000033.1 GCA_020060235.1 Anaerolineales bacterium | reverse complement strand
CAGCAGCAGGTAGTCGATTTGGTTGGCGAGGCCGTAGCGTTTGTCTGTCTTGAAGAGGGATTGGAAGGGCCGTTCGGCGTGTTGTTCGAGGCCGAGGGTGAAGTCGGCGGCTTCGGCCAGGGCGCGCGCCAGGCTGGTCTTGCCGACGCCGCTGGTGCCGACGATGGCGATGAGTGGGGTCATTTTTGTTCGCATTTAGAAGGCCGTAATGATGATGCCGATGACAGCGATGCCCATTCCTGTTGCCTGGATTTTTGTCACCCGGTCTTTCAGGAAGACAATCGCCAGCGTGATGGTGACGATGGATAAGGCCGAGGCGATGGGGGTAATCAGGATGGCGTCGCCGATGGTCAGGCCATAATTGACGAGGGCAACTGCGCCTGTTTCGATGATGCCCATCAGGATGAGGGCGGTTCTTGTTTTTGCGGAAATTTGCGCCAGGCCGATTCTTTGCCCGGCAAACAGGGAAAATGCCAGCAGGAAGAGGATGATGCCAAATTTTACGAACAGCGTTGCGGGTAGCCATCCGATTTCTTCCGAAACGATTTCGCTGACATTCCAGAACAGGCCAAAGAAAAGCGCTCCGAAGGTGGTTTCTTTGACTCCCAACGAGAGTAGGAATTTATGCTCCCTGATTTCGTTCCAGTTTAATGCGGCCAGCGTTGCGCCGGAGAGTATCATGACGACGCCCAGGGTTTGCGGCCCGGAGAGTCGTTGTCCCATGAACAGGAAGGCGAATAGCATGGTGAACACAGCCCACAGGTTCATGGTCGCGGCGATGATGGAGACGTTGCCTTTCTCGAAGCCTTTGAAGAAAAACAAATACCCGGCTGAATACAAGATTGAGGCGATTGGCAGCAGGATGACAATCAGGATGGGGAAGTTGAGACCGGTTTTCAGGCCCAGGGCCAGCGTCAGCAGGGCGATTGCGCCAGCCAGTTGCGACCAAAACAAAGACCGGAACGACCCGATTTGCTTGGCGAATACGCCGCCTAAAAAGTCATAAATGCCCCAGCCAAACATGCCGCCGATGCCTGCCAGGATGCTGATGAGGGTGATGTTCATGGGGGTTGGGTGTTTTCTGGTTTTTTTCTGACTTTAATGGGACGACATGCGTAGGGGCGACCCGCCCGGCGCAAAAAATCGCCATTTTATGCCAGATTGTCTTGCAAAAGCGCACCTTCTTATGTCCTGACGGGTCGCCCCTGCTGCGGTTTTTATCAATAAGCCGTACTGTTCAAGGCCCAGGCTGGTCTTGCCGACGCCGGTTATGCCGACGATGGCGATGGGTGGGGTTGGCATTTGTTGTCTAAAAAATAGGACGGCTGGTTTTAGGAGTGAGCGGCGAGATTTACATTAATGGGTGAAACCATTTTTCCAAAATGACCTATCTTGGTCAAAAAAGACACTCGGTAAATTGCGATTAAAAAATAGCCACCATTTTGCTTTTTGCTCTACACCCCGACTCTGAATCAACTCATTGAGTTTTTTATAATGTTCAAGTGTTTTTTTGTACGTCTCAATTTGAAGTTGAACCAACAGGGGCGAAAAGATTATTGCAGCTACCCAAAAGAAAAAAACAAGGGGAAACGGTGCCTGAGACTCAAAGTGGTCTGCGCTCAAAAGCAACATAAGGCCACACATCCCCATTGCGGTTTCTGATATTGACCATAAATGAATTTTCTTTTGTGATGCAGAAAACAAAGTGTAAGGACGGACATGCGCTATGTAAGATGCAAATGCTATTATCGCGAATAGAGAACCAGTGATTTTTAGGTAAAACGGCTCGAACATAAAAAACCTCGGCGTTGGATAATTAGTTTCTCGACAAATAAGATTGGACGGATTTTCACAGATTAAAAAATCCGCGCAAATCCGTCCAATCCGCGTCCCATTCTTTACTTGCCCTGTGCTTTGGCCCAACTGTCCTTCAACGTCACCGTGCGATTGAAGACCGGCTTGCCGGGCTGGCTGTCCGCGTCGAGGCAGAAGTAGCCGGTGCGCTCGAACTGGAGTTGGTCGCCGATTTTGGCTTCGCCCAGCGCCGGTTCAACGAAGGCGTTTTCGAGCACTTCGAGCGAATTCGGGTTGAGAATTTCCTCCAGTTCGCCGTCGTCGGGGCGTTCAGCGTTGAACAACTGCTCGTACAGGCGCACTTCGGCAGGCAGGGCATGCTCGGCTGAAACCCAGTGGATGGTCGATTTGACCCGTCGTCCATCCGGGGCGTCGCCGCCGCGCGTGGCCGGGTCGTAGGTGGCGTGGACTTCAACCACATTCCCGGCCTCGTCCTTGACGACGCTGGTGCAGGTCACCAGGTAAGCGTAGCGCAGGCGCACCTCGTTGCCGGGATACATACGGAAGTATTTGGGCGGCGGGGTTTCGCGGAAGTCGTCCTGCTCGATATAAAGCACCTTCGAGAAGGGCACTTTGCGCGTCCCGGCTTCGGGGTCTTCGGGGTTGTTGACCGCATCCATCTGCTCGACCTGGCCTTCGGGGTAATTGTCGATGACCAGTTTGAGCGGTTTTAGCACCGCCATGCGCCGCAGGGCGCTTTTATTCAGGTGGTCGCGGATGACCGCCTCGAACTGCGCCATCTCGACCCAACTATCGTTCTTGGTTTCGCCCAGGCCGGTCACAAAGTCGATAATCGCTTGCGGCGGCACGCCCCGGCGGCGCAGTCCGCGCAGGGTCGTCAGGCGCGGGTCGTCCCAGCCGCTGACCACGCCGGTCTCGACCAGTTTACGCAGTTTGCGCTTGCTCATCATGGCATAGGTCAGGTTCAGGCGCGAAAATTCAATCTGGCGGCTGGGGAAGGCCTCCAGTTTTTCAAGGAACCACTCATACAGCGGGCGGTGGATGATGTACTCGTTCGAGCACAGCGAGTGGGTCACGCCCTCCATCGAGTCGTTCTGTCCATGTGACCAGTCGTACATCGGGTAAATGTGCCACTTGTCGCTAGTGCGGTGGTGGTGGGCGTTCATGATGCGGTACATGACCGGGTCGCGCAGCAGCAGGTTGGGGTGACTCATGTCGATTTTGGCGCGCAGGACGCGGCTGCCCTCGGGGAATTCGCCGTTTTTCATCCGTTCCAGCAGGTCGAGGTTTTCCTCCACCGAGCGGCTGCGCCAGGGCGAATCGACCCCCGGCCTGATGGCCGATTCTGAATCGCCCCACTTCGTCCCTTTGGGGAGTGTGCCGCGGCTGATGCTCATCTCTTCCTGGGTCTGGTCGTCCACATAGGCCAACCCCATCTTGACCAGGCGCACGGCCCACTCGTAGAGCAGGTCAAAATAATCGGACGCGAAAGTCACTTTGGCCCACTCGATTCCCAGCCAGGCCGCGTCCTCCTCGATGGCATGCACGAATTCGGTCTCTTCCTTGGCCGGGTTGGTGTCGTCGAAACGCAGGTACAACTCGCCGCCGAACTCTTTGGCGGTGAAATAGTCAATCAGGAAGGCTTTGCAATGCCCGATGTGCAGGTAACCGTTCGGTTCGGGTGGCAGCCGCGTGCGGACGTAGTTGAAGCGTCCGTTTTTCAGGTCTTCGGCCACCGCTTCACGGATGAAGGCGGGGATGCGGCTTACGGGTTCGTTGTTTTCCATAATGGGTCAGTTCCTTGTTCTGGTTCGCTGATATTTGTCGTGAAGAAGGCCATATTTTGGAGCAGGACGGGTATAATCTTCGTTCGTGGACAGATATTATACTCTCCAGGAGTGACTGATGAGCAAACCAACCGAAAAACCCGCTTTCCTCGGCACTTATTTCGAGCGTGATGCCGTCCTGCGCCTGGCGCGCTGGACGCGGATTGTGGCCTGGGCCATTCTGGCCGTTTACCTGCTCCAATACGGCTACGATACCTTTATGACCCTGTTGAATTCCATCCGCGGGGGCTATCCGCTGGATTGGTACTACCTGATGTTTAACCTGGCCCGTCCGTTGCAGGGTGTCATGCTGCTGGTGGTCTTGCACATTCTTTCCAGCGGGCTGCTGATTCTCCTGGATATCGAAGACAACACCCGCCGCGCGGCGCGCAACCAATAATCCCTACCGGTTTGCCAGTTGTTCGCGCACAAACTTTTCCCAGACCGGGTACTCGCTTAAATTCCAGACCGTTTTCTGGACGGTAAACGCCTCGGCCTCCTCCCAACCCTGGCGCAGGACGCGCCACAGGGCCACGAAGGCCGAGGCGCGGTAATTCATCGCGCAGTGGACGAAGACCTTCTCGTCCGCGTGCGTGTCCATCGCATCCATAAACTTTTGCAGGTTGTCGGGTCGGGGCGCATCCCAGACCACCGGGATGTGGATGTATTCCATCCCCAGCGATTGCGCCACTTCGGCCTCGTCGGCGATGGCGTTGTCGGATGTTGCCAGGGCCAGGTTGATGACTACGCTGAAGCCTGCTTGCGCGACTTCGGCCAGTTCGGCGCGGGTGGGCTGTCCGGCGCTCCAGAGTGAATCGTTCAGGACAGTCAGGTTGGTAATGGTCATTCTTTTGTCTCCGCGATAAGTCCGCCGGTCAGTTCGGATAGTTGCGCCGGGGTCAGTTCAAAGACGGCGTTGGGCGTCCCGGCTGCGGCCCAGATGATTTCGTACCGGAACAGGTCGGCATCCAGGAAGGTGGTTATCGGCTGGCTGTGCCCAAACGGGGGGATTCCGCCGATGACAAAGCCGGTCGCTTCCCGAGCAAATTCCGGGTCGGCGCGACCGATTTTCTCCCCCAGCAGGGCGGCGACTTTTTTCTCATCGACCCGGTTTGCGCCGCTGGCAATCACCAGGACCGGCTTCCCGCTTTCTTTTGCCTTGAAAATCAGCGATTTGGCAATCTGCCCGAGGCTCACCCCGACCCGCTCGGCGGCTTCGGCGGAAGTTCGGGTGCTTTCGGTGAACTCGATAACTTTCAGGCCGGGGATGCGTTCGGCCAGTGCGTTTTGCACTTTTTGGGCCGAGGCCGACAGGGTTGCGCGGATTTGCTGCATGGGTTCTCCTTTGTTTCCGTGCTGCGGCTCGATGTTTTCGAACTTGGTGTTGATGAACAGGTGCGGCGCGGTGACGTAGATGCCTTTCCCGGCGACGGCTGTTTCCCCGTTTGCCAGGACGATTTCAGCTGTAGCGAAGGTCTTGCGTTCGTGCTGTTCGCTGATGCGCGCGCGAATGACCACCTTTTCGCCGAGCGGCAGCGGGCGTTTGTAATCGACCTCCAGCCGGGCGGCCACGACTTGCAGCCCCGCCACCCAGACCGCCGCACCCATGGCCTCGTCCAGCACTGCCGCCGAAGCCCCGCCATGGACGTGTCCTGGCGGCCCCTGCTGGTTTTCGCTGAAGGTGTATTCCGCGTGAATGTTCTTGCCTGCATCGGTATACCAGGCCAGGCCGAGCGAATGCGGGTTGCTGCTTCCGCACACGAAACAACTGCCATGTTCGGGGAGTTTTCTCATCGTTTTCTCCGGGCTAATTTTAACCTGTTCGCAAATTCCTGTGTGCATTGTGCTGTGCATTATGCTGTGCATTATGCTGTGCATTGTGCGCTGGCCGCGCAAATCGCTGATGAATTATTAAGACCATTTTTATGCAATATGCATATAATTCCAACCCGGAAGGAGACTAACAGTCTATGGATTGGATGATTCCGCTTTTGCTGGTTGGTGGTTTGGTAACCCTGGTGCTTGGGGCTGAGTTGCTTGTGCGCGGGGCTTCGCGCCTGGCCGCCGCTCTGGGCATTTCACCTTTGGTAATTGGCCTTACCGTGGTTGCTTTTGGCACGAGTTCACCGGAATTGGCAGTCAGCGTGCAGTCGGCTTTCAGCGGCAGCGCCGATATTGCATTGGGTAACGTTGTTGGCAGTAATATTTTCAATATCCTGTTGATACTGGGGATTTCGGCAATCATTACTCCCCTGATTGTTCACCAGCAGTTGGTGCGTTTTGATGTGCCCCTGATGATTGGCCTTTCTATTTTGCTTTTCTTGCTGGGCCTGGATGGCAAAGTTGGCCGACTGGATGGGGCGTTGTTGTTTTTGGGTTTGATGGCTTATATCTGGTATGGAATACGGACAAGCCGCAAAGAAAGCGAGGAGGTAAAGCAGGAATATGTCAGTGAATATGCTCCGCCACAAGATGGGAAACAGCCAACCGCCATTGTTAATTTGATTTTGATTGCAGTGGGATTGGGGTTTTTAGTGCTTGGTTCGAACTGGCTTGTAGAAGGTGCGGTGTCACTGGCGCGGCTTTTTAACGTCAGCGACCTGGTAATCGGCCTGACCATCGTTGCCGCCGGCACTTCGATGCCGGAAGTGGCAACCTCGGTTATGGCAGCCATTAAAAAAGAGCGTGATATTGCCGTTGGGAACGTGGTTGGCAGTAACATTTTTAATATCATGGGCGTTTTGGGGCTTTCGGCCTTCGTTGCCCCGGACGGTATCAACGTTGCGGCTTCTGCGCTGGCATTTGATATCCCGTTCATGATAGCGGTTGCCCTGGCAACCCTGCCAATCTTTTTTACCGGCAACCTGATTGCGCGCTGGGAAGGCGGCTTGTTCCTGTTGTATTATGTTGCTTACACCGCTTATGTGATATTCGAGTCGATGCAGAATCACCAGAACCGCGAAATTTTGGTCAACACCATGTTG
>JAGVAO010000252.1 GCA_020060235.1 Anaerolineales bacterium | reverse complement strand
GTCATCGTCGGCCTGTTCCTGAGCGAGCGCATCGTCGCCCCCCTGCGCGCCATGACCCACGCCACCGACCGCATCGCCGCCGGGCATTACGACGAGCGCGTCAGCGTGGACGGCGAAGACGAACTCGCCCAACTGGCGGGCAGTTTCAACCAGATGACCGAACAACTTGAACAAACCGAAGCCATGCGCCGACGCCTGATTGGCGACGTAGCCCACGAACTGCGCACCCCGCTCACCACCATCAAAGGCTCGATGGAAGGCCTGCTCGACGGCGTTTTGCAACCCAACAGCGAAACCTTCAGCGAAATCCTGCAAGAATCGGAACGGCTCAACCGGCTGGTCAGCGACCTGCAGGAACTCAGCCGCGTCGAGGCCGGGGCTTATACGCTGGACAAACAGACCGTGGACGTTTCCTCCCTTGTAGCAACCGCCATCAAACGGCTTGCCCGGCCCTTTGAAGAAAAGCAGGTCGCCCTCACCCCCAGCCTGCCCGCCGATTTGCCGCCCCTCCACGCGGACGAGGACCGCATCCTGCAAGTGCTCGCCAACCTGCTCAACAACGCCCTGCAACACACCCCCACGGGCGGAAGTGTCACCGTTTCGGCGCAAAAAAACGCCGAATTTGTGCAATTCAGCGTTTCAGATAGCGGTTCCGGCCTTTCAGCCGCCGACCTTGAACTGATTTTTACGCGCTTCTACCGGGTCGATAAGTCCCGTTCGCGCCAGTCCGGCGGCGGCAGCGGCATCGGCCTGACCATTGCCAAACACCTGGTCGAAGCCCACGGGGGCAAAATCTGGGTCGAAAGCCCGGGGATTGGGTTGGGCTGCACGTTTTTCTTTACCCTTCCCCTTTCCCATTAAACCGATTCATCGCTGCATCCAGCCCATCCGTCACCCAGGTCAGGGCGGCGTCTGCGGCTTTGTCGAGCAATTCGGCCACTTCCTGCGCTTCCTTTTGGGTGAAAGCCTGCAAAACGTAGGCAGCCGCCTCCATCCGTCCCGGCGGGCGGTCGATGCCCAGGCGCATGCGCGCAAAATCGGGCGTGCCGAGTTGCTGGATGATGGAGGCAATCCCCTTTTGTCCGGCTGACCCGCCACCGGGTCGCAAGCGCAAGACGCAGAAGGGCAGGTCAAGGTCGTCGTGCGCCACCATCAGATTCTCTTGCGGAATTTTGTAGAAGCGCACCAATCCCTGCACCGACTGGCCGGAGAGATTCATATAGGTCTGCGGCTTTGCAAGGATGATTTTGCGGCCCTCGTACTGCGCCGTGGTGATGATGGCTTTCGACTGCACGCGCATCGAACGCGCGCCAAGTTTTTCGGCCAGTTTGTCAATCAACATAAAACCGATATTGTGGCGCGTATCGCGGTACTCGCGCCCCGGGTTGCCGAGGCCGACAATGATGTAAGGGGGATTTTCAGGCATGTCCGTCTGGAGTTCTGGCTGGTTTCGGTTAAAAATCTTACGCAGTATAGCATAGACCATGTCGATGCTCCCGCCTACGGCACAGTAATTTCGATATAAACCGTCTCGCCAAAGGGATTACCCTGCGGGTCATAAGCCTGCCAAGCCGAGCGATAGACACCGCTGGCAGGCGGGGCAGTAAAGAAAATTTGCAAGGTCACTTCCGCCCCGGCGCGAGCCGGGAACAAAGCCTGGACAATTTCTGCGCCGAGCGGCGGAAAACCGCCCAACAGGCGCAGGCGGTAGTCCGCGTCCCAGTTACAGGTTCCGCTGTTACGCACCAGCCACTGCTTGTCTATTCGCGCGCCCGACTCGACCGGGGTGCCATCGGGAATCGTCAGGTCAGCCAGGAATTTCAGGTCGTTGGCGCAGGCCGTCGGAGCGGCAGCTACAGTCGCTTCGGCGGTAAACGTCGGCGTAACCTCCGGTCCGGGAGTTGCGCCCAATTCGGCGTTTTCGGGGGCCGGGGTTGCCGTCCACAGGCTGATGACCGTCGCGGCAACGGTCGGGCTGGACTGGGCGGTCGGCGGGATAAAAGGTGTCGCCTCGGCCAGCGGCGCGCAGCCCGCCAGCAGGAAAACAAAAACGGAACAGGCAATACGCCAAGCGTATCGCCCATTCCGCTCCGTTCGATTGAAAAGGAATTTAATCGTCGCCGCCGTCATCATCGCCGCCGCCCATATCCACCGGCAGGATGATTTCCCCGCCCAGGGCCTTCTGGCGGATGATGGTTTCGATTTCCATGGCAATATCGGGGTTCTGGCGCAGGAACTCCTTCGAGTTCTCGCGTCCCTGTCCGAGGCGGATGTCGCCATACGAGAAGAACGCGCCGCGCTTCTGGACGATTTCCAACTGGGTCGAAAGGTCGAGCACATCGCCTTCCTTCGAGATACCCTCGTTGTACATGATGTCGAACTCGGCCGTGCGGAAAGGCGGCGCAACCTTGTTCTTAACCACGCGCACGCGAGTACGATTGCCGATAATCTCTGCGCCAAGTTTGATGGACTGGATGCGGCGCACGTCCAGGCGCACGGTGGCGTAGAACTTGAGCGCCTGTCCGCCGGTGGTCGTTTCGGGGTTGCCGAACATCACGCCGATTTTCTGGCGCAGTTGATTGGTGAAAATCACCATCGTCTTGGTCTGGTTGATTGCGCCGGACAGTTTGCGCAGGGCCTGGCTCATCAGACGCGCCTGGACGCCCATCGTGGCGTCGCCCATGTCGCCTTCCAGTTCCGAGCGCGGAACCAGCGCGGCGACGGAGTCGACCACCACCACATCCACCGCGCCGGAGCGGACCAGAGTCTCAGCGATTTCGAGCGCCTGTTCGCCGGTATCCGGCTGCGAGACGAGCAGGTTGTCAATATCCACGCCCACTTTGGCGGCATAACCGGGGTCGAGGGCGTGTTCCATGTCGATAAAAGCCGCCGTGCCGCCCAGTTTTTGGGCTTCGGCCACAATGTGCTGGCACAGGGTGGTCTTGCCCGAAGATTCAGGCCCGTAGATTTCGGTAATGCGTCCGCGCGGCAGGCCGCCAACGCCCAGGGCGATGTCGAGCGAAAGCGAGCCGGTCGGGATGGCATCCACGACCATACTGTGGGCCTCGCCCAGGCGCATAATCGAGCCGTCGCCGTAGCGTTTGACAATATCGCCAAGGGCCTTGTCGAGCACGGCGCGCTTGGCGTCATCCATCCCGCCAGAGCGGGCAGGTTCAGGTTGGGGGGCAGATTTTCGGGCCATTTTTTCTCCAAAAAGGTGTAAAGGTAACGATGGCAAGAGTATAGCACATCTGTTCAGTACGTCAAGGATGGAAATGCTGGTCAAGTAGACCGTTATTTCTCGACCAGACTCGACAGCGCGTACCACTCCCCGGCCTTGTCTGCGCGCAGCGCGCCACCCGTCACCTGTCCGCCGTCTACCAGGCGTTTGAGGGCGCGGACGGTGACCTCGTTGCCCCAGCCGAACAGACGGGTCGCGTCGCGCAACTGCGCCGCCCCAACTGAGGCGAAGTACAGTTCCAGCAGTTTTTGCCGCGCCTCGGCCTCGCCAATCGCCCGGGCTTTTTCGGGCAAATCGGGCAGGTGCCGGGCCGCCAGGTCATAGATGAAGGCATAGCGCCAGGCCCCCGCCTCCGCCACCCCAACCGGGATAATTTTGAAATCGGCCTGCAAAACCTCCAGCGCGCGGCTGAAGACTGAGTCGCTGCCCTTGCTCGTCAATCGCGCCTCGCGGCGCAAGTCAATGGTGTGCAGCGGGCCTTTATCGAGAAGCGCTTCATAGACCTGTTTGGCCTCCAATGTCAGGCGGCCTTCGCGGTAGGCAATCAGGTGGTCTTCTTCCGGCGAGCCGTAATTTTCGGAAAGCGCGTAAAAATAGGGGGCAATATCCAGCGAAACCAGGGTTGCCTTGCGGCGCAGGATTTTGGCGTAGTACCACTGGCGCTTGCCGAGCGCGGAATCCTTCCAGCCCCAGGTGACATGACCGGGGTCGTCGTGCGCGTCAGCGACCATCCGTTCACCGGCAACCGCCGTCCATAGGCTGGGGAAGTCGATTCCCTTGATGGGCCAGAAGTAGACAAAACCGCGCCGGTTGACCCAATCCAGGGCCGCTGCGGGTGTCGCTATCCGTTTTCCAGGCGGCAGGCGAAAGGTTTCGGCGCGGTAGCGATTAAGTTGCTCAAGGTCTATGGTCGGCATGGGAATATTTTACTCTCATCCGGGCTTAACCCGACTGTCGGGTAATCATCGGGCAAGCATAGGTTAAGCGTCAAGCAAACCCGCGCCGCCGATGATATAGTAATGGCAAGACGAACAGCGTTTCTCTTCTCCTCCTTTTGCCGGAGCCGGGGACAGGACCCCCGGCTCTTGCATTTAAATCTGCGTGTTGCCCTCAGCCCCGGTCTCGATTATCATTGACATACACGACCAACGAAAGGACCGCCCATGCAAGCCGTACAAACATTTGCAAACCAGGTCATTGATAATGTCGAGAAGGTGATTATCGGCAAGCGCGAGGCCATCGAATTGATTGTCGTCTCGCTGTTATGCGAGGGCCATGTCCTGCTCGAAGATGTGCCCGGCTCAGGCAAGACCATGCTGGCGCGCTCGATTGCGGTCAGCCTGGGAAATACCTTCAAACGGGTGCAATGCACGCCCGACCTGCTGCCCAACGACATCACTGGCGTTTCGATTTTTAACCAGAAAAGCGGCGAGTTCGAGTTCCGCGCCGGGCCGATTTTCGTCAACATCCTGCTGGCCGATGAAATCAACCGCGCCACGCCGCGCACCCAGTCGGCGCTGCTCGAGGCAATGCAGGAACAGCAAGTGACTGTGGACGGTGTCACCCGCGAACTACCGCGCCCCTTCCTGGTGCTGGCGACGCAGAACCCGGTCGAATACGAGGGGACTTTCCCGCTGCCCGAAGCGCAACTCGACCGCTTCCTGATGCGCCTGTCGCTCGGTTACCCGTCCCCGCAGGATGAGCGCCAAATTTTGATTAACCTGTGGCGCGAACACCCCATCACAAAATTGGGCGGCGTGGTGGACGGCAACGACATCCCAGCCCTGCAAAAACTGGTCTGGGACGTGCATGTGGATGACACCCTGCAGGAATACATCGTGCGGCTGGCGGCAGCCACCCGTACCCACGCCGACCTGGCGCTGGGAATCAGCCCGCGCGGCAGCCTGGCGCTGTTCAAAGCCGCCCAGGCCCTGGCCGCCGTGCGTGGACGCGACCACGTCCTGCCTGACGACATCAAATACCTCGCGCCGGTGACCCTGCCGCACCGTTTCATCGTTACCCCCGAAGCCGAACTGCGCGGGCGGACAGCCAAGGCAATCCTGGCGGATGTGCTCGAGAATACGGCCCTCGATTTAGGCCGGGTGGAGTAACCTTTCCAATTTGTTACGGCTTCTTCGGTGTAACAGCCCCGAAAGCGTTGTTGACTTGTATGACAAACAGGGCTACAATGACCCCTTCCCTGATGGGGAGTAGCAGCCACCAATATGGGTGGTTGGCCAGTCGTCAAGACGGAGCAGAAAAACTCCCGGCTGTCCGGTAAATGCAAGACCATCACAGCAAATGGCTGTGGTGGTCTTTTTTTTTAGAATACCACACCATCATAAAACTGGCAGACGAAAGGAAGTATCATGAACCAATCCCAAATACCCTGGTTTCGAGAACCGCTCGAATCGGTTTTCGAGAAACTCAACAGCAGCGAAAGCGGCCTGGATGGCGCGCAAGCCGGGGAACGCCTGGCGCAATACGGCCCCAACGAACTACAAGGCGGACAAAGTATTTCGGCCTGGGGCATCCTGCTCGACCAATTCAAGAATATTCTTATCATTATCCTGCTGCTGGCAACCGGGCTTTCGATAGTGCTCGGGCATGGCATCGAGGCCGTAGCCATTGCCGTCATCGTATTATTCGCGGTCATTCTGGGTTTTGTGCAGGAATACCGCGCAGAGCGGGCCATCGAGGCCCTGCGTGAAATGGCCGCGCCGCTGGCAAGCGTTTTGCGCAATGGCGAGGAAATTAAAATCCCGGCCCGCGAGGTGGTTCCGGGGGATGTCATCTTCCTGCGGGCGGGCGACAAAGTCCCGGCGGATGCGCGGCTTATCGAGACCTTTAACCTGCAAGCCGACGAAGCCGCGCTGACGGGCGAATCGCAGCCGGTGGAGAAAAACCCCGCGACGCTCGACAACCCGGCGCTGGCCATCGGCGACCGAAAGAACATGGTCTACTCTGGGACGTCCATCAGTTATGGGCGCGGGCGGGCAGTCGTGACCGCCACCGGAATGCAAACCGAGTTCGGCAAGATTGCGCAACTGCTGCAAACAGTCGAACGCGGCAAAACCCCCTTGCAGGAAAACCTGGACAAGGTCGGGCATGTGCTGGCTCGGGCAGCCCTGGTGGTCGTGCTGATTATTGTCGCCCTGGGGGTCGTACGCGGACAACCCATCCTTGAAATGATTATTTTCGGCGTTGCCCTGGCTGTGGCGGTCGTACCTGAAGCCCTGCCCGCAGTGGTGACAATTTCGCTGGCAATCGGCGTGCAGCGTATGGTCAAACGCCATGCCTTGATTCGCCGCCTGCCAGCCGTCGAGACGCTCGGAAGCGTCTCGGTCATCTGCTCCGACAAAACCGGCACGCTGACCCGCGACGAGATGACCGTCCGCAAGGTTTTTGTGGATGGCCTGGTGTATGACGTCTCTGGCGCGGGATATGCGCCCGAAGGACAAATCAGCCTGGACGGGCAACCCGCCAACGTGGGGGAATCGCTGCTCGCGCTGGGACGGGCCGGGGTATTGGCGTCCGACGCCAGCCTGGCAACCGACGAGGCCGGGGCCTGGCAAATTAAAGGGGACCCAACCGAAGGGGCGTTGGTGGTGCTGGCGGCCAAGCTGGGGCTGGAAAAAGCCGGTTTGGACGCCCAATTCGTTCGCAAAGATGAAATCCCCTTTACATCCGAAACAAAACGCATGACCACCCTGGTCGGGATGGGCAACGGCCTGACAGCCTTCTCGAAAGGCGCGCCGGAAATTGTGCTTGAGTCTTGCACCCGGATTTTGACTTCCGCTGGTGAAACTGCGCTGGACGAGGCCGGGCGCGAACAGGTTCTCTCCGCCGCCCAGGGGATGGCCCGGAATGCCCTGCGGGTGCTGGGGCTGGCCTACAAGCCGGACGCTGCGCGCGAAACCGCTGAACAGGAGATGGTTTTCCTGGGGCTGGTGGGCATGATTGACCCGCCGCGCAGCGAGGTTAAAGCGGCCATCGAGGTTTGCGAACAGGCGGGTATCAAGCCGGTCATGATTACCGGCGACCATCCGCTGACCGCTGAGGCGATTGCGCGCGAGTTGGGCATCTTGAAAAGCGGACGGGTTGTGACCGGCGCGGAAGTGGACGAGATGTCGCCGGAGGACTTCGAACGCGAGGTCGAACATATCGAGGTCTACGCGCGCGTTTCGCCTTCGCACAAACTGCAAGTGGTGACAGCCCTGCAAAAGCGCGGCTACTCGGTGGCCATGACCGGGGACGGTGTCAACGACGCCCCGGCGCTAAAGAAGGCCGACATCGGGATTGCGATGGGCATCACCGGCACCGACGTGACCAAGGAAGCCGCCTCGATGACCCTGACCGACGACAATTTTGCTTCGATTGTAGCGGCGGTCGAGGAAGGGCGCGGCGTTTTTGGCAACATCAAAAAATACCTGATGTACCTGCTCTCGTCGAACATCGGTGAAATTGGCCTGATGGCCGGCGCAACCCTGCTGGGCTATCCCCTTCCCTTAAGCGCAGTACAAATCCTGTACGTCAACCTGGCGACCGACGGCCTGCCGGCCCTGGCGCTGGCGGTCGACCCACCCGACGAAGATTCGATGCAGCGTCCGCCGCGCAACCAGCGCACAGGCATTTTCACCCGCCCGGTGATTCTGCTGATGCTGACCGGCGGATTGTGGTCGACGCTGGTCAACCTGGGCCTGTTTACCTGGGCGCTGAACTCGGGCCGCACCTTAAGCGAAGCGATGACAATGACTTTTGTGTCGCTGGTCTTAATCCAGTTTTTCAAGGCTTACAACTACCGCTCAGACCGGCACTCGATTTGGAAGAAAACGTTTGCAAACAAATGGCTCAACCTGGCGATTTTGTGGGAACTGGTCTTGCTCGGCGTTATTATTTATGTGCCGTTCCTGCATACGATTTTCGGCACCTTCAATATGACCCTGCTTGACTGGGCGATGATTTTCGGCCTGGCCTTCTCGGTCGTGCCGGTCATCGAACTGGCAAAATGGGCCGAGCGCCGTGGCTGGTTTGGGGCAATGGATTAAGAAAGCCGAATCAAAAAAGGACACGGCTCTCTGACCGTGTCCTTTTTTGATTCGGCCGCTACCTTCTAATCGTCTTCACGACGGGCTTTGGGGATTACCCGGATTGGGGTTCCCATGAACCCGTATTCTTCCCGAATGCGGTTTTCGAGAAAACGCGCATAGGTGAAGTGCATCAGGGATGGGTCGTTGACAAACAGCAGGAAAGTCGGCGGGTCGGAGCGTACCTGGGTGGCATAGTAAATCTTAAGCTGCCGTCCTGCCCTGCTGGGGGCAGGGTGGACATCCTGCGCCTTTTGCAAAAGGTTGTTGAGTTTGGACGTGGTCAGGCGCACCAGGCGTTCCTCCTGCACCTGCAAGGCCAGCGGCATGACCTGGTCAACCCGCTGGCCGGTCTTGGCCGAAATAAACAACAGCGGCACATAACTCATAAAATTCAATTGATGGCGAATTTCGTTCGAGTAAGCGTCCATCGTATAAGTGTCTTTTTCGATGGCGTCCCACTTGTTGACCAGCACCACGCAAGACTTCCAGGCTTCCAGGATGTACCCGGCAATATGGGCGTCCTGGGCTGTGATACCGGTTTCGGCGTCAATCATCAGCAGGGCAACATCGGCGCGTTCGATGGATTTAAAGGAGCGCACGACCGAGTAGCGTTCCACGCCGGGGTCTATCCTGCCCCGGCGGCGGATTCCGGCCGTATCAATCAACGTGACAGGAACGCCCTCGAAATCGAGGCGTGAATCGATGGCGTCGCGGGTCGTCCCGGCAATCGGGCTGACGATGGCGCGTTCCTTGCCGAGCAGGCGGTTGAGCAGGGAGGACTTCCCGGCGTTGGGCTTGCCGACAATCGCAATCTTGACCGATTCGTCTTCCTCCTGCTCTTCCTGCGGAGGGAAAGCCTTGATAATGTCATCCAGCAGGTCGCCGGTATCGGTGCCGTGAATGGCCGAGATGGCGTAAGGCTGCCCGAGGCCGAGTTCGTAAAATTCGGCGGCCTGGTCGCGCCGGGAGACCGATTCGCATTTGTTGACGGCCACAAAGATAGGCGGGCGGCGCTCGTCGCCCACTTTTTTCTGTGAGCGGCGCAGCAGGTCGGCCACTTCCTTGTCGGCTGCGGTGACGCCGGTTTCGCCGTCGCACATCAGCACGACGACATCGGCGTCTTCGATGGCAACCTGAGCCTGGGAGCGAATCTCGTCGATGAATTCCGCCGAGCCAATCGAAAGCGGGGTTTTGCCGCCGTGCGTGGGGTCAAGGCCGCCCGTATCAATAACGGTAAAGGTAACGCCGTTCCAGTCCGCGTCCGAAAAAATTCGGTCGCGGGTCGTTCCGGGAGTATCATCAACAATCGCCAGGCGTTCGCCCACCAGACGATTAAAAAACGTGCTTTTGCCCACATTGGGACGCCCAACAAGGGCAACTACGGGTTTCATTGTTTCAACCTGCTTTCTTCTCTTAAGGTGTTGAACTGGTAATCACGACTTCAACCGTGCCAGGGAAAATCGATTGTACTTCAATATCCGCAATCAGGATTTCGATGACCGGCACAATCTGGTGGGTGCCGACGCCCAGGTCGGTGACATCAAGGGTTACCAGGATGTCGTTGGCGGTCAGTTTTTCGAGCGAAGGCAGCGGGCCGGTCAGGATGATGTCCACCGTTTCAGGGGCCGTTGTGGCGTCCAACCCGTCACCCAGGCCAATGACCGTTACCGGCATATTGTTAAGCGAGAGACTGCCCTCGATGGCATCGATACCCACCTGCACCAGCACAGTTTGTTCGCCAACCACCGAAATACCGGAGGGGAGGTTCAACTCCAGGCGCAATTCGATATCCTGCGATGTGCCGTTCAGGTTCAGCGGTTCGGTTTCGACAAATCCCGGCAGGGCGCTGACCAGGGTCGGGTCGCCGGAGAAAACCGTAATGGCGGGCGGGAAGACGGAAATATTGGTTAAACGGTAACCGTTGGCAACCTGTCCGCGCACCACCACTTTAACGGCAATATCCCGGTAACCGCCTTGCTGGGTTATGGGAACCTGGACGATGGTTTTTTCGGGATTAAGCGTGACGCCGTTCAAGGTATTGCCTTCGGCATCCAGAACCCGGATGCTGGCATCGAGGACGACATTGCTGCGCGCGCCGTCGATGCGTACCTCAGCCTGGGCTTTTTCAGCCTGTTCGACAAGCGAGGCCGGGCCGGTAATGGTCACCTGCGCGGGGTTCAGTTCAGCTGCTCCGGCCTGGTAGCCAATGGGAGGCTGCCCCCCCACGATGACTTCAAGCGGCAGGCTGCGCGAGGCGAGCGGCTCGAGCGTCAGGCTGATGGTTTCGGGCGTCTGGCTGATTTTCCTGACCGGCGAAAGGGCAATCTGCACATTAACCGGAACAACATGCTCGCCCGCATCGCGCCCGGCCAGGTCTATCACAGCCCGGATTTGCGATTCTTCGTTCAACAAGCGCGCCCAAACGGATTGCGGGGCGCGCAAGGTCAGGTTCACCTGGCGCGGCAGGCTGCCGGTGACAATCAGGCGCGGGTCCTGGCCGGTCACCTCGAGCGGAATGGCGCGCGGGTACAGGCGGGTTTCATCGGGGTCGGCGGCGATGACAGCCAGAATCCAGACCGTCAGGGCCAGCGTAAAGGCCAGGCTGAAAGACCCCAGGTTTTGAATAATCCACTTCAACATGCTTTGTTTCCCGGTAAACAGGTTAGGCTTGGGCTACTCACCCTGCCGAAACAGGTACGGAAAGTGCCGCTGCCAGAAATTGTTGTGTGAGGCGCGCTCGTTGCGGTAGAAAGCCGACAGGATATTTTGCAGGCGTTCAGGGTCGAGGCGGCGAATCATGCGCCCGGCATGGGCAATCGAAATCGAGCCGGTTTCTTCCGACACCACCACCGCAACCGCGTCAGAGGCTTCTGAAATGCCCAGGGCGGCGCGATGGCGCAATCCCATCTGTCGTTCGGGTGAGCGCGCCAGGATGCCGCTGGCCGAGAGCGGCATGACACAGGCTGCCGCGACCAGCCGGTCGTTTTCGACTATCACTGCCCCGTCGTGCAGGGGCGTGTTCGGATAAAAAACCTGCAAAAGGAGTTCGGCGGTCAGGTGCGAGTCCATCAGCACCCCGGTGCGGACGTATTCCTCAAGACTATCGAGGCGCTGTAAAATAATCAGCGCACCGTGCTGGCGGGCCGACAGGCGCGCGCTGGCGTTGACAATCGCCTGGATGGCCGCCTCGCGGCGGTCGTCCTGCTGCGAGGTGGCGCCGGGGACAAAGGTCCCGGCCCGGCCAATCCGCTCGAGTGCGCGGCGAATTTCAGGCGCAAAAATGACCGGGATGGCCAGCAAAAGCGCGGGCAGGGTGGTGTTCAGCAGCCAGGAAAAAGCGGGTAAATCGACCAGCACGGTCAGCAATGCAAAACTGACCAGCAGCGACAAAACGCCACGCAGCAGGAGCATTGCCTGCGTATCGCGCAACAGGTAAATCAGACCAAAAAAGATGAGCGTCACCAGTAAAATATCAATGACGCTCAACCAATTCAGGCGCTGGAAGATGAAAAGAAGGTCGCCTAGAAATTCAGCCATGCCTGCCGGGGGAAACAATAAGGTGTTATTGGCAATTTGGAAATTTTTCCCAAAAATTGAGCGAACTATATCGGGCGCAAGACCCGGTCTTGTCGTAATTGCTTGAAAAACAGACTCGTATTCGGCTGGGCCGATTCGATAGCGGCATCGGTCCAGGCTTGTACGCCGAGCGTTTGGGGGGTGCGCAACTCGTAACCGAGTTGTTTCCAGGTGGCCTGGTGGGCCGCCAGGGCAGGGGGAAGGAAGAGCAGCGAGGCCTCGCACTGCAAATCGAGCGAGGCGCGCTCCACTTCGTCCACCAGGGTTTTGAGCGCCGGTTCGATGGCGACAGAGGCGTCGATAAAAAATTCTGTCGTGCGGGCCACCAGGTTCTCGACCTGCCAGCCGGCAACCCCGACCGTTTTGCC
>JAGVAO010000194.1 GCA_020060235.1 Anaerolineales bacterium | reverse complement strand
CATCCTACAAACCACAGTGGAAGAACTGGGCCGCGCCCTGCCCGGCTCTGAAATCGTCATCCAGTTCCGCGAGAATAACGAACAGGGATAAAAGGTATCACTATGCAATTTTTGTCGCTTATTCAGGCCTGGCTGGTAAAAACCTTCACGGAAAAATCCGAGGTCGAGCAGGACAGCCCTGCCAACCTGCGCATGTTACGCAACATTACGTTGGTAATTTATGTCGCAACCATTGCAGTAGGTATATTTACAATTACGCAGGGCCTGTTCATCCAGGCCGGAATCGTTGGTGTGCTCTGGATATTGCTCAATATCAGCGGCGCATTATTGCTCAGGGGAACCACCTTCCCGGCCCGTTTCATCTCACCGCTGGCAATCCTGATTGCCGTCTCCGTCATCGCAGCTCGCGCAAACGGTCTGCACGACTCTTCAGTCGTAATCTTTATTGTTGTTATTATTTTCGGCAGCCTTACAATGGGCGCAAAGGGAGCCTTGATTTTTGCGGCATTGGTATCGGTCACAACTGTTCTCATGGGCATCCTTGAGGCGCAGGGCATATTGGTTAACCGGTTTAGCGAATTAACAGACCTGACCGACATTGTCTTGATTGGCATTGTTGCGCCCCTGGTTACCGCTGTAATTCAAATTACTCTTTTGAACCGGCTAAATCAAAGCGTTACCTTTGCCCAAAAGAGCGTCGAGCAGCAAAAGGAAATTAATACCGAACTCATCAGGCTGCAACAAGAGCTGGAAGAGCGCATCAATGAGCGCACTGCCGAACTGGAAACAAAATCGGAACAACTCACCGAACAAGTGAGAACCAACCAGAGACGCGCCAAACAATTCCAGACCATTGCTGACGTGGCGCGTTATGTCGCCAATATCCAGGACCTTGAAACCCTTTTCGACACCCTCGCCCAACTGGTGAGCGAGCAATTGGGCTATTACCATGTCGGCATCTTCCTAAACGACGAAGCCAACCACTACACCATTCTCAGCGCAGCCAACAGCGAAGGCGGCAAGAAGATGCTGGCGCGCAACCATCGACTGAAAATCGGCGAGACAGGCATCGTCGGCAACGTAGCCTATACCGGAAGCACCCGCGTAGCGCTGGACACAGGCGACGACGCCATCTTTTTCAACAACCCCGACCTGCCGGAAACCCGCTCGGAGATGGCCGCCGCGCTAAAAATTTCGAACCAGGTGATTGGCGTCATCGACATCCAGAGTAAAGAAGCGAACGCCTTCTCCAGGGAAGATAGCGAGGTCTTTGCCGCGCTCGCAGACCAGATTGCCATTGCGATTGAGAACGTGCGCCTGCTCGAAGATACCCAGAAATCCCTGGGCGAATCGGAAACGATTTACCGCCAATACCTGCGCTCTGAATGGGGCCGCATTGCAAGCGACGAAAAGTTTTCCGGCTTCCAATATAAAATCACCGGCGCCGCCCCACTTGTTGAGCCTCTCCAGAAGCCGGAGTTCGAGCAGGCCCTCGAATCGGGCGCAGTGATGGTTCATCAGGATGAAAACGACAAGTCTTCGCTGGTTGTCCCAATTAAATTACGCGGCGAGATTTTGGGTATTGTCAACATCCGCCAGCCGGGCGAGAAAGCCTGGAGCAAGGACGAAATCGAACTGGTGCAGTCAGTCACCGACCGCCTGGCTATCTCGGCAGAAAACGCGCGGCTTTTTGAAGAAACCACCCGGCGCGCCGAGCGCGAAAGGGCGGTATCGACCATCACCACCAAGATTAGAAGCACCAATGACCCGCAGGAAATGCTTGCCATCGCCCTGTCAGAAATCAAGAACGCGCTCAATGTGCGCGATGTCCGCGTCAAGGGAATGGAAAACGAACCCGACAGCGCAACCGGCAACCAGGCAGAGAGTTAATAGACCGGCTTTGTTTCACCACCCGGAGATAAAGCATGACTTACACAATTGCGGTATCCAACGAAAAAGGCGGGGTCGCCAAGACCACCACAACCTTCTCGCTCGGCGCGTCGCTGGCCGAACTGGGAAAACATGTCTTGCTCATCGACCTTGACCCCCAGGCCAACCTGAGCCTGGCAAACAGCATCGAACCCGGCAACGTAACCCAGAACAGCAGCCTGATTTTGCTCGAAGGCCTGCCTCTCAGGGACGCCATCAACAAAACCAATACCGAAAACATGTCGATTGTTCCCTGCGGCGCGCGAATGTCAGATGCAGAGCACTTCCTGCCAGTGCGTATTAACTACCAGTTCATTCTGCGCGAGGCCCTTCACCAGGCCGGGCTGGATGATTACGACTATGTGATTTTCGACTGCCCGCCATCCATGGGGGCGGTAACCATGAACGCCCTGACTGCGTCTGACCTGTTGATTATCCCCACCCAGGCCGAATATTTTTCGGCCTACGCCCTGCGCGATATGATGGTCATGATTAGAAGGGTGCGCAAGGAAACCAATCCCGACCTTGCCTATCGCATCCTGATAACCCTTCTGGACCAGCGCAACCGCACCCACAGGGTCATTCGCGAACAATTACAGCAAACATTTGGTTCCGGGTTATTTTCATCGGTGGTAGAAATTGATACCCGCCTGCGTGAAAGCCCGATTGTCGGCGTGCCGATTTCTCAATACCGGCCCAAAAGCCGGGGCGCGCAACAATACCGGGTTCTTGCCGAGGAGTTAATGGAATATGTCAGACAACAAAAAGATTCGCAATCGGCTCAATAAAATATTTACAGATATTGCCAGCCCTGAAAGCGAAGAAACATCGGGCACAGGTGCAAAAACACCGTCGCGCAAACGAGCGCCGTCGGCAGGACAGGCATCGCCTGAAACGCCGCGCCAAATCAACAAGCACACAGGCAGGCTCACGCTCCCGGAAGGCCTCGACAGGAAAACAGTCACGATTGCCGAATCTGCTGCCGACAACATTTCCAGCATTGCCATCCCGTTCACCGATGGCGACACCTGGAGCAGCATCGAAATTGTTGACGGAAAAGACCGCAAGTGGAACAATGAAGAACAGGCCCTCTTGCGCGATGTCGTCGACCAATTGACCCTGGCACTACAAAACGCAAAACTTTTCCAACAAACCCAGCGGCAAAACAACAACCTGGAAATATTGAACGAAATGGGCCGCGAACTGGCGACCCAATTGGACGTTCAACAGGTTGCCGAAAGCGCATATAAGTACACCAGCCAACTGATTAATACTTCCAGTTTCTTTGTTGCCATTCTTGACAGTGAGAAAGATACACTCTCTTTCCCGGTTGTTACCGTAAATAACGAGCGCATTGAATACCCCGATAGGAAGATGGGCAGCGGGCTTACCGATTACGTCCTGCGCGCTCGCAGACCAGTCCTGCTCAACGGGGATGTAACCGCCCAGATGCAGGAACTCGGCATCGAATTTGTCCCGCTGGGCAACGCCAGGCCGGCCGTTTCATGGCTCGGAATCCCGCTCGTCATCGGCGCAAAAACCCTGGGCGCAATCGTCGTCCAAAGCACTGAAACCCCCTATCTCTACACCGAACAAGAGCGAGACCTGCTCTCGGCGGTTGCCAGTCAGGCGGCCATCGCCCTGCAAAATGCGCAGCTCTTCCAGCAAACCGAGGCCCAAAACGAGGAACTGGCCGTTCTCAACGAAATGGCGCGTGAAATCTCGTCGCTGCTCTCGGTCGAAGAAATTGCCGAAGCGGTTCACAGGTATGCGAGCAGGCTGATGGATTCGACAGACTTTTTTGTCAGCATCTTTCACCCTGAAACCGATGAGATGACTTTTGCGTCCATCTATTTTGATGGACAGCCAAGCCCGATTGAAAAAACCAGCATCGGAAACGGACTGACCGCCAGGGTGCTCCGCAGCCGGGAACCGGTTTTGCTCCAAGACCGGGTCAAGGAACGCGCCGAGGAATTGGGCGTTGAAATCCTGCTATTGGGTGACGACTCGATACCCGAATCGTGGCTGGGCGTGCCGATGGTGCTGGGCCAGGAGGTCATCGGCGCAATCGTTGTCCAGAGCGCAACCACGCCCAACATGTATAACGAACGTCACAGAGACCTGCTGACCGCCATGGCCGGGCAGGTATCGATTGCCATCCAGAATGCGCGGTTGTATCAGGACATTCAAATTTCCGAAACCCGCTTCCGCGATGTGGCGCTCGCCTCTGCCGACTGGGTATGGGAAATCAACCTGGAAGGAAAATATACCTACTGTTCAGACAAGGTACTCGACGTGTTGGGCTACAAACCGGAAGAAATGTACGGCAAAAGCCCCACCGATTTCATGCCAGCCTACGAGTCCGAACGTGTTGCACCGTTCATGGCCGAACGTCTCGACAAGCAGGAGCGCATGATTGACTATGAAAATCGCAACCTGACTCGCGACGGACGCGAAATCATCCTGCTGACCAACGGCCTGCCCATCCTTGACGATGCCGGCACAATGATTGGCTATCGCGGCGTGAACAAAGACATCACCGCCCAGCGACTTGACGAAGCCATCGAAGAAGTCATCGCAGAAATCGTCAGAGCCGGGGTCGAAGCGGAAAATGTCGAAAAAGCGCTGGAACTCATTCACCAAGGCATCCTGCGTATTGTTCCGGCAAAGAATATTTACTTCTCGCTTTACGACAGGGAAAACGAAATTATTTCCTACCCATTCAAGGTGGATGAAAAAGCGCCCAACCCGTGGAGGTCCGGCCCGCCCATTCACAACCTGACTCATTACGTCATTCGGAACGACCAACCACTCTTCTTAACCGAAGAAGGAATTAACGAACTAAACCAAAAGGGCGAAATCGACCTCGTGGGCGAACCGGCCATGCAATGGATGGGCATCCCGCTCAAAACCAAGGAAGTTATCGGTATGTTTGCCACCCAAACATACGATGACAGCCTTACACTCACCAACGACCACTTTGAAACCCTGGGCCGTTTGGCCCCTCAAATTGCCACCGTTGTTGAGAAAATGCTGGCGGAAGAAGCCCTGGGGAAATCGGAAGCCGAGTTGCGCGCGCTGTTCAACTCGATGAACGATGTCATCGTGGTCTACAACAAGGAAGGCCGTTATGTGCGCATTGCGCCGACCAACCCGTCCAGGCTGCTTATGCCCGCGGAAGAGTTGCTCGGTAAAACGGTAAAAGATGTTCTTTCTCCCGATTTGCAGGAAATTTTCCTTGAGACCATCCAGCGCGCCCTGCAAAGCAAAGAGACAATCCAGGTCGAGTATCCGTTAAGCATCGGCGGCCAAAAATTTTGGTTCGACGCCAGTGTTTCACAGCTAAGCGAAAACGAGGTCTTTTGGGTCGCAAGAGATGTCACCGAGCGCAAGAGCGCGGAAGAGGCCCTGCGGCGGCAAAATGAGTACCTGGCCACCGCCACCGAGGTTGGCCGCCTGATTACCTCAACCCTCGACATGCCAACGCTCTTCAACCGTACTGCCAACCTGCTACGCAACCGCTTTGGCTACTATCACGTTTCGATTTTCACCGTCGAGGAAAACGGCTTCAATGCCGTCCTGCGCGAGGCAACCGGAGACGCCGGTGAAGAGATGAAAAACCGCCAGCACTCGCTGGCTGTCGGCTCCAAATCCATCATCGGCTATGTGACCGGCAACGGCAAAACACTGGTCGTCAACAACACTGCCATTGACCCAATCCACCGCCCCAACCCGCTGCTTCCCGAAACCCGCGCGGAGGCGGGCATTCCGCTCAAAATCGGTTCGCGCGTTATCGGCGCGTTGGACATTCAGGCCCGCGAGGTCGGCGCGTTCCTCGATGAAGACATTGCCGTTCTCGAAACCCTGGCCGACCAAATCGCCGTTGCGCTTGATAACGCCCGCTCTTACGAACTGGCACAACAGGCAGTCAATGAAATGCGCGAACTCGACCGCATCAAGAGCCAGTTCCTTGCAAACATGTCGCACGAACTGCGCACACCGCTCAACTCGATTATCGGTTTTTCGCGGGTCATCCTGAAAGGGATTGACGGCCCAATCAACGAACAGCAACACCAGGACCTCTCAGCCATCTACAATTCAGGCCAGCACTTGCTCAACCTGATTAACGACGTGCTCGACCTGTCGAAAATCGAAGCGGGCAAAATGGAATTGGCAATTGAAGAAATCAATATTGTGGATACGATTAATAGCGTCATGTCCACCGCAGCTGGCCTGGTCAAAGACAAGCAGGTTCGGCTTGAAAAAGAAATCGCCAGCAACATCCCCGCCGTGCGTGGCGATGCGATGCGCATCCGCCAGGTGTTACTCAACCTGATAGCCAACGCTGCCAAATTCACCGAAGAAGGCGTCATCACCATCGAAGCCAAGCCGCATACCACCTCGACCGGCCTGCAAGAAGTGCTTATCAGCGTTCACGATACCGGCCCCGGCATCGCCCCCGAAGACCAAAGCAAACTCTTCCAGGCGTTCTCGCAGGTCGATTCGTCGCCCACCCGCAAGTCGGGCGGCACCGGCCTGGGCCTTTCCATCTGCCAGCGCCTGGTCGAACTGCACGGCGGTCGCATTGGCGTACACAGCGTTGTCAATGAAGGCAGTACTTTCTACTTCACCATTCCGGTTTACCACCAGGAATCACAGCAGGAAAACGGCAAGGAAGGCAAAATTATCCTGTGCATCGACGACGACCAGCAGATTATCAACCTTTATGAGCGCTACCTCAAGCCGCAGGGCTACCAGGTTGTGCCGCTCATGAACCCCGCCAACGCCAAAGACACCATCAAACGGCTCAGGCCTTATGCTGTCACGCTCGATATTATGATGCCGGGAGTCGACGGCTGGCAGGTACTGGCCGAAATCAAAGCCGACCCCGAAATTCGGGATGTGCCGGTCATCGTCTGCTCGATTGTCGAGGAGGAGGAGAAAGGCTTCAGCCTGGGCGCATCTGACTACCTGGTCAAGCCCATTTTGCAGGATGAACTACTCCTATCGCTCAACCGGCTGAACGGGGACGGGATGATTAGGGATGTCTTGATTATCGACGACTCTGCCGACGACCTGCGTCTCATCGAAAGAATCATCGCGGAAAAAGAAGCCTATCACCCCATCCTCGCCCAGGGCGGCCAAAAAGGCTGGGAACTCATCAGCCAGAAAAAGCCGCACGCCATCATCCTCGACCTGTTCATGCCCGACCTCGACGGGTTCACCATCCTTGAGCGGCTCAAAACCTCCGCCGACCTGCGCGATATTCCCGTGCTGGTCATCAGCGGGGCCGACCTGAAAGACGAAGAAAAGGCCAAACTCTCGAACCTGGGCAAGACCATGCTGCAAAAGGGAATGCTCGAGCAGGATGAACTGTTCAGCACGCTGGACAAAGCGCTCAAGAGATTGGACGCAAAACACTAACCAAACAGGCGCGCCAACCCGGTGCGCCTTTTTTAGGGAAAACCTGCCAGGAGAACTGAAAAAAAATGGCCTGTCTTATCGAGTGCATTGATTGCGGTCATACCAACCACTATCATCCCAGTGAATTCAACTGCCCCAACTGCAAAAGCCAGTGGCGCAGGGCCATTTACGATTACGACAATATTGCAAAAATCCTCCCTGATGCGCTGGAAAAACGTCCGTTTGGTCTGTGGCGCTACCAGGAACTGTTGCCTGTCCAAAAACCTGTTACCAGCCTGCGCATGGGCGAAGGCGGAACACCGCTCATCCAGGCGGTCAACCTGGGATTGATGCTCGGCTGCCCCAACATTTTCATCAAAGACGAGCGGCAGGGGCCGAGCGCGTCTTTCAAAGACCGCCAGGCTGCGGTGACGATTGCGGCGCTGAAAGAAGCCGGAATCACCGAGATGGTCGCCGCCTCGACCGGTAATGTCGCCATCGCCTATTCGGCCTTTGCCGCCCGGGCCGGGATTAAGTTATGGGCCTTTGTCACCAGCCTCGTGCCCGCCGTCAAAATGCGCGAAATTGCCCTGTACGGCAGCCAGGTTGTCAAAGTTACCGGCTCGTATGACCAGGTCAAAAAAATTGCCGCTGAGTTCGCCGAACAGCGCGGCCTGTATCATGACATGGGCGCGCGCACCATCACCTCGGTCGAGGGGATGAAAACCATTGCCTACGAAATTGCCGAACAACTGACCGAACAACTCGGCCCGGCAACCGACGGCAGCCTGTGGCGCACGCCCACCTGGTACATCCAGGCCATTAGCGGCGGGCTTGGCCCGATTGGCGTCAGCAAGGGCTTCCACGAAATGAAACGCATGGGTTTCATCAATGAAATTCCATCGATTGCCGCCATCCAGGCTGATGGCTGCGCCCCAATGGTGCATGCCTGGAAACAAAACCTTGAGGAAGCCAACGCCGTTATCAGCCCCAAAACCCACATTGAGACCCTCGCCACCGGCACGCCGGGCCGCGCCTACCCCTTGCTGCGCGAGGAATTCAAGGAAAATAAGGGACTGTTCGAAAGCGTCACCGACGAGGAGGCCTTCCGCGCCATGCATGTGCTGGCAAAAATGGAAGGTGTCTCGGCTGAACCTGCCGCTGCCGCCGCTTTCGCCGGGTTGTTCAAACTGATTCGCGCCGGGGTCATCAAGCCGACCGATACCGTCGTGGTCAACTGCACGGGTCACACGATGCCCGCCGAACCGCTTGTTCTTGGTTCGGGCTGGGCGCGAAATGTCGTCTTGCCGCAGGAAAGCGAAACCGCCCAGGCGGAACCGGCCCCCAAGGAAGGCGAAGGTCTGCTGGCCGCCCTCAGCCGGGTCGCGCCTGACCGCTTTCCGCGCGTCGCAATTGCCGACGACACCCCCGATGCCCGGCGGCTGATTCGGCGCATCCTGCAATCACAGGGCGAGTACACCATCTTCGAGGCCACCAACGGGCGCGAGGCGCTCGAGCTGGTCAACCGTGAACGCCCCGACCTGTTGATTCTCGACCTGATGATGCCGGAAATGGACGGCTTTGCCGTGCTGGATGCAATGAAGAACAATCCCGATACGGTTCACATCCCCGTAATTGTCTCGACAGCCAAGGAACTGACCCAGGACGAAAAGAACCTGCTCAAAGGACAAATCCAGGCCCTGATGCAAAAAGGGGACTTCATGAGCGATGAATTCCTGGATGAAGTTAAGTCCCTGATTCGATAATCAAACGTTTTCGCAATGCATTAGAAAGACTGGCGACCTTGTTTTGCCGTTTTAATTGCCGCATGAACATTGCGCCGATGACCGGACAGGTTGCAGGAAAGGGAATTGCATGACAGCCAGTAACAGGCAGGGGATAGGCATCTTCGCAGCCCTGTCATCCGCTTTCCTGTTGGGCTTGGCGCCCGTCTTTGGCCGCTGGGCCATCCTGTCCGGATTCAGTTCCCTGCTGACAGTGGCCCTGCGAACCGGCCTGGCCGCCACGATGATTTTCCTCATCTTGCTGCTCTTCAGGCGGCAATTTCTTTATATCTTTCCGGTTGGTCTGGCGGGTTGCTTTTTGGCGGGAGCCATTAACGGGTTCGGTTCGCTCTTTTACTACATGGCCCTCGGCGAACTACCCGCCAGTGTTGGGCAATTGCTGTACGCCCTCTACCCCGTCTTCGTCGCACTCTTCTCGATACTGGACAAACAGCCCATCAGCCGTCTGACCGTGCTGCGCATGGCCCTGGCGCTTGCGGCTGTTTTTTTGCTGATTAACCCCAGCGGGGCAAACATCCCCATCCCCGCCACGCTGATGATGATTTTCTCGGCCATCCTATACGCCCTACATATCCCCATTAACCAGCGCGTGCTGTACGAAATCCCCGCTCCGACTGTCACCCTATACACCCTGCTGGCGATGAGCCTGGTCACCCTGCCCGCATACCTGATTTTCGACCGCAGCCTGCCTGCCGCCGGGGAAGCATCCTGGCTGCCCGTCATCCTGCTGACCCTGGTCACGTTCACATCACGCTTTACGCTCTTTCTGGGCATAAAAAAAATAGGCGGTGTGCAAACCGCCCTGTTGGGTCTATCAGAAATCTTCGTTACCATCGTTGTCAGTCACATCCTGCTCAATGAGAGCCTGACCATTGTTCAATGGGGCGGGGCGGCCATCCTGAGCATCACCCTGCTTCTGGCTGCCTTCGAGAAACCCAATTTGCAGCGGCCCAAAGGAGGCTGGCTGGCCTGGATTCATCCGCCGCAAATTGCCCCCATTCCCTGGAACCTGGAAGATTAGTTTTTCTCGTTTTCGAATACATATCCCGTGCCGCGCACGCTGATGATTCTTTCGTATAAACCGGGAAAGACTTCGAGTTTGTGGCGCAGCCGGCTGACCAGCGGGCGCAAAATTTCCTGGGCTTCGCGCTGCGAAACATCATATCCCTGAACGAGCAAAACCAATTCGCGGTGGCTGAACACCTTGCCGGGATTTTCGATAAAGACCTTGAGCAAATGCCCCTCCGCCGGGGTCAGGTTTTCGAGTTTGCCGTTGGCCGAAACCGTGCGGCGCATCAGGTCGATTTCGACCCCGTCGGCAGTTCTGAACAAGGAGACGGCGACAGCCTGCGATTCGGCCTGTTCGGCCAGACGCACCGCCCGCCGCTCCAGCCCTTTTTTGACGCTGGCGATTATCTGGTTGGGGGAAGCCGGTTTGAGCAGGTAATCATGCACACGCTGACGCAGGGCCTCGACCGCCGATTCCATCGAACCATAGGCCGTCAGCAGGATAATCTGTGCATCGGGCGCGAGTTGACTGGTAACCTGCACGAGGTCGAGTCCACTCATGCCGGGCATCTTCAAGTCGACTATCATCAGGTCAACTGCGTAATTGCGCAGGTGCTCGACAGCTGCCTCGCCGCTTGCGACTGCCGTAACCGCATAGCCTTCGAGTTGTAAAATATCGCCCAAAGACTGTCGCGCAACCGGTTCATCGTCAACTATCAGGATATTTGTTTTCATGGTTTCTCATCCTTGGCATCTTTGATTGGGAGCATTACCCGAAAGGTTGCGCCCTGAGCGTTTTTGCCCGGAAGCAGGTCAAGGCGGCCTCCGTGCGCAGTGATAATATCGTAACTGACCGAAAGGCCCAGGCCGGTTCCGTTTTTTGTGCTGATGAACGGCTCGAAAATCGTCTCGCGCATTTCGTCAGGCACGCCTGGCCCGCTATCTTGGAAAGTTATTTGTATCATCTTCCGTTTTTGCGTAATATCAATCCATAACTCGCCCCCCTCCGGCATTGCATCGAAAGCATTCAAGACCAGGTTAATGAACACCTGCTCGACCTGGTTTCGGATAGCCTGTACGCTGGGCAGTTTGGCGGGCCAGGCCGTTGTGACGACAATGTTACGGCTGCGCAATTGCGCCCCAAGCAGGTTGAGTACATGCTCCAACAGGTCAAGAATATTGACCGGTTTGAACTCCACACTCGGACGGTAGAAATCCAACATGCGCTCGACCGTCATCATCAGGCGCTCGACCTCCTGCATGGTCAGGTCGATGTAATTTTTACGGCTCTCAGGCGGCAGGTCTTCGCGCATTGCCAGGTGCAGGCAATTGCGCACCGATTGCAGCGGATTGTTGACCTCGTGCGCAATCGAGGCGGTCAGGCGGCCCGCCGCCGCCAACTTTTCAGATTGCACCAGGGCGCGCTGCGACTCTTCGACGCGGCGCACATAGGCGCGCAGTTCACCGTACAGGTTGGCGTTATCCATCGCAATGGTCGCCTGACGCGCCAGGATTTGGAACATATCCAGGTCGGCTTCGCGGAAAGGAGGCTCGCCCACGTCGCGGGCCGCAAACAAGACCGAGCGCATGTTCATCGATGCGGACGGGACCGCCATTACGCTGCCCAGCCCAAGCGATTTCAACTCACGCTGGATGGCTTTCTCCCCCGCCTGCCCGACCGCCCCCCAGACGGGCTGCTCCACTGCGGCAGCCCGTTGGACAATGCCGCCCCCGGAATCGATTACGCCAGACGCCGGGGTTTTACCCCGCCCGGCCAGCAGCGCAACCTGGTTGTCGCGCTCCGATACCCGGTAAAGCGCCACATTGGCGCAGGAAAATTGATTCGAAACGGTATCCAGGATAAGGGTTTGCAGGTTTTCGGGGTTCGTTTCCGACAACAGGGTTTCGGTCACGCTGAAAAGCGGACGCAGGGCCTGCATCCGGGCCACGTCCTGTTTTTTCTGGCGGTCGGAAAGGGCCTGCTGGACGGCTTCGAGCAGTTCATCCTTTTGGAAAGGTTTGAGCAGCAACCCATCGACCCCGCGCCGCAGGGCCTGGATGGCCGTCTCGACCGTCCCGAAACCGGTGATTGCCAGGATGGCGATTTCTGGCTGCAACTCGCGCGCCTGTTGGATGACATCGAAGCCGCTGATTTCGGGCATGCGAATATCGACCAGCAGCAAATCGAAAGGTTCGCTTTTGAGCAACTCAAGGGCAGCGCGCGGGTCGGTCGAAGAGCGGGACAAAAACTCTGCGCCAGACAAAAGCCTTTCGCATAGCAGGGCAACACCCGGCTCGTCGTCGACCACCATTACGCGCACCTGGCTCATACCTCCTGCTCCTGCAACGGGAAATAGACGAGAAAACTCGAGCCGCTGTTAACCTGGCTCTCGACCTCAATGACGCCGCCGTGTTCGGTGACGATGCCATAAGTCACCGAAAGCCCCAGGCCGGTGCCGCCCTGGTCGCCACGGGTGGTAAAGAACGGCTCGAAAATGCGCTCAAGGTTTTGGGGCGAAATGCCCTCTCCGCTGTCACGCACCGCCAGGGCTACAAACGGCGCGCCGTGGCGCTCCTGCTCCCAGGTCTCAATCGCCATCATCCCACCGTTCGGCATGGCGTACAGGGCATTATTTACCAAATTCAGTAACACCTGTTTGATTTGGTTGCGGTCAATCAGCACCCAGGGCAGGCCGGGTTTGAGTTTCATGCGCAGTTCGACCCCGCTGGTCAACAGCAGGTGCTTGGTCAGGACAACTACTTCGTCCACAATTTCGTTAATATCGCCGCGCGTGCGAACCACTTCGCGCTGGCGGGCGAAGTCGAGCAGGCGGCGCACCACGCTGCGGGCGCGGTTGGCCTCGCGCAACACCAGTTCGAGGTCATGGCGCAGGGGTGATTCTATCGACAGCGATTCGATACTCAATTCAGTAAAGCCGACCACCGAGGTCAGCGGATTGTTCAATTCGTGGGCTATGCCTGCCGCCATTTCACCGACAGCCGCCAGTTTGGCGGCCTGCACCAGCCGCGATTCGGCCTCGCGCTGGGCAGCAATGCGCGCCCTGAGTTCCTGCTGGATTTCTTCCATTTCGGTGACGGCCTGTTTCAGTTGGTGCGTCTGGTCGGCAGCATCATCCCCTGATGGAATTGCCATCGCCGCCAGCCGCCAGACCTGCTGCGAGGCTTTGGACAGGTTTTCAGCCGCGCTGACCACAAACAGCCAGTTCTCCCCCGCATAAGACGGAAAAATAAAAACCTTGCGGCAATCCGGGTCGAGGTCGCAGGCCCGCGAGCGTGAACGCCCGCCGGAAAGCGCGCCGCCCAACCAGGCCGAGTTGGCTTTGTCGGCCAGGAAATCGCGCAGGCAGGCCTCGCGCTTCTTCGTCAGCCGGTGCGATTCGAGCAAACTCCACCCATTCAGGCTGTAAGAAACCCGCGCCGCCCAACAGGCATCACTGAGCGCACAAGCCTCCTTTAGCACCGCTTCGACCAGGCTGGTTTTTGTCATCCTTCAAATTATACAATAAGGAGCGTATAGATACCCAAAATTGGAGCAAACTGGATGATAAAATAGGCGCACTATGTCCACCTTGACCATCATTGGCGGCGGGCTGGCCGGGAGCGAAGCCGCCTGGCAGGCCGCCCAAAACGGCATCAACGTTAAGTTATATGAGATGAGACCGCTTGTGGCGACAGGGGCACACCAGACCCCGCACCTGGCCGAACTCGTCTGCTCGAACTCGCTCGGCTCGAACCTGCCCGACCGCGCCAGCGGCGTTTTAAAGGCCGAATTGCGCCGCCTCGGCTCGCTCCTGCTCAAAATTGCGGAAGAAACCGCCCTGCCCGCCGGAGCCGCCCTGGCCGTCGACCGGGAACGCTTTGCCGAAGTTGTCACCGAGCGGGTCAGCGCCCATCCCAATATCGAACTGATTCGCGCCGAAATGCCAGAAATTCCCTCCAGCCCAGCCATCATCGCCTCCGGCCCGTTGACCTCCGACCGGCTTTCGCAGGCCCTGGCCCGTTTCAGCGGCGAGGAGCATCTCTACTTCTACGACGCCATCGCCCCGATTGTCGAAGCCGCCTCCATTAATATGGACATCGCCTACCGCGCCTCGCGCTGGAGTGATGGCGAGCAGGATGAAGGCGACTACATCAACTGCCCCTTCCACCTGAAAACCGATTACCTGGCCTTTGTCGATGCCCTGCGCCATGCAGAGCGGATTCAACTGCGCGACTTCGAGAAACCGCTCGAAAGCGGGGTGCGCGCCGGGCACGAAACTTTCTTCGAGGGCTGCCTGCCGGTTGAGATTATTGCCAATCGCGGCGAAAAAGCCCTCGCCTATGGCCCCATGCGCCCGGTCGGGCTGAACGACCCGCGCGTGGCGCGCCGCCCTTATGCGGTGGTGCAGTTGCGCCAGGACAACCTGGCCGGGAACCTGTATAACCTGGTCGGTTTCCAGACCAACCTGACCTTTCCCGAACAGCGGCGCGTATTTCGCATGATTCCGGGATTGGAAAAAGCCGAATTCGCGCGTTACGGACAAATGCACCGTAACACCTTCCTGGCCTCGCCAAAAATCCTGCTGCCGACCCTGCAAACCCGCGCCCGAGCCGACCTGTTCCTGGCCGGGCAAATCACCGGGGTCGAGGGCTACATGGGCAACATTGCCACCGGCCTGCTGGCCGGTCAAAACGCCGCCCGCCTGCTGAACGGGCAATCCCCGCTCGAACTGCCGCGTGAAACCATGCTCGGCGCGCTCTGCCACTACGTCACTCACGCCGACCTGAAAGACTTCCAACCGATGAAATCCAACTTCGGAATTTTGCCGCCCCTTGAAGAAACGGGCAAAAGCGGAAAACGTGAACGCGCCGCGCTGTATGCCGAACGTTCCGCCCGCGCACTGGAGGCCTTCCTGGTGTAAAATAAAAGTACGGCAGGTCGTTCACCCGCCCAGCGAGACATGAGGGACAAACGCTGGTTCAAACTGCTTTTTCCAAAACACCGGCCCCTGCGCTGGATACTGCCGGTTCTCATCTTTTTACTGATTTTCTCGCTCCAGGCTGCCCTGCCCGCCTGGAGCGATTTTGTCGAAGGACCAACCATTGACCTGCGCTTCTGGCTGCGCGGCCCGCAATCGCCCCAAAACCCCATCATCCTGGTTGTTGCGGATGAAGACTCCTTCCAGATGCTTGCCAACCTGCGCGGCGAAAACATCCGCGCCTGGCCGCGCGCGCGTTGGGCCCAAGTGCTCGAAATCATCTCAAAGGAAAATCCACGTGTTATCGGGGTGGATATCGCCTTCGACACCCCTGGCTGGGACGAGAACGGCGACCAGGCGTTGGCCGCTGCGCTGGCAAACGCGCCGGATACCGTCCTTGTTGCCCACTTCAAGCAGGATGAATCGCCCATCGGAATTTTGCGCAGTTTCAGGCCGCCGCAGGAATCCCTGATGAAAGCCGCCAGCGCCGTCGGGGTCACCAGCCTGGCCGCAGATGCCGATGGGGTCTACCGCCGCGCAACCTTGCTCTGGCCCTGGAGCGACGGTCAACTGCCATCCTTTGGGTTG
Organism: Anaerolineales bacterium; assembly: GCA_020060235.1. Lineage (GTDB taxonomy): Bacteria > Chloroflexota > Anaerolineae > Anaerolineales > Villigracilaceae > UBA8950. The sequence continues at coordinate 40,598 of JAGVAO010000194.1, read as the reverse complement.
GCCGTCGCCACGCTGTATAACGGCGTGCCGGTCAACGTCCCGCGCGCCAACCTGGACACAGGATTAACCCTGGGCATCAACTTTCGCGGCCCCGAGGGCACCTTCCGCACCCTGCCGCTCTACCGCGTGCTCGACGGAAGCCTACCTCCCGGAACTTTTAATGATGCAATCGTGCTTATTGGCTACACGACAATTATCGAACAAGACCGCCACCCCGCCCCGTTTGCAACCCAATCCCAACTGCCCGGCGTCGAAATACAGGCCAACGCCATAGACACCCTGCTTGCCGGAAACTGGCTGCAACATCCGCCGCGCTGGGCAAGCCTGCTGATTGTTGCCCTGGCCGGAATTTTGGCCCTGGCGCTGACCAGCCTGCCGCGCGCCAACTTTGGACTGGGATTGTTCACCCTTGCCATCCTGCTTTATCTGGCTGCCGGGCAGGTTGCCTTTGCCGCCGATTTCGTCCTGCCGCTGGCCGCGCCCCTGACCTCCGCCCTGCTCACCGGGGGCGCTTCGACCGCCGAGCGCATGATTTTTGCCGAACGAGACAAACGCCTGCTGCGCCAGCGATTTTCAGGCCTGATGTCGCCCGAACGCCTGCAATCCCTGCTCGACAACTGGCAAACCCTGCTCGACAGCAAACGACCCGAGCGCGAGGCAAGCGTCCTGTTTTGCGACGTTCGCGGGTTTACCGCCGCCAGCGAAGCGCTGATGCGCCAGGACCGCAGTCCTGAGATGGTGCGCTTCCTGTCTGCCTATCTGGACGAGATGGAACAGGCCGTTTTTGCCGAGGGCGGGGTCATCTACCGGACATTTGGCGACGGACTGCTGGTGCTCTTCGGACTGCCCGAGCCGCTGCCCAACCACGCCCGCAGCGCGGCGCGCGCGGCCATGCGCATGGCCCTTGCCTTCGAACGCCTTACCACGCTCTGGCCGCTCCGCGATGAGGCGCCCTTCGAGATGGGCCTTGGCGCAAACTGCGGACAAATGACCGACGCCATCATCGGGCGCGGCAGGCGCTTCGACTACACCGTGCTGGGCGACGCCGTCAACGCCGCGGCGCGCATCGAATCGCACTGCAAGGTTGCCATGCAAATTCCGCGCCCGCCCGGCAAATGGCCTGTTCCTGGCGGGATGACCATCCTGCTCGGCTTTGACCTGTACGAACGGGTAAGCGACCTTGTCATTACCGATGAACAAATCCCACCCTTCGAGGCGCGCGGAAAATCGGAACCCCTGCGCGTCGCGCGCCTGCTCGGCCTGGCAGAAAGCGAGGTTTTATGAAACGCCTGTTTTCCTTCACGCTCGTGTTGCTATTTGGTCTTTCGGCCTGCGCATGCTCTACCGCAACCGAATCCGCGCCCGCGCCTGCTCCTCAAAATGATGCCGTGAGCGCAAGCCCTGCCGACCAAACAGCGCCCCAGGCCAGGCTGGACGAGGTCATCAACCGGGTCGAGGCCCACGCCATGCCCGGCGAAGACTGGAGCGCCGCCCTCGTCGAAATGCCGCTCTACCCCGGCGGCGAGGTCTGGGCCAGGGAATCTTCAACAGCCCTTGTCCAATTCCTGACCCGCGAGGGGGTCTTGCGGGTTGCCCCCAACACCATCTTTACGCTGGAACACCCCGACCCCCAAACGCTCAAAATAAAACTCGATTCAGGTCAGATTTGGGTCAACATCGAAGAACTGCAAGAAGGTGAAACCTTCGAGGTCGAAACCCCCAACGCCACCGCCGCCGTGCGCGGCACGCGCTTTAGCGTTCGCGTCGACAAGGACGGGCGCACCATCGTCACGGTCGTCGAAGGGCTGGTGGATGTGCGTACAGACCAGGGCAGCGAACAGGCCAAACCCAAAAGCCAAGTCAGGGCGCTGCCCGACGGAACCCTGCTCGAACCGGGGAAAATCCCCTACGAAGAATTGATTCCCTGGGGATTGGCGGGCGGGCCAAACCTCGAAACAATTGCGCCGGTTGCCGAACTGAGCGACAGCCTGACTGTCGAAGGACTGGTGAAAGCCGGCGCCTGGTCGGCAGACAGCAGCCTGTTCAATTACAACATCTATACCCCCGGGAAAGAATCGCGCCAGGCATTCTACAACCTGGGTCAGCAGGAGTTCTTCGAGCCGCAAAACCTGCCCGAAAAACTGTTCGACATCTACTACAACCCCGCATCAGACGGCATGGCCTGGGTACAGGACGGCTCTCCCAGCCTGGAAATTTGCACCGCCGCAAACGATGGCAGCCAGAAAACCTGCTTCGGCTCCGACCGCCCCGGCTTCAGCCCCAATTATCCGCGCTGGTCACCCGACGGGCAGTGGCTTTTGTATTGGCTGCGCGATAGCAGCGCCACCGTCCTGGTCATCTCCAGGCCAGACGGCAGCCAGGCGCGCGTTCTCGAAACCCCCGGAATCGGCCAGCCGCGCCGCCACACCTGGTCGCCAGACGGCAGCCAAGTCGCCTATGCATCCCCATCCGGCGATACTTACGACTCGCCCGGCGAGGTCTGGGTGATGCAGGCCGATCAATCGGGCCTGGCAAAGATTTTCGAAGGCTTGCAAAACGCCAACACCACCGAACCGCTCAATTGGAGTCCGGACGGCAAATGGCTGGCCCTGCCCGGCGCGGACGGTCTCTACCTCGTCAGCCCGGATGGCGCCGAAAAGCGCAAGATTCCCGGCGTTGGCCTGGGAGGCTACTACGCCCTGACCTGGTCGAAAACCCCCTCGGGCTGGCCGTTACTATTCAAATACTCTGACCCTGAAACAAAAACCGGTGGCGCCTTCTTCATCGCGGAAGAAAACGCCGCCGCCGTAGAAACGATTTTTAGTGCCGCCTGGGGGCCGGTCTACTCCCCCGACGGCAGGCTGGCGGCCTTTGGCAGCATCGAAAACCTCGGCAGCAGCGAAGAGCCGAATTACCAGAGCACAATTTATTTTTACAGCACACTGCCGTGGGATTTAGGCGAATAACCTATCAGATTCTTTTTTTCTGGAGTGAAATTCGGTGACGCGAAAGATAAAGCAACCAACCAGCAAACATCAATGCTGAGAAAACAAGTACGCCAACTACAAAACTATTGCGGTCAATTCCCATGCTTATCGCACCTTCAAGAGGCTCAGCATACAAACCGCCGAAGAAAAAGAAATGAGGTAAACCGAAATAGCCCGGCAAAATGGTATACGTTAAAATATCGCCAAAAGCAAGCGATTGAATCAACAACAAGCGCTCTACCCAACCTTGAGGACGCAAGAGCCACAAAGTCATGAGAGCAATTAAGGACAGTATCGCTGTTGAGCCACTACCAACCAGCGATACAAAGCCGTCAAGTGGCCGAGTTGGGGCAAGCCTATCGGGATAATAGTTCGCCAAACCAATATAATTTTCCCAATCACCTTGGTAAGTTTCACCGAATCCGCTCAAGGGCCAAACCTTCCTGCCAGGAAAAACGTAGACTCCTTCGCAGCCATCTGAAATACTATTCATCGTAATACAATGAGCAAACTCATGCACTAGTAAATTCACAAGCAAAAGAATAAGTACAGCCAATCCCGTCAAAAAGAAATTTCCAAAAAACTTTCGGAGCGATGTCATAATGATTTATCCTCCAAAACGTTAAAAATTTTCTTCAAAAACAACGAAAACTTGGAGCGCCCTCTTCCTGCAGGGCGCTCCCGACTATTGCCTAACGCGGTTACTTTTTCTCAATCTCTGAACGCAGTGAACGAAGTTCGTTTTGCACCGCACCAAAACCCGCCAAACTTCCCACATTTGACAAACTATCCTTGGCGCTTTGCAAAATACCCACCAATGAATGTATAGGCCCTGAGCCTGCGCCAAGAACAAACCCCGTTACCAGCATGTCTAACAACCTGGGAACAGGCTGGTTTAAATAATAGAATAAGCCCTGGTCATTAAATACGGCTACAACCATGCCCGCAACCAACCCCAACCAAATGGTTATTGCACGCTTCCATGAAACATATTGGGGGTCTTTCGGCAAATTTTCCCAGAATACTCCTGTGTCTTTAAGACGTTGCTCAGCCGCTTCCAAAGCACTTAGAAGCTCGCTCTTCTTTGCTGGGCTGGTTTCGGAACTGTTCATGGCTTCCATAAGCGCGTTTTTGGCCTTAAACATTTCATCAGTGTATAGGGTTGTTATATCATCAATGTACTTTAAGCCTTTTTCACCCGCTGATGTATATTTTGCAACTTGGGCTATATTAGTCTCAAACATGTCAAAAATGGTTTCTATTAACCGTTCAATGGCAAGCGCCAGGGCCAAAATCGGCCCGAGGGCAATGCCAATATCACCGGGCAAGGGACCTCCTGTCGCCCCGTTACCTCCCAATAACCAAGCAAAAGCATCTGGTTGGCCAGATGCTTTGACAAAAACACTAATCAAAAAGGCAGTAATGAGCAAAACCAGAATGGCTCTCGGCCAATTAATGTTTTGCAAAAATGTTTCCAGTTTTGATTTGTTATCACCTTGTTTATCGGCGTTTTTACCACGCGAAACAGCGAATGTTCTAATCATCATGGGCTCCTTTTCTTGTTAGGTAGAAGAATGCAATTGCAGAAAATAAATTTCCTGAGCATCTCCTTTCTATAATCAAAAGGAACATACGCCAATTATATAGTTCGCTACTCGAAACGCCTAAGGTTAACCATTATTATAAGGATTTCACCCTTGAATACAACTAGACAAATTCCCCCGCCGCAAACCCAAACCGGCGCAGGCCGTCGAGTACGCCGCGCGCCGCCGGGTAGGGACTGTGGTAATGCCAGGGCTGGCGCGCCAGCGACTTGAGTTCGTCGAGCGCGTTGGCCGGGACAATTCCCTTGAAGCTGGTCTCGAACATCTGGCGGTCGTTGCCTGAATCGCCCGCCACCACCACCTGCTCGCGGGCAAATCCCAGTTCTTCTTGCAGGAAGACCACCGCCTGGCCCTTGCCCAACCGGGCGGGCAAAACGTCGATGTAGGTATCGTAACTGGCCTGGATGACAAGCCCCTCCAGCGTGGACAAACGCCGCTTAAACGCCCGCAAGGTTTCGGGGCGCGCGTTCCAATAAAACCCGGCCTGGAAGCGGGGCTGGCCCTCGTCGAATTCCTGGCGCGTGACCCCCTCCCCAATCCCCAACCGGTAGATTTCGTCCAAATCCCAGTTGTTTTGCGCCCGCGCGGCGTAGGCATCCCCCAGGCGGTTGGCGGGGTCGTCGAGGTCGAACAGTTCGGTGCCGACGTCGCTGCAAATAAAGCGCGGACGCGGCAGCCGCCCTTCGTTAATCAGCTGCAAAACCGAGTGACGGTAACGCCCGGTAATGTAGGCCAGGCAGAACTGCCCGGCCTGGCTGGCGGCAAAATGCCTGAACAGTTCTTCGCCGCTTTCGTCGCCAAGCAGGGCGCCGTCGATGTCGCTGGCCAGCAAAAAGTGGGAAATTATTTTCATGGGCTGTTTTTGCCCGCAATGGAGAGCAGGTAAAGTTCTTCGACGCTCTTGCGCGCCCAGGGGGTTTGCCGCAAAAACTTCAGGCTCGACTTGATGCTCGGCTCGTGGTAAAAGCAGCGGATTGGGACGCGCTCAGCCAGCCCGCGCCAGCCATATTGCTTCACCAGATGCTTCAGGATGGTTTCCAGGGTAATGCCGTGCAGCGGGTCTTTCGATTGAAAGGTGGTCATTGGCCCGATTCTACCCGCTTTCCCGCTGGTTGGGTCATGAATGAAGGGCCTGCAAAAGGGTAGCAGGACTGTTTGCCAGTTCATCTTTCCTGGGTTATCATTCCCCGCATGACTGGCAACCAGCAAACCGACGAATCACAAGCAAGCGCCCTGTGTAAGGCCTGCGGGTTGTGCTGCACGGGTCATCTGTTCATCTGGGTCAAACTCAGGCCCAGGGAACTGGACCCAGCCGAGGCCCTCGGCATGTCCGTTTTTCGCTCGGACCCGACCCAGCGCGGATTCAGCCAACCCTGCCCGCTGTGGAAAGGGGATTGTACAATCCACACTTCCGCGCATTATCCGCGCGCCTGCCTGGCTTATCGCTGCAAACTGCTCAAGGAAGTGCTCGCTGAAAAAACCGCGCTGCCCGAAGCGCTGGAGGTAATTCAGCAGGCCAAAGGGCTGATTCGTGAGATTGAGCCGCTCCTGCCCGCCCTGCCCAATCCCAACTTTCGCGAACGCCTGGTGGCGCGCATCGAGCATCCGCAGCGGTTTACAGGGCTGGCAGAGTCAGAAGCGGAATTTCAGCGCAAAGCGGGGAAATTGCTGGCCTTTTACGCGCGCGTCTTCGGAGTCAATGATTTACTGGAAAAAATGTAACAACCCTATCACTGCCCGCCGACCGCCACCAGCCCGACGACAAAGATGAAGTAGGCCGCCACACAGCACAGGCCAATCACCGCCAGGCCGATGTTGACCCAGCCGAGTACGATACCGGCGGTGGCCATGCCGTCACCGCTGGCGGTGGGCGGGTTGGCGCGGGTTTCATTGCGCGCCGCGTAGCCGGTGATGATGGCCGCGATGCTGCCGAGTACCGGGAAGGCGATAAAGCCCAAGATGCCGGCCACCAGGCTGATGACAGCCATGGTGCTGGTCGGCAGGGGGCGTTGGTAGGGATTTTGCGGGTAATCGGGGTGATTCATGGAATTTTCCTTTTTACGATGAAAAGAAACTATTTTGCCGCCAGGAACCGGAGAATCTTTTCGGCCAGCGCGTCGCCCGGGCAGGGCTTTTCGATATAGTCATCAAACCCCGCCTTGAGCGCTCGTTCAATCTCAATCGGGTCGCTCAAGGCTGAAAAAGCCAGTATCGGGACGTTGCTGAACGAACGAATTTCACGAAAGACATCCAGGCCGCCCATATCTGGCATCATCATATCCAGCAGTATCAGGTCGGGGGCTTCGCTGTGAGCCAATGCGATTCCCTCGTGGGCGGCATTGGCTGTCACGACCTGCATGTTGTGAATCGCCAGTTGGTAGCCAATCAATTTGGTGATGAGCGGTTCGTCATCGATGGATAATATTTTTAACATTGGGAAGCGCTTCCTCTGCATACATCCCCTGAGAATGGATGCACCTGAATTTTACCCCGGTTTCGCCTTTATTCCAGAAAACCTGCCACCTCGCTGCTTGAAATGGGACGGTGCCTGTATGTAGTAACCGTCGAATTCATAATTGCTCCTTTATTTCGTGCCCAATGAAAAATACTACAGGCCGGTCTTCAAAAAACTTAATTTTCGATAATCAGCAGATTTGCCTAACTGCCACAACGCAAAAAATAGCGAAAAAAGACCGGCAGGCGCAGCCAGCGACGGGGAAATCATAACAAAATAGGCGCCCGAAAGCGACAGGAGCGCCATGCACACAAGGTCGATTAACCTTTTTTTCTGCCACACAAGGTATTCCCCAACATCATTATCCGCCACATAGATTTTCATTTTATTCCGCCGTTTTCGATTGATTTCCAAAATGTTCAAAACATAAAATCCTGCGCCAAAAAACAGGAAAATTCCGGTGCTTATCAACCACATCGCATGGTCACCAATTTTGGCAAAACTAATTCCCTCTGCAACAATGTAGAGAAAAAACCATACCATGGCAAAAACCCCGAAAGACCGCTTCAGGATAATTGTATCGAAATAATAGCGAGACCAGAATACCAGTGAAATAAAGAAACTGGTAAATGAAAAAAGGGGAACTGCAAAGTCTCCAGAAGCAATAATGCCAGGCCAGTCAAGTTTTGCCAGGACGCCGATTAATATACTGATGACAAAACCTTGAACAATATTATTAATTTGCAAATACATCTTCTCGATGACATCATTGACCGGCTCTGCCAGCTTCTTTTCAACCTGCAAAGAATGATTGTTTGTTTTCACAGGCCCACCCATACTGGCATTTTCACCAGCCAGTATAGAAAAACATTCCGAAGGAGATAACCCTCCCGGTCTTCTCACGACAACAAAAAACAGTTGCTTCCCATTAATATTACGCGCTTTTGGGATTTTTACAATCACTCCACGCCACTTTTCCAGAGATTTCTGGAAGTCCAACGACTAAATTAAAAAACAAAATGCCGAATCAAGAGTCTTAAGAAAGACCTCGCCTCATGTACAATAGCACGATGAAAACACTCACCATCTTCCTTGCCCTCCTTGCGCTGATTCTTGCCTCCTGCGCGCCTGCCGCGCCCGCGCCACCGCCAACTTTTGACGGCGAACTTGCTTACGCGCATGTTCTGGCGCAGGATGCGATGGGGCCGCGCACGCCGGGCAGCGCCGCCCATGCCCAATTTATCGTTTACGCCCAAACCGAGTTCGAGAAACAAGGCTGGGATGTCAGCCTGCAAGAAACCGAACGCATGGGCCACGCCATCACCAACATATTGGCTACACGACAGGGGCGTCCGCCCGTTTTGCTGATGGCCCATTACGACAGCCGCTTCTACGCCGATTCCGACCCCGACCCGGCCAACCGTTCCCTGCCCGTGCCGGGAGCCAACGATGGCGCATCCGGCGTGGCCGTCCTGCTCGAACTGGCCCGCGTCCTGCCGCCGGATGCTCCCGTCGGCCTGCTGCTGGTGGACGCTGAAGACCAGGGCAGCATCGAAGGCTGGGACTGGATTCTCGGTTCACGCGCCTTTGCCGAGGCCCTCGACTACGCCCCCGAAGCAGTCATCCTGCTCGATATGATTGGCGATGCCGAACTGAACATCTACAAGGAATACAACTCAGACCCCGAATTGACGGAGGAAATTTGGGCGGCGGCCAAACGACTCGGGTATGAGCAGTTTTTTATCCCCGAATACAAGTATTCGGTGCTCGACGACCACATCCCGTTTGTCGAAAAAGGCATCCGCGCGGTAGACCTGATTGACTTCGACTATCCCTACTGGCACACCATCGAAGACACCCCTGACAAGGTCTCGGCCCAAAGTCTGCAAATTGTCGGCGAGGTCGTGCTGGCCTGGCTCGAAGGGTTCATGGCATTACGAGAATGAAAATTGCAAAAAAAGTCATCCTACGCTAAACTATGCCTATGAGCATTCAAGACAGCCTGGAAAAAATTCGGCCGGCCCTGCAAATGCGCGTCTCGAACAGCCTGGCGCGCGGCGCGGGAGTGCGGGAAAACTTCCAGGAACAGTTGGGACGCCTCCTCGACCTGCTGGCCCAGGCTGTCCTTTCGGGGGATGCCACCTGGCTCGACCCGCTCCTCGAGGAGTGGGCCGCCGCCCGCACCCAGACCGACCTGGAGGAGGGCGAGCGTAACCTGGGCGGTCTGCTGCACAAGGTCGCCGCCCACTCTTTCGAGATTGCCCGCGAAAGCCTCGATTCCCCCCAAGCCATCGAACTGACGGCCAGCCTGATGCCCATCTATTTACAGGCTGTCGAAAAAGCCGCCGAACTCGAAAACAGGAGCCGGGTCGAATATTTGGCGCACGAACTCGAATCCGCCCAGGCGCGCCTGAAAAAGTTCGACAAGAGCAAATCGAACTTTATTGCCGTGGCCGCCCATGAGTTGAAAACGCCCCTGACCCTCATCGAAGGCTACGCAGCCATGATTGGCGACCTGGCCTCGCGCGACAACGAGCAAATCCACATGCTCATTCAGGGTACGCATACCGGCATCTGGCGCATGCGCGAAATTGTGGACGACATGATTGACGTCTCTATGATTGACAATCGCCTGCTGACGCTTAACTTCCAGCCGGTCTGGCTCAATCGTGTTTTCAATATGCTCCAGGCCGATTTCTCCGACATCCTGCAGCAGCGCAAGCACACGCTCGAAATTCGCCCCTTCGCCGGCAGCGATGAATTGATATTTGCCGACCCCGAGCGCCTGTACCAGGCGGTCAAAAACCTGGTCAGCAACGCCATCAAATATACGCCCGATGGCGGTACAATCACCATTGACGGGCGCACCCTGCCCGGCTTTGTCGAGGTGACGGTGGCCGACACCGGCATCGGCATTGCCCCGGAAAACCAGGAAGTCATCTTCGAGAAGTTCGGCCAGTTGGGCGATGTCTCCCTGCACTCGAGCGGCAAGACCAAGTTCAAAGGCGGCGGCCCCGGCCTGGGGCTGGCCATCACCAAGGGAATCATTGAAGCCCATAACGGCTCGATATGGGTCGAATCGGAAGGTTACGATGAAGTAAAATGTCCTGGCTCCATTTTTCACGTCCTGTTACCCCTGCGCACCCAGCCCAGCGACCCCAAACTGGCAAAACTTTTCGGCGCAGATGAGAATTTACCGGCCCAACTGCCGGATGAATACTAACACCCCGCACAAAAACCTTATGCCAAAACGAATCCCCGAACCGACTACCCTGCCGCGTGAGCGGGCCTTTCTGGTCGGCGTTGAATTTTTCCAGGAAAAAAGCCTGCTCACACTTGACGATTCGCTTGCCGAACTGGCCCTGCTGGCCGATACGGCCGGGCTGGATGTCGTCGGCGAAATGACCCAAAAACTCGACAAGCCTAACCCCGAAAGTTACATCGGCTCGGGCAAGGTCGAGGAACTCAAGGCCCTGGCCGAGGAGACCCTGTCCCAGGTGGTGGTCTTCGACAGCGAACTCAACCCCCGCCACCAGCGCAACCTGGAAAAAATCATGGGCGCCAATGTGCGCGTACTCGACCGCACCGCCTTGATTCTCGACATCTTTGCCCAGCACGCCCATACCAGCGAAGGCATGTTGCAGGTCGAACTGGCCCAACTGGAATACTACCTGCCTCGCCTGACCCGCCAGTGGACACACCTGGCCCGCCAGGCGGGCGGCGGCGGCGGACGCTCCGGTTCTGTCGGCGGCGTCGGCCTGCGCGGCCCCGGCGAAACCCAACTCGAAATCGACCGCCGCGAAGTCGGGCGTAAAATCAGCCACCTGAAGAAGGAACTCGAAAAGGTGCGCGCCCACCGCGAGCGCTATCGCGCCCAGCGCAAGCGCAGCCGAATCCCGACGGTGGCACTGGTCGGTTACACCAACGCCGGCAAATCGACCCTGCTCAACCGCATGGCAAAATCGGACGTACTCGCCGCAGACCAGCTTTTTGCGACCCTCGACCCGACCACCCGCCGCGTCGAACTGCCGGGCGGGTACGCCGTCCTGCTAACCGACACTGTCGGCTTCATTCAGAAACTGCCCACCACGCTGGTGGCCGCCTTCCGCGCCACGCTGGAGGAAATCGCCGAAGCCGACCTGCTGCTGCACATCGTCGATATTTCGCATCCCAACGCCATGGCCCAGTACCAGGCCGTACAGGAGACCCTCGACGACATCGAGGCCAACCACATCCCGGTCGTTACGGTGCTCAACAAAGCCGACCAACTGGCAGACCCCTCGCTGGCCGAAGAGATTGCCCGCCAATATCCGCAGTCGGTGGCTGTCTCGGCCCTGAAAGGAACCGGCCTTTCTGAACTGCGCCAGATGATTCAGACCGAGTTATACGAAACTTATATGCCGGTCGAAATCTTCCTGCCTTACCAACAGGGACAGTTGATTTCGCAGTTTCACGAGGCCGGGCAGGTCGAGCGCATCGAGCATACCCGCGGCGGAGTCCGCATTCAGGGGCGCATCCCAGGGCGGCTGGTGGCCCAATTCCGTGATTTCGAAAAGCAGCAGGAACCCAACGAACAGGAGACGACAGCATGATTCAGTGGTTTTCAAAGTTTCTCGACCAGGCCTCCGAGTTCCTGGCGCACCGCAAGGGATTGCTCCCGCTGGTTGGCATTCTTTTCATCCTGCTCAACCTGGTTATCGTCCTCATCTGGCCGGCCTCCATTTTCGCTACGGCCAACATCCTCCTGCACCTGGGACTGGTTGTCGCCCTGTTCGGGCTGATGCTGTCCTGGGCGCTGTAATCCCAACTCAAATTTTGCTAAGGAGAAACAATGACCGACACAACATTGCCTCATTGGAATCTGGCAAACATCTACCCGTCCCTCGATTCAAGCGAGTTCAAGGCCGCCCTGGCTGAAACCGACCGTCAGCTGGCAGAGATGAAAACCATTTTCCAGGAAAAAATCGCCCCGGCCAACGCCAAGACCGACCCCAAGCAGCTTAACGAACTGGTCAACCTGCTTATCAATCGTTTAAACCAGACCGCCGAACTGGGCTGGACGATTGGGTCTTACATCAATGGCTACATCTCAACCGACTCGTACAACCAGCAAGCCATGCGCATCCACTCCGAGTTCCAGCAGCGCATGGTCAAATTCCAGGTGCTGAACACCAAAATCACCGCCTGGATTGGCTCGCTCTCCGATGTCCTGCCGAAAATCGTCTCGCTCGGCGGCGAAGCGGCCAGCCACGCCTATTTCCTCAAACTGGCCGCCGAGGAAAGCAAATACCTGATGAGCGAAGCCGAGGAAGGCCTGGCTGCCGAACTCAGCCTGAGCGGCGCGCAAGCCTGGACCAAACTGCAAGGCACGGTCACCTCGCAATTGAGCGTCGATTTCGAACTGGATGGCGAGGTCAAAAAACTGCCCGTGCCCGCCCTCATCAACCTGCGTTCTCATCCCGATGAAGACACCCGCCGCCGCGCCTACGAGGCCGAAAACGCGGCCTGGGAAACAGTCAAAGAGCCGCTGGCCGCCGCCATGAACGGCGTCAAGGGCGCAACCAACGTCCTGAACAAACGCCGCGGACGCGAAGACGCCCTGCACAGCGCAATTGACCAGGCCCACATGGACCGCGCCAGCCTCGACGCCATGCTCGAAGCCATGCGCGACTCCTTCCCCATGTTCCGGCGTTATTTCAAGGCCAAAGCCAGGCATCTGGGCAAGGAAAAACTGGCCTGGTGGGATTTGTTCGCCCCCGTCGGCCAGACCGCCAGCCAGTACACCTGGCCCGAAACCCGCGCCTTCATCCTCGAGCAGTTCGGTACGTTTGCCCCCGAAATGCAGGAACTCGCCCGCCGCGCCTTCGACGAAAACTGGATAGACGCCGAACAGCGCAGCGGCAAACGCGGCGGCGCCTTCTGCATGGGCGTTCCGGCAGTCAAGGAATCGCGCATCCTGAGCAACTTCGACGGCACCCCCGACCAGGTCTCGACCATTGCCCACGAACTCGGCCACGCTTTCCATAACGAGTGCGCTTTCCGCTTCGACAAAACCATGCTGCAGCAGGACACTCCCATGACCCTGGCCGAAACCGCCTCGATTATGTGCGAAACCATTGCCTCGCAGGCCCTGCTCAAGCGCGCCGCCAACCCACAGGAAGAACTGGCCGTGCTCGAACTTTCGCTCAACGGCGCCAGCCAGGTGATTGTCGATATCTATTCCCGCTTCCTGTTCGAGAAGGAAGTCTTCGAGCGCCGTGAAAAATCCGAGCTGAGCGCCGACGAGTTGTGCGAAATCATAGAAAAGGCCCAGCGCGAAACCTACGGCGACGGGCTGGACGAACGCTACCTGCAAAAGTGGATGTGGACCTGGAAGCCGCACTACTACTACGCCGGACTCTCGTTCTACAACTTCCCCTACGCCTTTGGCCTGCTTTTTGCCACCGGGCTTTACGCCATCTACCAGCAGCGCGGGGCCGAATTTGTGCCCGATTACATGAACCTGCTCGCCAGCACCGGCGAAGCCCCCGCCGCTGAATTGGCCGACCGCTTTGGAATCGACATCCGCACCAAGAAGTTCTGGCAGGACAGCATCCAGACCTTCGAAGCCCAAATCGCGCGTTACGAAGCCATCTAATTTAAGCACACCTATCCCTGTTTATCTTCGTTCATTCCTGGCTGCCAGCGATAAAAGGGGATAAACAGGGATTTTTATTGCCCGTGGAGTCCAAAATCTCCCGATTTTGGACTGTCAAAAGTCTGGAGACTTTTGACTCCGCCTTCCGGAGACAACATGAACAGACTCTTTTTATCGGTACTCTTGTCCACCCTGATTCTTTCCGCCTGCCAGGCACAACCGGCGCAGACCCCCACCCCCGCCCCACCCGTTGTTGCAGAAGCAACCTTTACACCGGAGAACCCGGCCCTCATCGCCACCATCGACCCGCCATCGGCCACCCCTGACCTCCCCAGCCCGACGCCCACGCCCAGCGCAACTGCCGGGCCGCCTCCCCACCCGATGAGCATCACCGCCCTGCGCGAGATGGAATATCCCGGCAGCGACATTCTCATCGAGCGTGAACTGACCGCATCGGTCGGCTATCGCCGCTATTACGCCTACTACTACTCCGAAGACCTGAAAATCTACGGCCTGCTGACCATCCCCAACGGCCCCATGCCCGAAGGCGGCTGGCCGGCAATTGTCTTCAATCACGGCTATATCCCGCCCGATGTGTACCGCACCACCGAACGCTACATCGCCTATGTTGACAGGCTCGCCAGCAGCCAGTATGTCATCTTCCGCATCGACTATCGCGGGCACGACCAGTCCGAAGGCCAGGCCACCGGCGCCTATGGACATCCCGGCTATCAAATCGACGTGATGAACGCCGTCGCCGCCCTCCAGCGTCATCCTGACGTCAACCCCGAAAAAATCGGCATGTGGGGCCACTCGATGGGCGGATTTTTGACCCTGCGCGCCATGGTACTCTCCGGCGCCGTCAAAGCCGGGGTCATCTGGGCCGGGGTGGTAGCCTCCTACCCCGACATGCTCTGCTGCTGGCGTCGGACAGGTAACTTTACCCCCTCGCCCAGTTCGCGCGGCTCAGGCTGGCGCGCCGGATGGCTGGAACAATACGGTTCGCCTGAAACCAATCCCGCTTTCTGGGCCTCCGTCTCGGCCAACGCCTATCTTGAAGACCTTTCAGGCCCGGTGCAACTGCACCACGGCACCAATGACATCGACGTGCCGGTCGAATTCTCCATCAACCTGGCCGACGAAATCAACGCCGCCGGCGGCACGGTGGAACTCTACACCTACACCAACGACAACCACAACATCTCCAACTACTTCAGCCTGGCCATGCGCCGAAGCATCGAGTTTTTCGACCGTTACCTGAAAGACGCCGAAAATTAACAACAAATAGCGCGGCGCGGGTTACAATAAAGGTATCATGAAACAATATTTCCAGCGCCACATCGCCATCCCGCAAGACCACGGCTCATGGGTTTTCCTGTTCAGCCCATTGCTGATAGGCATCTTCGCAGGCAAAACCTTCAACGCGGCCAGCCTGGCCCTGGTTGTCGCCGCCACCGCCGCCTTCCTCATCCGCCAGCCGCTCACGGTGGCTGTCAAAGCCTACGCGGGACGCCGCCCAAAAACCGACCTGCCCGCCGCCCGTTTCTGGCTCATCGTTTACGGGGTCATCGGCCTGGCCTCGGCGGCGGAACTGGCCGTGCTCGGCTACAGTATGCTGGCCTGGCTGGCCCTGCCCGCCGTCCCGGTTTTTGCCTGGCATTTGTGGCTGGTCAGCAGGCGCGAAGAGCGCAAGCAGGCCGGGGTCGAAATTGTGGCAACCGGCGTGCTGGCCCTTTCAGCCCCCGCCGCATTCTGGATTGGCCTGAACGCCTACGACCCGCTGGGCTGGATATTATGGATTCTGACCTGGTTCCAGTCGGCGGCTTCGATAATCTACGCTTACCTGCGGCTGGAACAGCGCGAGTGGCGTACTCCCCTCAGCCTGGCTGACCGTTTCATGGCCGGGTGGCGCGCCCTGGCCTATACCGGCTTCAACCTTGCGCTGGCCGCCGTTATGGGGGCATGGGGAATCATCCCCGGCCTGGTCTGGCTGGCCTTCCTGCTCCAGTTTGCCGAAACGCTTTTCGGAACAGTCAAACCGGCTGCGGGTGCGAAGCCGGTCCAGATTGGTGTGCGGCAATTAATTGTCAGTTGCCTCTTTACCCTTTTGTTTGTCCTCGCCTGGAGGTGAGACATGTCCCAGAAATTGGAATGGAAAACCCTGCTCGAAGTGTATGACCGCATCGAGGCTGAAATCATCAAATCGGCCCTTGAAGCGCAGGGCATTCAGGCTGAGTTGTTCCAGGAGGGGGCCGGGTCGCTTTACCGGGTCAATGTGGGCGTACTCGGAAGGGTCGAAATCTGCGTAACGCCCGACGACCTGCCCGCGGCGCAGGCCTGGCTGGATGATTACCAGAATAACCGGCTGGAAAGTGATAAAGAGTTGGGGGAAAACGAACAGGAGGACTGAACGCGCAAAGGCTCAGTCTTTGAGTAAATGCCAGATTGCCAGGTCGCGGTCGTGAAAGAGCAGGATATCGCTGCCGGCATTGCGCATCAGGGCTTCGAGGAAGTCGTGCGAGTGGTCGATTTCGCTGACCAGCAGGGCTGTGCGCGCCGACTGGTTGATGCGCGGGTCTTTCATGTCCTGGTAGGCCAGGGTGTAATTGCGTAAAACAGTGTCGGTGTTGCGGCACTCGATAAAATCGACCAGGTAACGGTCGAGGCCTTTCTCGCCGCCGAGTTTGTGGGCTTCGATGAACAGTTCGATAACCTGCACGCGGCTGATTTGCCCGCTGACTTGCAGGATAATGTACTTACCGTCTTCTGAAACGTTCAAACTGTGCTTCATCGTTTATCTCCGAGCTTCTCGACAATCACCCAGGCATTATAGTCCTGGGTTTCGATTTTAACCTGCGCTTCGGCAGGCAGCAAAGCCGCAATTTGGGGCGGGGAGAGAAAATGGCTGCGCATGAAGGCCAATTTTTCAGCCAGCGCGACCAGTTTGACCGGCCAGGCGCGGATATCCGGCTCTTCGATGACCAGGACACCGCCGGGTTTGAGCGCGCGATAGAGTTCGCGTAGCGTTTCGGCCTGGTGAATGACATGGTGCAGGGCATCCACCATCAGGATGCGCTCGAACAGGTTATCTGCAAAGGGCAAACGCTCCGATTGGGCGTTCAGGGCCGCCAGTCCTTTCGAGGCGGCCTGGGCAAGCATCCCGCGCGAGACATCAACCACAAAAATCTGGCCAAGATAGGGCTTCAAGACGGAAGCCACCCGCCCCGTGCCGCCGCCTGCGTCGAGCAGTGTCCCGCCACAGGGCAGGGCAAGCACTTCGAGCATTTTTTCAAGCCGCGCAAAAGGGATGGCGCGGTCATAAAAAGGGGCTATCCAATCAAAATGATGATTCATTCCTCGTCCAGGTTGCCAACCGTGATAAACGGCCGCAAACGGTCGAGAGTCACCGGCCCAATGCCCGCCACTTTGAGCAGGTCGTCCACCTGGTTATAGGGGCCGTTGGCCTCACGATAGTCGATAATGCGCTGGGCAGTGGTTGGGCCAATTCCGGGCAGGGTATCGAGCAGGGTCAGGTCCGCGGTATTGATGTTGACCGGGTCGCCGGGGATAGGCGTGGGCGTGACCATCAGGCCGCCATCGCCTATCACAAAAACGGGAGTAGGTAGTTCGCCTGAACCAGGTATCTCAAGTTGCTGCCCATCGCGCAGCAGGGCGGCAACATTTACATCGGTTGTCACAGCCAATTCGCTAAATCCGCCCGCCGCCTGGATGGCGTCGATAACTCGGCTGTTGGGGGGGAGCGCATAAACGCCGGGCCGCTCGACCGCGCCGAGAACATAGACCACAATCGGCTCTGGCGAGACGGTCGGGAGAAGTTCCACCGGCTGGCCGGAAGGGGCTCGGGCGGAAAGAAAAATCGCGCCAGCGGCCAGCAGGCCAACCAGGATACCGGCAATAATATCTATCACTCTCTTCATACGTGTTTCTCCACAATCGGCAAGCCCAGGCCCATGACCAGCATCCGGCTTTCAGAAAAAGCCAACAACAGGTTATTGGCCAACCTGCTCAGCCAGCGGTAATAGGACGGCATTTCAGCCAGGGCCAGGGCGCGAAAGCCAAATCTCTTATAGAATTCGCCCAATTCGGAACGGCAGGTCAGGTATATCGGGCGGGAAGTTTCGTCGGCCAGCAGGCACTGGATGAGCAGGCGGGCAACTCCCCGTCCGCGATACGGCTTGGCAACCGCAATAGAGGCCAGTTCCAGGATGCCGCCGCGATGGGGTTTAATTTGCCCACAGCCTGCAAATTTGCCGCCTTGCGTTTCGGCGATGACAAAGCGATGCCAATCCAGCCCCATCGGGTTCAAGCGCGTCTGGCGAATAATCTGCCGGATATTTTCAGAGTCTGCCGGGGTGGCGGGGCGCAGGCAGAACTCAGCCAAAAAAGCCTCCGGCCAGCAGGACAACCATGGTGAAAATATACCAGTGAATCAGGAATGGGTACAGGAAGGAGCCGGCCCGCCAGGCAATCCAGCCGAAAACAAACCCGCCAAAAATGGTCGAAAGCGTCTCGATTTCAGGCTTGCCGATGTGCGCCAGCGCAAAGGGGACGGCTTGCAGCCAGAGCGCTTCGGGGCCAAACTTGCGGGCATAGCCGAACAATATCCAGCCGCGGAAGAGGAATTCCCAGCCGATTAATTCGAGCAAGGTGTAGAGCGGCAGGGGCAGGGGGCCATCTAGAAGTGGGGCGTAATAGTCCTGCATGGAAGTGTCGCCGCGAAGCAAAAGCCACAGGATGAGGGTCATGCCCGCACAGGCGGCCAGGGTCAGCGAAAGCCCCCACTTCCAGTCGCCGAGGCGAAATCCGTACTCGGCGGGTGACTCGCGAAAAATAAAGACAATGATAACTAGCGGAACAACCAGGTATAACAAAACGCGGTCGTAAGCCTTGAGCGGCATCAAGCGATGGTAATAGTCCACCATCAGGAGCAGGGTCGAAACGACGGTGATGGTGACAATTTTCCAGTCGAAACGAGGGAAGGTCACAACGCTATTCATGTAATACGAATTATACCCGCCAGCAGAGAAACTCAATACGGGAAACCGGTTTTGTTGCCGTCCGGGCTGAGTAGTTGGGAGAGTTGCGGCCAATCGCGGGCCAGTTCACCCGTCCAGGCGAAGAAGAGCAGCAGGACGGCGAGCAGGGCCAAACTGAGTGCCAACTTGCCGGCGCGGGAGGCGGCCCAGGCAGCGCGTAAAGAGTCCCTGCCGCCGTGCCAGCACAGGGCGGCCAGAACCGCCAACAGCGGAATCAGGTTGTAGTGAAAACGCTCTTCGGCCAGCAGCAGGATATGCGGCAGGGTGTAGCCGAACACCGCCAGGGGCAGGATGAATGTATCCCGCCGCCAGGGCCACAGCGCCAGGCCAAAAGCGGCAGAGCAGGCCAAAACCACCCAGGGCAATAAAAGCAGCAGGGACGCAATCGAAAGCCAGGGCTGGGGAATATAACCAAAAAAATTGTTTGAGTAGAAATATTGCAGGGCGCGGCGCTCCAAGCCAAAGAAATGCCCGGCGCGGGAAATAGGCAGTTCGATGGCAGCACGCAGGGGGTCGGCGGCAATAAATTCAAGCCCCTTTTCGACACCGACTTTGTCACGCTCGGCATCATCGAGATATGGAATCAGGTCGAGCGAGATTCCGTACTGGAAAGTTCCGCTGCTTTCGGGGTGGAAACTGACGTACAGGGTATATCCCATGGCTGTCTCGATTCCCATTGGGCGTTCATAAAGCAGGGAATTGCGTATCACCCAGGGAGAAATCGTCAGGGCCAGGGTCAGGGCCAGCAAAACGATGTTCTTGCGCTCGCGCAGATAGAAAAAGCCCCAGAGAATGACCAGCCCGCCGAATGCCAGTATCACGCTGCGGGTGAGCGCGGTCAGCCCGAGCAACAGTCCGGAGAGCAGGAAAAAGCGGGTCGAACCGGTTTGAACTGCCAGCGTAAGCGAAAGCACACTTCCCAAAAATAAAATGTAAAACAGGTTTTCGGTCGCCAGCGCCAGCGGATACATGACCAGCATCGGGTAGAGGGCGACAATCCAGGCGGCAAGCAGGGCGATGCGCGGCTTTTCAGGGAAGATGCGGCGGGCGAGCGCGAAAGTGAGCGGAACGAGGGCCGCGTTAAGGAAGGCCTGAACAAGCCGGGCTGTGAAGAATCGGTCGGCATCGACCCCGGTCAGCCAGTAAATAAGGGCCAGGAAAGCCGGGTAGAGCGGCGGGCGAAAGGAGGTGGGCACGCCGCGCGGGTCGTAGTCAGCAGGGATTTGAAAGTCGAGGGTCTTGAAATAATCCTGCACGAGGTACAGGTCATCTTGCGCATACCAGCGATAGCCGTCACCGGCGACGATTGAACGCGCCAGCATGTCGTACTGGAACATGTCGTCGAGGCCAATCGGCATGGCGCGCAAGGCAACAACCAGGGCCAGGCGCATGGCAAGGGCGACGAGGAAGATGAGCAGGATGGGAGATTTTTGGGTCATGGGTTCATGCAGTCATTAAAAAGTTGCACGCAAAGCCGCAAAGTCCGCAAAGAAAAATTAAAAACTTTGCGCCCTTTGCGACTTTGCGTGAGAATTGGACTCTTCGTTACAAACAGATTACGCTATCGCCGGGGCTGGGTGGATACCCACAAGTGGTCGTCTTCGACTTTGGTGTCGTAAACCGGCAGGGCCTTGCGTCGGGAAATGGCCCCCAAAACACGCCCAATGCCGGGCGGCCAAGGACTCCACTCCTTGACATCGCCGGTCTTCAGGTCGAAAGCCGAGTGGTGAAACGGACAGATAATGCCGCAATCCTCGGTCACACGCCCATCCTTGAGCGGAAAGCGCATGTGCGGACAGGAATTTTCGACCGCAAAAATTTCTCCTTCAACATTCAGCACCAACACCCGGCGCAGGCCGACTTCAACAACCCGGCGCGCGCCTTCGGGAAGTTCAGACAGGGGAAAGAGTTTTTGCATTTTTTCCATGGGATACCTGTAATCAATGTGGCGCGAGATAGTATCTCGCGTTACGTTACTGGAGCAATTCTTCAAAAATGGCGCGGGCTTTGGGCGCATCAGCCTTGCCGCCCATCTGCCGCATCAACTGTCCCACAAACCAGCCCATCAGGCCGACTTTGCCGGATTTGTAGGATTCGACCTCTTTCGGATTTTCAGCCACGATGGACTCGGCCACCGCGCGAAGGGCGGAATCGTCGCTCACCTTGGCTAGGCCTTCCGTTTCGACAATTTCGTCTGGCGATTGGCCGCTGCGGTTGACCTTTTCGAGCAGGGATTTGCCCGTATTGGTATTAATAATACCATCATCTACCAATTTGATAATTTTTGCCAGGTAGGCCGGGGTGAGTTTGAGTTCGCCAGCCGTCAGGCCCGATTCGTTGAGCAGGCGCATAACGTCGTTCAGCAGCCAGTTCGAGGCGCGCTTGGGGTCGCCGCCGTAAGCCGCAATCGCCTGCTCGAAATAATCCGACAGGCTGCGCTCCCCGGTCAGGATGTCGGCGTCGTACTCGGGCAGGCCATACGCACTGATGAAGCGGGCGCGCCGCGCCAGCGGCAATTCGGGGAAACCGGCCAGGATTTCAGCCTTCCAGGCATCCGAAAGGTAAACCGGCAACAGGTCGGGTTCGCGGAAATAGCGATAGTCGGCCTCGGTTTCCTTCGAGCGCATCTTCTTGAGCGATTGGCTGTCCTCGTCCCATTCGAGCGTCCATGATTCGATTTTACGTCCGGCGGCATATTCAGCCTTCTGGCGCTCGACTTCTTTCGTAATCGCGGCGCGCACCGCCTCGATGGAGTTGACGTTTTTGATTTCAGTCTTGGTGTTGAGATAGTCCGCGCCGACGGGCCGAATCGAGACGTTGGCGTCGCAGCGTAGGTGGGCTTTTTCCATGTCGGCTTCCGAAACGCCAATCCAGCGCAGCAGTTGGCGCAGGCGTGTCAGGTATTGGGCGGCCTCGTCGGCAGAGCGCAGGTCGGGTTCTGTGACCATTTCAACCAACGGAACGCCGCAGCGGTTAAAGTCAATCAGGCGACGGCTGTACCCGCCCACCGATTCGTTCTTGGTTTTGCCCGCGTCTTCTTCGATATGCAGTTTGTGGATGCGCACGCGGCGCACATAGGCCGGGTCTTTGTCTGTAGCCGGCATCGGCAGGTCGAGCCAGCCGCCCTTGGCCAGCGAACAATCGAATTGCGAAATCTGAAATCCCTTGGGCAGGTCGGGGTAAAAGTAATTCTTGCGGTCAAAATACGAGACCGGCGGCGTGTCGGCATTCATCGCGACCGCCAGCAAAACGCCCTTCTCGACCACCGTCCGATTGAGCACAGGCAAAACGCCCGGCATCCCGGTACAGACCGGGCAGATGTTGGTGTTGGGCGCGTCGTTCCACGAATCGGCCTTGCAGGCGCAGAAGATTTTGGTCTGCGTGTTAAGTTGGATGTGGGTTTCGAGACCGATGACAACTTCGTAATCCATGCAGGACAATCCTTTCTATTTTTGCGCTGCGTCTTCGTAGGTTACACCCATCAGGCGCGCGACCAGGCGGGCAAAAAGCGGGTAACGGAAATCGCGTCCCAGCAAGGTTTGCAGTCCGGCCCACTGCCCGAGGATGTGATACAGCGGCCCAAGCGTGACCCCAACCGCCAGCAGGCACAGGCCGACCAGCGCCATCACCGCCGTAACCGGGTTGGCCCAATCCCCTGCCGGGCCGGCCCCAAAAGAGAAAACGGCAATCATAAACGGTAATATCAGGATAAGCGGGATAAGATGCAGGGCGGTATACAAGACCGAGCCAACCGCCTGGTAGGCAACCGTCTGGGCCGAGTGCAAGCGCAGGAAAGCCGAACGCTTACCCTGGGTCAGCCATAAACCGAGCGGGCCAAGCAGGCCGTAGAAGGGGAAGATAACCGCGAAATGGCCCATCGCAACGGCAAACCGCTCTTCGCAGGTCTCGTCCAACCGAGTGTCGGGAGAAGCCGGGTCGTAGGCAATATATTTCGCCAGCCGTCCACCCAATATCGGGAAGCGGAAATCCCGGCCAAAGGCGCAGGCCAGGGCGGCCACAATCGCCAGCAGGTTGTAAATCATGAACAGGACTGTCACGCCGATGGAAAAGACAAACGCCAGGGTGCTTGCGGCCTCCGTTCCAATCGGCGCAAGGGCGTTCACAATCACCAGTCCCAGGAGCAGGAAGACGGCCAGGGCCAGGATGGTCAAGGCCCAGAGCGTGTACCCCAGCGATTGAAAGGCGTAGGCTTGCAGGGTCTGGAAGGCAACATAGCGCGAATCCTTGCGCTGCTCGGCCCACAACAGGGCAGGCAAGGGCAGACCCAATCCATGCACAAGGGCGGCCAGGTGGGCCAGGACAGCCAGGATGCGTTCGTTTCCGGTTGGCAGGGCGGGCGGGGATGCCTTCTCTTCTTGCATGGTTTCTACTCCGCCAGGGCCGGTTTGGCCTGCCGCCACGATTCACTTTCAGTGGCAACTTCATAGGCGCGGCTGGCACGCAGGATAATGTCTTCGGAAAAGTCGGGGCCAAGGAACTGGATGCCAATCGGCAGGCCGTCCGCGTCCAGCCCGGCGGGGATGGAAATGCCGGGAACCCCGGCGTGATTGCCCGGCACGGTTAACTGGTCGGCGTACTGCATCAGCACCGAGTCGCCGTACAAGCCGCCAATGGGGAAGGCCGAGGTGGGCGTCGTAGGCGTGAGCAGTAAATCGACTTTGGCGAAGGCTTCGTCGAAGTCGCGGCGCAGGAGCGAGCGCACGCGCAGGGCGCGGTTATAGTATTGTTCGCTGTACTGGGCCGCCGAGACATACATGCCCATCAGGATGCGCAGTTTGGGCTGCGGGCCAAACGCCTCGGCGCGGGTGCGGCGGTACATCGAACGCAGGTCGGTAATGCCAGCCTGAGCGCGATAGCCGTATTTGACACCATCGAAGCGATGCAGGTTGGAGGCGGCCTCGACCCGCGAGATGACGAAATAAGCCGGGATGCCATAGCGGGTGTGCGGCATGGGCACGTTTTCGACAATTTCCGCACCCATGGCGGCCAGGCGCTGGGCGGCATCGAGCACGGCGTTTTTCATCACATCGGGCACGGGCTGGGTTTCCAATTTTCCAGTCACAGCGTCGAGGTAGGTAATTTGGAAATATTCGGGCGACAGGCCGATTTTCAGGCCGCGTACGCCCTTTTCGAGTTCGGCCACATAATCGGGAACCGGGACAGTGACAGCGGTGGCGTCACGCGGGTCGGCCCCGGCGATGGTTTGCAGCATCAGCGCGGAATCGGCTACAGTCCGTGAGAGCGGGCCGGGGCAGTCGAGCGAGGAGCCGAAGGCAATCAACCCGTAGCGCGAGACGCGCCCGTAGGTCGGTTTCATCCCGACAACGCCGCAGAAGGCGGCAGGCTGACGAATCGACCCGGCAGTATCCGTCCCCAACGAGAGCGGGGCTTCGTATGCGGCTACCGAAGCCGCCGAGCCGCCGGATGAGCCGCCCGGCACGCGCGAGGTGTCCCAGGGGTTGCGCGGAGCAGGCTGGAAGGCTGAAGATTCGTTCGATGAGCCATAGGTGAACTCGTCAAGATTGACCTTGCCCAAAATCACCGCTCCGGCCGCTTCCATACGCTCGACAGCGGTGGCCGTGTACGGCGCGTTGAAATTCGCCAGGATTTTGGATGCGGCAGTCGAGGGGGTGTCTTCGACACAGAAAATGTCCTTGACTGTGACCGGCACACCGGCCAATGGGCCGAGGTCTTGCCCGGCGGCGAGTTTCTCGTCCACGGCGCGGGCCTGGGCGCGAGCTCGCTCGGCGGTCAGGGTGATAAAGGCGTGAACTTTGCTCGGCTCGGCAGAAGAGTCGCCGTCCAGCCTGCCGGGCAGGCCATCCACCGCTTCGATGCGGCGCAAGTGGGCATCCAGCACTTCCTCGGCGGATACCTGGCGGGCTTTGATTTTTTGGGTAATTTCCAGGGCGGTCAGTTCGTGGAGTTTCATCTTAATCGAGGTCCTGGTGCGGAATTTCCGGGACGATAATGTAGCCGTCATCGACTTCCGGCGCGCCCTTGAGCAGTTTGGCCGGGTCGGGGTGCGGGTGCCACTCGTCGGCGCGGATGGGCGCGGAGGTGGCCGGGGTGTAGGGAACGCCATGGGATGCCACCGGCGTATCCGGGTCGAGCGGAACCTGGTTCAAATCGTCGATGGCGGTCAGTTGGTTGTTCAACTGCCTGCGCAGGTATTCGGCCTCGTCGGGCGTCAATTCCAGTGCAGCCAGTTCGACGAGGTGGTTGAAAACTTCGCGGGTAATTGGTTCACTCATTGGGTTTCGTCCTCGGAGGGGTTAAGCAGGAAGCCATTCAGCAGGGCTGACTTGCCGGGGCCGTCCTGGTTGAACATTTCGGTGTGCAGGCCGCATTCGGTTTTTCCTTTGCCATCCCAGCGCCCGGCACGCTCGTCTTCATCCGCGCGCACGGCGCGGGTGCAGGGCTTGCAACCGATGCTGCGGTAGCCTTTCTCGAACAACGGATGGGTGGGCAGGTTGTGCTCACGAATGTAATTCTCGACATCCTGACGCGTCCAGTTTAGCAGGGGATTGATTTTTACCAGCCCGTCACGCTCCACTTCGATGATTTTTGCGTTATGCCGATTGGCGGTCTGGTCGCGGCGGATTCCGCTCACCCAGGCGCGCACGGTTTTCATGCCTTTCTGCATCGGCTGGACTTTGCGCAGGTAACAGCACAGGTCGGGGTCGTGGTCATACAGGTCACGCCCAAAGCGGTCGAGGAAATTCTTCCACTGCCCGTCGACATACAAATTCTGGATATGCAGTCCCATCTCGCGCTGCAACTGCTCGCGGAACATCAGGGTCTCCCAAAAGTGGAAGCCGGTGTCGAGAAAAAAGACCAGGATTTCAGGGTCGATGCGCGAGACCATGTGCAGCAACGGCACACTCTGGGTCTGGAAGGAGGAACTGACGGCAATCTGCGGCGCATAAGTCTCGACCGCCCAGGTGATGATTTGCTGGGGGGTCTGGTTTTCCATCTCGGCTGAGATTTTATCCAATTCCTGTTCAGAAAATGCGGGCATCGGCCTTACCGCTACGAATTTTTGTCAGTATATCCCACATTCCATGCCTGTCAAGCAAGGTTATGCCACCCCATAAACGTTTATGCTTACACCAAAACTTCAGGAAGAAGCCCTGTCAATCTCTTCGATTAACCGCAATACATTTTGGCTATACCAGGTAGCCCCAATGTTCTGGTAGGTGTTCAGGGTTTCCTGGTAGAGATAACGCGCCAGTATTGGGTCGCTATCCTTCGCAAAACGGGCCGCCATCGACAGTCCGCGCGCACAATACCAAGGACGGCCTGCCCGCTCTTCGCTTTCGGCGTACTGCTGAAAAAAGGTGACAGCCTGCGCGAAATCATTGCGCAAAGCCGATTCCCAGGCAAGGTAAAAGAGTCGGTACAAATTGGCCAATGGCTCCAGGGTTTCGGGAAGCAATTTTTGCAAATTCGCGCGACATTCAACGGATTCCTTCTCCCATTCAGCATGACCTTTTCGCGTTTCAAACAAGGCCCAGACCTGCAAAGCAGAAAGCCAAAACTGGTGACCAACATCCTCGCGCTGGATGGCGGTTTGCAAGGCGCCGGCGATTGGTTCACAGGCCTGTTCAAATTCACCCGCCAAGAGCAACGCTTCGGCATATTGCCCGCCTGAAATTTCCAATTCCTGAAGATTGCTGCTCTCGACAGCACGCTGGTAGCTTGCCTGAAAATCCAAGAGGGTTGTTTGCGGGTCCATCCACATCAGCCGGTAGAGGGGCTCAAAGCCGCGATACATGGCATCCAAAACCGGCAGGTTAACCGATTGCAAAAGAGATTTCATTTCAGCAAATGTCTGCCCGGATTCATCGAGATGTCCCAAATAGGTCTGGAACCTGCCAATTGTCGCCAGAGACCACAGTTCTTGTTCGCGCGTTCCCATTTTACGGGCCACAGCGTACATCTTTTGTTGTGCGGTAAGCGCATCACGAAAACGAGCCAGCCTATAATAAACTATCGCTGCATTATTGAACGCCCGCGTTAAGCCATCCCCGATAAAATCCTGCTGTTCTGCGCGGGCAATTACGGCTTCAACGCGGGTAATACGCTCCAGGTCTGATTTTTTGAATAAAAAGTGAGTTGCTTCAATGTGCAGTTCAAGATTAAGCATGTTTTCCCGGGATGCAATTGAACTGGCACGTTCAATCAATCGCAGGCCGTCGGATTCGCGACCGGCAAGAATAAAAACGCGGCCGATTTCGTGGCACAGGCGGGCTACGCCCAAGCCATCCGGCCAGGATGAGACCCTTTCAACCCATTGGCTGGCTGTCTCCACAGCCTGGTTGGCCGAGAGACTGAACCAAATAGCGTGAATCTGCAAGGACAATGTGCTGGCAGCCTTGTCGTAACATTCCTGCTGCAGGTAACTCTCAATCGCACGCTCCAGATGGGCAATGCCTTCCTTGCCCTTGCCTGTCCGAAATTCGGCTTCGCCCAGCCCGGCCCATATCTCAGCCTGGCGGGATGGTTCTACTTCCAACTCCGCCGCCTGTTGTAAGTTCTCGATGGCTTCACGCATGGCAAAGCGCGCGAGGGCATTTTTCCCGGCCAGGAAGAAGTATTCACCTGCCCGGACCTCATCCCCACCCTGAGATGCGTGATAAGCCAGACGGTCATAGGCATCGGGGCGCACATCCATTAAAGCTGAGAGCGCCTTACGATGCATTCGTTGACGGCGCAAAGTGCTTATCCCGTCCTGAATACTGGAGGGAATCAGGGCGTGGGTGAACGCAAAACAAACATCCGGTCCAGACATACCTTCGCGCCGGTCTTTGAGTTCATAGATAAGTTGGGCATGTTCAGCATATTCGAGGGCATCGATTAAATCGTCTTCCGTTTGCCCGGTCAGGCCAAGAAGGGTTGCAAATTCAAACTCACGTCCGAAAATACTGGCCTGGCGCAACACATCCTGAACATTTTCAGGCATACGGCTGAGGCGCGATTCAATCGCTGTGCGAACATTTTGCGGTACACGTATGTCGCCCGCAGACGGTCGCTGCCAGCGGCCCGCCGCTCGTGTCAGCTGGCCCGAATCAATCAGGGCTTTACAAATTTCCTCAACAAAAAATGGATTGCCCTCTGTCTCGCGGTAGATGACATCGAGGAAATCGGGAGAAACTGCTTCGGCAAACATGGATGCAAGCAGTTCCTCAGTTTGCTCCCGATTAAGGCGGGTCAATTTAATGCGCAAGGTACCGTCATCGCGCCCAAGTTCCGACAATATCTCATTCAAGGCCCGCATCTCAGACAAATCTGTCTCACGGTAAGCCATTACAACTAAGATACGCAAAGAACGACGGCGTAAAATGTGGCGGATAAGCGCCAGGCTGCCGCTATCGGCCCAATGAACATCATCCAAGACCAGCAATAGCGGTTTTTGGGATGCTGCCAGGGAAAGCAACTGGGTCACGCAGTCAAAAGCGCGCAACTGTCCGGCCTGGAGGTCAATTTGTGGGTTAGCCTGGGCCCCAGGAAAACGCGCCGCCAGCGACGGGACAAGTTGCACCAGTTCAGCGCGTACTACATCATTCAGGCTGGTCTCCACCAGTTCCGAGGGCAGACTTTGCAACAATTCAGGGATAATTTGGGCAAAAGGCCCATAGGGGGCGTTGCCTTCGGCGTAGCAAGCGCCCAAAAAGGCATAACCGCGCTCTAACTCGACGCGGGTCATCAATTCAGTGACCAGGCGGGTTTTACCAATCCCAGGTTCGCCAGCCACCAAGACAAGGCCACTTTGCCCGGCAACAGTTCGCTGCCAGTGTGAGCTGATTTCAGCCATTTCCCGCTCCCGTGTTACCAGCCGACCCCGTACCACCCGGTTGAGCAACAACACAGGATTGTCCGGCAAGCGGTATAGCCCGGAATCGACCGTCTCCTGAGTCAAAGCACGCAGGGTGTCCCCCACTTCAGCCGCCGAAGCAGGCCGGTCTTTTGGTTTCTTCGCAAGTAAACGTAAAATCAAGGTTTCAAGAGAAGCAGGAATTTCCGGGTTATGGGTGCTGGGCGGCACTACGCTGACGTGGAGGTGCTGGGTAAGTTGCTGAATCAAGTCGCCGCCCTCGAAAAGCGGGCGCCCGGTAGCAAACTGGTACAGCATCACCCCCAGGGCATACAGGTCAGATTGCACACTTGGCTGTCCGCCCATTAACAACTCGGGCGCGAGATAGGTGATTGTTCCAACGATGTCACCATCCCCTGTCAGGTGTGGCCCATCAGCATGGTGCGCCAGCCCAAAATCCATCAGCTTGGCCACACCAGATTCGGTGACGAGCACATTTTCAGGCTTCAAATCACGGTGGATGATTCCATGCTGGTGGGCTGACTCAAGCGCATCGCAGACTTGCGCGCAATAGTTGAGCGCTTGAGATAAGTCAAGGCCACGCTCGCGCAGGGATTCGCCCACGACCAGTTCCATGACAATAAAGGGTTGTGCGCCTGCTTCCCCGGCATCGTAAACTGTGACAATGTTATTATGATTGAGGCGCGCGGTTGCCTTGGCTTCGCTGAGCAAGCGCATCTGTCCCTGCGCCCCCAGCCCGTTATCAGAAACAACCTTGAGCGCCACATCACGCCCCAGCGTAATATCATAAGCACGATAAACTACCCCCATTCCACCTTTGCCCAGTTCTTCCTCAATCCGATAACGATTTTGTAGTATTTGCCCTAGCATTTTTTGACGCCAAAAAAGAGTGGTTTTGTCTCATTATACCGGATTAGCTCAACCGATAAGTTGCGAAAACAAACAGGATTGAGATAACCCTGAAAAGCAGGTGAAAACTATTCGGCACCCAAGCATTCAGCATAAAATTGAATCTATTCCGGGCAACGTTAATAATTTGCAGCCAAGGCGTGTATAATCTTAACGATACGCCTGTCATTTGGAGGAAACCTATGAGCGAACTGCCTATTTTCCCTTTAACCAGCGAACACAAAATGATTCGAGACGCCGCCCGCGACTTCGCCCAAAACGAGATTGCGCCCATTGCGGCGCAATTTGACGAGAGCGGCGAGTTTCCTTCCAAAACCATCAAAAAGATGGGCGAAATGGGTTTCATGGGCATCGAAGTGCCTGAAAAATACGGCGGGGCCGAAATGGATACCCTGGCTTATGTGCTGGCCCTCGAGGAAATCTGCAAGGCGGACGCCGCGCATGGGGTCATCATGTCGGTCAACAATTCGCTGTACTGCCACGGCATCCTGAAATTCGGGACTGAAGAGCAGAAGGAGCGTTTTGTCGCCCCTGTGGCTTCGGGCGAGGCCATTGGTGCTTATTCGCTGACCGAGCCAATGTCCGGTTCGGATGCGGGAACGATGAAGACCCGCGCAGTACTGGACGGTGACGCTTACGTCATCAACGGACGCAAGTCGTGGGTGACGAGCGGCCCGGTGGCCGAGTACGTCGTTCTGTTTGCCGTCACCGACCCGGAAAAAGGCAGCAAAGGGGTCAGCGCCTTCCTAATTGACGCCAACCAACCGGGTCTGATTCGCGGCAAGAAGGAGCCCAAGTTGGGCATCCGCGCCTCGGCGACCAGCGAACTGATTTTCGAGGACTATCGCTGCCCGGTCGAAAACCGACTCGGCGCGGAGGGCGAGGGCTTCAAAATCGCCATGACGGTTCTGGACGCCGGGCGCATCGGAATCGCCACCCAGGCCCTGGGCATTGCCGAAGCAGCCTACGAAGCCGCCCGTCAATACGCCACCGAACGCGAAGCCTTCGGGCAAAAAATCGGCCAATTCCAGGGGACGGGGTTCAAAATCGCCGACATGAAAACCCGCATCGAGGCCGCGCGCCTGCTGACCTACAACGCCGCCCTGGCCAAGGAAAAAACCAAAGCAAGCGGCGGACGCTATTCGCTCGAAGCCTCGATGGCAAAATTGTTTTCGTCCGAAACCGCCATGTACGTCACCCACCAGGCCGTGCAAATTCACGGCGGCATGGGCTACAGCAAGGAACTACCCGTCGAGCGCTACTTCCGCGACGCAAAAATCACCGAAATCTATGAGGGCACCAGCGAAATCCAGCGGCTGGTCATCAGCCGATTGGAGATGGGGTTGAAGTAAAGAAATGCAATCTGACCCGGAAACTTCAGTATTGGATTGGCTAAAAACCCTGTTAAGGAACTTGCCGCAACGACTAAACAACGCCGGCCCAGTAACTGAAAGCAAACAACCCGAAAACGGGTTTGCGAATTCATCCCAAGCAATATTGCTCATTTTGGGCTTATCAATGGCACTTTATGGACAATATATTTTGCTGTTCCCCAATCCAGATTTTGAGCAATACGAACTTGCACTGTGGCTCGAAACATCGCTAAAACTGGGAATGCCAAACCTTAAAGCCCAATTGTTTGGCGCGGTCTTATTTCTTCTCGGCGGCAGCCTTCTCATTTACTTTTTTCACAAAACAACCCCGCTAAAAACAGAATCAAACCCCGGAGGCAAAATCTCCGTGCCGCTTACGAAAAAGATTTTTTCGTCGTGGGGCTTCATAGCAACGATTGCGCTAAATATTCTATTGCTTGTCCAACTCTTACGACGGGATGAAGGCAACTATCTTGTTATCCTCTGGGTAGCAAGTCTGATTCCAATAATCGTCTTTGCCTGGAAATTGGACCGCAAATCAAACATCCAACTCTCCCCCAACCTGCGAAGAAAAGATGTGATTGCCTTACTCACAGTTCTGGTTGTGGGACTGATATTCGGCTCCTATCGTCTCGCAGGCATACCAAATTTTTTAATGGGGGATGAAGGTACTTTCTGGACCACCGCCAGAGACATTGCCTACCAAAAATATACCCCGTCGGCATTCGATTTTGGCGTTTATACCTACCCTATTTTGAGTTCAATTTTCCAGGCTGGCGTGATGTCTGTAGGCGGGATAGATATATGGGGTTGGAGATTCAGTTCATTATTGGCGAGCTTATTGTCGGTTCCCGCACTCTATCTGCTGGCGCGCGAACTTTTCAATCGACAAGTTGCTGTCTTAAGCGCGCTTGCGTTGGTCTTTTCGCCTTATTTCCTGGCCTTCAGTCGATTTGGCTATAACAATAGCCAGACTCTTTTCCCCGTTACATTCGCTATCTTTTTCGCCTACATGGGACTCAAACGCAGCAGCCTTTTTTACTTGTTGCTGGCCGGTTACGCCTCCGGCATTGGATTCTACACCTATACCGCCGCCCAGAGTGGATTGCTCATTCTGGGGCTCTTTACTTTTATCCTGCTCGTACAAAAACCCGGGCAACGAACACAAGTGGCTATGGCCGGTCTTATCATTCTCTTTGGGTGGTACCTGGTCGCAAGTCCTCACCGCGCTTTTGGGCTAGTGAAAGACCACGAATCTTTTCAGGTCAAACTTGGGGAAAGTATTTTCTTCAACGCCGATTATGCAACTTCTTTTTTGCAAACAGGCGACAACCCAAACACAAAAGGCATTTTCTTTGGAGAATCAAGACAGTTCTACTATGAACCGCAAACCTGGCTAATAATGAATATCCGCGCCACCCTGCGCACGCTGATGGTTTTCCATACGCCTGGCCTGGTGACGGAACACATGATTGCTTCCCCCCTGGCAGGAACAGCCGGTTCATTTTTTTTCATGCTTGGTCTGGTCTACAGCCTGTCAAGGCTTCGAGAGCGCAGAAATATCATCTTGCTATCATGGCATATTCTTACGTTGCTGGCACTAAGTATTCTTAACACGTTTCCTCCCAGGCATACCCACATGGTCGGGATTATCCCCCTGATTGCGTTATGGGTTGGCCTGGGCGTCTACATCCTGGCGCAGTCTTTATCGGCTCTTTTATCTCCCATAAGGAAACATGCCAGCAGGGTGTTTGCCATCACTATAATGGGAATTGTTATCTGGGGTGGGCTACACGATTATTTTGTAAAAGCGACTCAAACCTACTGGCCGCAAGAAGAAAATATCATCAATTGGGCAGCGCTATATAATCCCGATGCCAGTTTCATATTCGTTGTTCCGCCAGGCGGTGACGAGAAATTCAAGCCATTTGCCATACGAGAGATGAGACGTGAAGTGGCCTTTCAGACTGTAAAACCAGACAACCTTGCCGCTACACTGGAAGAAAATCCCCGGGGCAAAACAGTGTTATTCTTTTTGCCTGAAGTCCTGCCTGCAATGACCACTATAGCCGATATTTGGCCTCAGGCAGGCGGCAACACTTATACCAACCGCGAAGGGAATCCAATTTTGTACGCGGTCGCCAGTCAACCAGATTTTGTTTTTTCTGTTCCCTATGGATTCAACGCCAATTTGGGAGACTCTTTCGGCTCACTTGCCGTGTGGCTGGTAATCTTCCTGACAATTCTGCTATTGATATTCATTTTCTCTCCTCGCGCTTGGAAATCACGACTACCGGTTCGCATTCGCAATTTCGCTAATTGGATAGCAGAATCGCCCAGGCCACTTCCTGATGATGAGGTTGAAACCCGATTATCTTTGGAACAAAAAGAGATGCCGGTTTATTCCCAACTTGTAAAAGAAACGGCTGAAACAAATATGCCGCCCCCGTCAAAACAACCTGTGGTGAATGAACAGCCTTTGGAAAATGAAGGCCAAAAACCAAGGTTTATCGAAGTCGAATTTAAGCTACGCATCAACCTTGGCGGCAACACCAGTGAATGGCCAGGTGGCAACCCGCAACACAAAACGCTTCGCCGAACATTTTCAGGTTGGAAAGAAAATTTCCTGCAAGGACTAACCATCAATGATTGGACAGCAAAACCCTTAGAATCCGCGCCTATTCTCGGATTGGGGTTTATCCTGGCCTTGTTGGCGCAACTTATGTTGAACGCAAAAATTATCGTTCCAGGCATAGCGCTCTATATGGCGGTCGCAGGCATAGTGCTCTACTGGATTCGAAATAATACCGAAAGCGCGCTATCCGTTATTGAGATTGGAAATCTCAACCATCTAAAAGAATGGGCACTCTTTATACTGGTGCTTGCTGTCGGAATCTTCGCGCGCACCTATAATGCTGGCAATTTCCCTTATGGAATCGAGGGGGACGAGTCAAAATGGGCTTTGCAGGCATTCTATTCTACGATTTTGCAGGTTAAACAGGGAGTCTTTGGGCATCACTTTGAGTATCAGCCAATAAGCTTTTTCCTTATCGGCTACGCAATGAACATTTTTGGGATTGACCTGCTAGCTCCGCGTTACCTAAATGCCATCCTCAGCTGTGTATCACTTATCCTGTTTTACTTTGCTTTGCGCCGAATTAGCAACCCGGCAGTGGCCCTGACAGGGTCTTTTCTATACGCAGTATCGTTTCCCGCGCTAAGCGCAGGTCGGCAAGCCCTGCACGATACCCATGTCGAAATTTGGATTAATCTGGCATTCTTAACCCTGGTATATGGGCTGGAAAGTCGAAAAACCTGGTTAATGTTTGTCACCGGGGTAGCCCTGGCTGCTGGAAGCCTGACTTACGAAACATTTTACCCAATTCTCGTCGTTTTCCTGGGGTATGCACTAATCAAGGTACTGACAGGTTCGCAAAATCGGGATAGAAAAGCCTGGCACATTCTTTTCATCACATTCCCCATCTTGCTAGTCTTACCCCAAATCATTGCTTATATCTTAAAAAGGGAAAACTATCACCTGCAAACATTTCGCAACATGTCTGAGAGTATCAACCCATATGCTCCTTACATGGGTCACATTCTGGCAGGTCTGCAGTTTGTGGCAGAGACATTACAAACTCTCTTTGTCTCTGTTATTTATCCCGACTCATTAACGCGCTGGGCGGGACCTATCGTCAACCCCTGGATTTTACCTTTCTTTTTCATAGGCCTTATCATTGCCTTACGCCAGGCCAGGCAGCAACATAACCTTCTCTTGATAACATGGTTCTTTTTAGGCTTTTTTGGATTTGGCGCTCTTGGTGCCGGATACCCACGTGTTGTTTTTGTCGCCCTTATGCCTGTTTATGCCCTGGCAGCCATGGGCATGATTGCAACATTGAATATGATACGTTCGCTTCCCATTTTGTTGGGCAAAAACAGGGACCGGAAACTGTTCGCCGGGTTTGCAATCCTCCTTTTATTTTTATCCATCTATGACGCACTGATTTTTATTAACCTCCCGGAGCAGGCAAATCGACAACAGCGTCGCGAACTCTACGACATGGTGACAACCAGTATAAAAAACGCGCCCATGACCGTTCTGGCATATACACCGGCAACAGAAAACGCCATCCAATTAGAATCGGACGTGTTGGACATGCTGGTTATGGGCGCTTTTGAGATGCACGTACCGTCTGACAAATATAAAATCCTGCCCATAAGCCAGGCAATGGCCCACTTGTGGCTCGTGCAAGACACAGTCGGCACCGTTGATATGATTGTGGACAAAGCAGCATTACAGATTGACAAAACTTATAAGCAGGGTATGGACACCCTGTTGACCTGCTACCCAAACCACAGCAAAACAGAGACAAAACATTTCGAAAAATATACCATTTCCCGCATCCAATCCCCGGCATGTTTTAGCATGGCAGAGCCGCAGTCCATTGCGCCGGCGAGGGGAGATGTTTTGCCAGCAGGCCAACCAATTGCTATGAGCTGGAGCACTACCAGCAAAGACGCTAAATATCAAATCACCATCCAGTCTTTGCTTAGAGGACTCATCCGTCTAGAGGCAGAATACATGACCGCCGATGGCTGGTACCCGGAAGATAAACATGCTACTGAGTTTTCAGGAACAGGCTACCTGACAGACAATTTCAACGCCGGAGATGCGCAAATCTCATTTGAAATAGAAGAACCCGGAGAATATACCATCTGGGTACGAACGTATCGCCGGGTAATTAATGACCAGGTCAACTACCTGACGCTCAATTCAAATCTCCCCGTTGAAATCTCAAAGGGTGGTGAAGAAAATTTCAACAAATGGATATGGGAAAATATCGGACCATATTTCCTCGAGAAAGGCACCCACATCCTTACCGCCAGCCGGACTTATGGGACAGACCCGCAATTCAGTGTTTTCCTGGACGCCTTCATAATTTCCCCAAGCGCTGAATATAACCCCGAGGATGCCGACCCCTGGGTAACCATTTTTACATCTGAACCGCTGGATGGTGATAAAACCAGTTACACATACTTGCCCGGCCTGCCGGCAGGGTATTACCGCTGGTGGATTTCCTACACTGAAACAGCAGGGCTGGTCAACTGGCTTGGTACACAAAACATGGACGCAACCGCTATCGACTTCACCGTTACTGGGAATAGCCCATGAAAGCCATCCTCTTCCACCAACACGGCGGGCCGGAAGTGCTCGAATATGCCGACTTCCCCACCCCTGAGCCGGGGCCGGGCGAGGTGTTGGTGTGCTTGCGCGCGGCGGCCCTCAACCGGCTCGACCTGTGGGTACGGCAGGGCTGGCCGGGCATCCGGCTGGAGTATCCCCACATCCCCGGCGCGGACGGGGCCGGGGAGATAGCTGCCCTGGGCGAAGGCGTCAGCGGATGGAGAGTCGGGGAGCGGGTCGCCATCAACTCCAACCTCGGCTGCGGCGAATGCGATTTCTGCCTGGCCGGGCGCGACAACCTGTGCCGCCGCTGGAACCTGCTCGGCGAAACCATGCGCGGGACGTATGCCGAATACATCAGCCTGCCTGCGCGCCAGTTGTTCCGTTTGCCGGATGGGTTCGACTTCCACACCGCTGCGGCGGCGGGACTGGTCTACCTGACGGCCTGGCACTCGCTCGTCGTCCGCGCCGGGCTGGAAGCCGGGCAAAGCGTCCTGGTGATTGGGGCTTCGGGCGGGGTCAACACGGCCAGCATCCAGATTGCCAAACATTTCGGGGCGCAGGTCATCGTCGTCGGGGCGGGACGGGAAAAACTGGCCCTGGCCGAATCGCTCGGGGCCGACATCCTGGTTGACCGCGAGAAGGAAGCAGACTGGAGCAAAGCCGTTTACACGGCCACCAACAAACGGGGCGCAGCGATTGCGGTCGACAACGTCGGCACGACCTTCCCGCTCACCCTGCGCGCCCTTTCCAAAGGCGGAAAGTTGCTGACCGTCGGCAATACCGGCGGCCCAAAGTTCGAGATTGACAACCGCTATATTTTTGGCAAGCACATCAGCATCCTTGGCTCGACAATGGGAACACTGGCCGACTTTGCGGCAGTGATGGAATTGGTTACTAATGGTAAACTCAAGGTCGCCCTCGACCGCGCCTATCCCCTGCGCGAGGCTCGCGCCGCCCAGCAGCGTCTCGAAAGCGGCGCGCAAATGGGCAAAATTACACTGGATATTGAATGATGGAAATTCGATATTCGAGAATAGCGTTTTGGGAGCAGTAAAACGAATATCGAATTATCGAATATCGAAAACTCGAGTACCGAATTGAATAACGCATACAAAAAAGGAAACTCAACGCATTTATGAAACGCCTGCACTGGTTTGAAATTACCCTGATATTGATTGTCATGGGAACGCACCTTTACGCCGCCTTTTCGACGGCGCAAAACTTCCCCCAACGCTGGTTCACCCGCGACGACGCTTATTACTACTTTAAGGTTGCCCAGAACATTTCGGAAGGGCGCGGCTCGACCCTCGACGGCATCAATCC
The DNA here is from genome assembly GCA_020060235.1 of Anaerolineales bacterium. GTDB lineage: Bacteria > Chloroflexota > Anaerolineae > Anaerolineales > Villigracilaceae > UBA8950. Next base: position 3,203 of record JAGVAO010000194.1, on the reverse strand, counting down.
GACCAACGGTTATCATCCGCTCTGGCTGGTGGCGAACATCCCCATATTTTCGCTGGCCCGTTTCGACCTGATTTTGCCCCTGCGCCTGCTGACGCTGGTCATGGCGGCCCTGAGCGCCGCCACCTCGATATTGCTCTTCAGGCTGCTGCGGCGGGTGGTTGCCGAGCCAATCGCCCTGCTGGCCGCCGCCTTCTGGGCCTTCGATACCACCATTCACAGCACCATCACCCAGCAGGGCATGGAAAACGGCATCGTTGCGCTTGCGGTGGTGACGCTGCTGACCGTTTTGCAGAAATACGAGTTGCAAAAGGACGCAGAAGCCTCGCCAGACAGATTGACTACGCGCAAAGAAATGTTCGTCATCGCCCTGGTTTCCCTGTTTGCCCTTTTCAGCCGTCTTGACACCATCTACCTGTTGCTCATCGTCGGGGTATGGGTCATCTTTCGTGGCAGGCCCATCCGCGCCCTGCTGCCTGCCGACATGCTGGTCACATTTGGCTTGCTGGTGGCGGCCTTCATCCAGCGCGCCGGGCTGCAAATCTACCTGGCAGACTTTGCCGACAGCGCCACCCTGACCTTTGGCCTTGCCTTCGTCGTCCAGAGCCTGGCGTTTTACTTTGTCGGCCTGTACGAGCACCCCAAAGGCATCCCGCCCCTCCAATTGTTGCGCCGCGCCGCAATTGCCGTTGGCGGCAGCGCAGTGCTATTGGCTGGGTTCAGCCTCGTATCCGGCAGCCTGGGAATTCCCGTCCCGCGCGCCGTGCCGCTCTACTACCTGGGCGGGATGCTGGCCTGGGTCTTGCTCTCACGCTGGGGGTATGCAGCCCTCTCCCCCTGGCCTGCCTCGCCGTTGAGCGAAACGGATTCTCCGCTGGAAACCCTGCGCCGCAACTGGCGCGTCTGGCTCGAGCGCGGACTGGCCTACTACGGGCTTGCGGCCCTGGCACTGGGCGCGTATATGCTCATCAACCGCGCCCTGTTCGGGACGTTTATGCCCGTTTCGGGGCAAATCAAACGCTGGTGGGGCAGCCTGGGCAGCAACGCCTACGGCGGAGGAGCCAAATCGCTGCTGGATGTCTTCGGCCTCGACCCGCAGCACAGCAATTCGTGGGGATTGCTCTTCTCGCCGCTGCAAAGCCTGGCAGAACAAACACCTTTCGATTTCTGGGCCGTGTTCGCCGTCCTCGTCGCAATGTCCATCGCCCTGGTCGCGCTCAACCGCCAGAAAGCCGTCCGCGCCGTCGCCCTGCTCGGCCTGATTCCGCTGGGAATTTCTGCCGGGCTGCATACCACCTTTTACGGGGCCATGCCCTATGCTGCCCGCCACGACTGGTACTGGACGATGCAAATGCTGTTCATCGTCATCGGGCTGGCCCTGTTCGCTGACCTTGCGACAGTTCGCATCCGCCAGAAACAGAGCGGCAAAGCCTTCGCCTGGGCGCTATCGCTGTTGGGCTGCGCCTGGCTGGCCTGGGGGCTGACCACCACGATTGTCAATCGCATGACCTACGCCCCGGCCAGCCAAGCGGCCTATATGGACGTGCTGACTCTGCTCGAAGAGAACACCGAACCCGGCGCGGTCATCGGCATGACCGGCGGCGGCAATGTCGGCTATTACATCAAAGACCGTATCATCGTCAACATGGACGGGCTGATTAACAGCTATCCCTATTTCAAAGCCTTGCAGGCCAACCAGGCCCCGCAATACTTATATGAAAATTCCGGTATGGATTATGTCTTTGCCAACCCCTACCTGCTGCTCTCGACCGCGCCCTACAGTTTCCAGTTCCAGGGCTGGGTCGAAGAAGTTCCCGGCTTACCCTTCTACGGCAACAAGCAAATCCTGCGCTTCAGCCCGCCGGGGGAGTAGTGGATGAGCAAAGCCACCTTCCAGCTTGGGCTGCTCAGCGCTGTGCTGATTTTTTACACACTCTGGAACCTCCTGCGCGCGGCGCGCGCCCTGCTTGACTGGCCAGTGCTGGTCGAGTACGGCGCGCCCGCCGCTTACATCCTGGTCAGCGGGGCAACCTGGTCGCTGGCCGGGATTTTCTTATCGGTAAAAATCCTGCAAGGTTGGCGGCATTCCGCGCGTGCCGGAATCGGAATTTCTGTGTTGTATTGGGTGTGGTACTGGGCAGACCGTTTATTCATCCAGCAAAGCCCTGCGCCGAATCTCGTTTTTAGCGCAGTCTTCTCCACCCTCTTCCTGCTGGTACTCTTGCTGCTCTGGCGTTCGCCCGATACCCAAGCCCTATTTACCAAGGAGACAGAATGAGCGAAAATCCGCGCATTCAAAAACTACGTGAAAAGAAACGCCAGTCGCGCCTGGGCGGCGGCGCAGAACGCATCGAAGCCCAGCACAAGCGCGGCAAACTGACCGCCCGCGAGCGCATCGACCTGCTGCTCGACAAAGGCTCCTTCCGCGAGGTGGATGCCTTTGTCGTCCATCGCACCCATGACTTCGGCCTCGAAAAGCAAAAGTACACCGGCGACAGCGTTGTCACCGGCTGGGGGACAATCGACGGACGTCTGGTCTACGTGTACGCCCAGGATTTCACCGTCTTTGGCGGCTCGCTGGGCGAAGTCCATGCCGAGAAAATCTTAAAAATCATGAACATGGCCATGAAGAATGGCGCGCCCATCATCGGGTTGAACGACTCGGGCGGCGCGCGCATCCAGGAGGGCGTTGTCTCGCTGGCCGGGTATGGCGAAATCTTCCTGCGCAACACCCTGGCCAGCGGCGTCATCCCGCAGATTTCAGCCATCATGGGGCCGTGCGCCGGCGGCGCGGTGTATTCCCCCGCCCTGACCGATTTCATCTTCATGACCCGCAACAGTTCGTACATGTTCGTCACCGGGCCGGATGTGGTCAAGACCGTCACCCACGAGGAAGTCTCATTCGAAGACCTGGGCGGGGCCAGCGTCCATGCCGAGAAATCGGGCGTCTGCCACGTCGCCGCCGACAGCGAAGCCGATACGCTCTACCTCATCCGCAAACTGCTCGGCTACCTGCCACAGAACAATATGGAGGATGCGCCCTTCATCCAGACCGGCGACGACCCCCTGCGCGCCGATGAAAGCCTGGATACCTGCATCCCGGAAGAGCCGAACAAGCCTTACGACGTCAAGGAAATCCTGTATAAAATCGTGGACAACGGCCAGTTCTACGAAATCCACGAAGGCTTTGCCGGGAACATCGTGGT